>CAJWGQ010000061.1 GCA_913041025.1 uncultured Gammaproteobacteria bacterium | reverse complement strand
CTGCCACACTTTTATTATTCGTCGTCTTTTTCCTGGTATTCGATGCCTGCCAATCAACTTGTCTTGGAGTGCTGCGGGGCTATAAAGATACAAGAACCCCTCTTTTCATAGCTCTATTGAGCTTTTGGCTCATTGGCCTACCTATAGGATGCATTCTAGGCTTTGGTCTGGTTTCTGACCCAATGGAAGTCTTCGGCTTCTGGGTCGGGCTCGCATGCGGCGTCATTTCCGCGGCTATTGGGCTGAGCTATCGCGTCTGGTCAACCGCGACTAATCCGGATCGAATACGCCGGCTAGCAAAAGGGTGAGATGAAAGCAGCTAGTTATTACTTTCTAGCGAGTTCGTCATTAATCTTTAGTGTAATTCAAACATTTGATTTTAACCCCAAGCTGGCATCAAACTAGGCCTCATAAGAAGCGGTGTGAGCAGATTAGTGAATTATGATCTTTTAATAAAAAACGGTTCTATTATTGACGGAACAGGTTCTTCTCCGAAAAGAGCAGACCTTGCCATCAAAGACGGAATAATAGTCTCAATAGGCGAGATCGGTGGCGAGAGTCTTGAGGTGATCGATGCAACTAATCTTGTTGTCTCGCCCGGGTTCATAGATATTCACACACACTTCGATCCCCAACTATGCTGGGATGGTTATGCAACACCCTCTGTAGAACACGGCATCACAACCGTGGTAACGGGAAACTGTTCTCTCAGTCTCGCTCCAATTAGAGGTAAAGAGGATGCCGACAAAATCGTAAGCATGTTTGGAGTTATTGAGGACATCAAAAAGGCTACCTTCGATGAAGCAGTTCCATTCTCCTGGCAAAGTTTTCCCGAGTACCTTGACCACATTCGCCCTAAACTGGGGATTAATGTCGGGGCACTGATCGGTCATTCCGCTATAAGACTCTTCGTTATGGGACAAGAAAGCCAAAAAAGAGCAGCGACCGAAGAAGAAATTCAAAAGATGTGCAATATCGTTAAAGATGCGATGCAAGCCGGAGCCCTGGGCATTTCGAGCTCCTATGTAGATATCGACGAAAACGGCGACCCGGTACCCAGTCGCTTCGCCGACATCAACGAAAAATTGGCGCTTGCTAAAGCAATGGCCGAAAGCGGGCGAGGAATATGGCAAGTGGTCCCTTACTTCCCTGACATGAAGCAACAACTGGATAACATTCGTGAGCTAGGGGACATCAGTCTGCATGCGGAGGTTGCGTGCAGTTTTCAGCCGGTTATCAGTTCCCCAGTTTCACCTGACGCAAAGGAGCTCATTAGCGCCCTGGAGCAAGAACAGGAACGTGGCGCGCGAGTGTACGGGCAATCGATGCCTCGTTGTTTCGACCTTAATATGAGGCTTTCCGAAACAAGTATGCTGTTGTACGCGCTACCAGGCTGGAAAAAAATCATGGATTTACCTCGAGCGCAGCGTATAGAGAAATTCCAAAACGAGAGAAGCTCATTGGTAGAAGAGATGAAAACAGCTCAAGGATTTGGAGGCTCGATACCCTTCCTAAAAGTCGGCAGCGTTAAAACAAAAGAGAATCAGGCCTATGAAGGAAGATACCTCGCAGAGATTGCCCAAGAGGAAGAAAAGGAAATTGGAGAGGTGATTCTAGACCTAGCTATCAATGATAATTTAGATACAGAATTCCAATTACAAAATGTGATCAATGCTGATAAGCAGGCTGTCGCAAAAATCGTCAGCCACCCTTTATGCCATTTCGGGGCGTCAGACGCTGGAGCTCACATCACCCAATTCTGCGGAACAGGCGATACTTCTCACTTGCTTGAACATTATGTGCGCGAGACGAAGACATTCACGCTAGAAGAAGCAATACACAAGATGACTGGTGAGCTAGCAACAGATTGGGGACTCGCCGACCGAGGAACTTTGGAAGAGGGTAAGGCCGCGGACATCACCATCTTTGATCCAGATAATGTGGCTGCAGGAAAGGAAGAGTTCGTTGATGATTTCCCAGGTGAAGCTCGACGATATATTCGTAAATCAAAAGGCTATAAAGCCGTCGTGGTAAATGGCCAAGTTGCCTATCAAGATGGCCGATATACGAACAATCTGAGCGGAAAGGTAGTCTAGTAAAAGCACTTTATCTGGATGTGACCTGCTAGGTGAATCAGCTAGCAATAGCAACCCATTGGCTTCTGATGTATTAAGTGTTATTCCTTGTTTGATCAGATCTAATATAAAGAGGTTGGCCGACGCCAATTGACAAAGGATCGGAGTGAATAAATGAAATTATCAATGCCAACAGGGGCGCTTCAAATAGCAGGTATTGCGCTGTTATTGATCCTTGGTTTGTATTTTTCCCAAGCGCCCTCCAAAGAGGACGTTATGAAAACCTCTGTGATAGAAACGGCAAAGCCGAAAGACACCGGAGCTCCTTATGTGTCTATTGCAAAACCAAGCACAAAAGAGAATGTTATCGAAATCACCGGAACAGGCTCAATTGTGGTAAGGAACTCCATTGACCTGGTACCACAAGTTAGTGGACGCATAGTCTGGGTAGCCAACTCCTTCAGAAGAGGAGGAAGTTTCAAATCAAACCAACGGTTATTACAAATCGACCCAAAGGATTTTGAGCTTGCTCTAGCGCAAGCTCAAGCCGATCGACAGTCCGCCGAGTCAAACTACCAACTAACTAAAGCCCAGAGTGAGGCGGCAATATCTAACTATGCGATTCTTAATCCTGGAATAGAAGTTCCTCCTCTGGTAGCCAAAACACCCCAACTTGAGCAAGCAAAAGCTCAGATTGCCGCTGCGGAAGCAAGAGAGGAAATAGCGAAACTCGATTTAGAGCGTACTAAATTTTCGCTACCCTTCGATGGTCGGGTGGTCGACTCTCAAGCCGAAGTCGGACAGCTATTGAATCGAGGGCAAAAATTCGGTGAAGCCTTCGACATCAAATCAATTGAAGCGCTGGTTCCTATTTCCCCAAGGGATCTGGAAAGCATACAACCGGCTGTTGGACGAACCGCCAAAGTGAGAATAGGAATACAAGACTTCACCGCTAAAATTGCTCGGGTCTCACCGAACCTGGATGAACGGACACGATTCGCGCAGCTGTATCTGGACATAGAGAGCGTTGGAAACCTATACCCCGGATCTTTTATCGATGTAACGATAGAAGGTCCAAGATTACAAAATACTATCTTGCTTCCGGAAGCCGCTGAACAGATCAATGAATCAGTTTGGACTGTCTCGGAAGGTAAGCTAACAAAAAAACACCCTAAATTTATCAATCGAAATGTAACGGGCATTGTCGTTGAGAGCTTCTCGCTAGGCGAAGGCGTTGTTCTGGGAACAGTCCCAGGAGCTCGAGAAGGCATGGCTGTTACGACTGAGGTGAACTAGTGCAATCTACAGACAATCAATCTGATTTTTCTGCCAAAGGCATACTCGACTATTTTGCAGCCAATCCAGTAGCTGCAAACCTCATGATGTTTATCATGCTGCTGGGAGGCTTTATCGCAGCATCATCACTTACTGCACAGTCTTTCCCCACAATTAATCTTGGCCAAATCAACATCACAGTCCCCTACCCTGGCGCCACCCCGTCTGAAGTGGAAGAGAGCATCACCCGCCGGATCGAAGAAGCCGTACTGGGTATAGATGGGGTGAAGCGCGTCACTTCGAGGGCTTACGAAAATTCGGGCGCGGTTTCTGTAGAACTCAAAGATTTCGTCGATCAAATGAAAGTGAGGGATGACATTGAAATGGCGGTAGAGCGTCTCTCAGATTTCCCACCAGAAAGAGCCGAGGAACCGGACATTGTTCGTCTGGAAACAATCGGTGACGTCATGACGTTGGTTGTTTCATCTGATCTCTCAGATCTTGAGCTTAGAAACGGAGCGGAATTACTTGAACAAGAACTGCTATCCATTCCCTCTGTCTCCCTGGTCTCTTTATTTGGCGCCAGGGATTACGAAATCTCCATCGAGGTAAAAGAGGAAAACCTAAGAAGTTATGGATTGTCGATCAGCGATGTCGCGTCCTCCATAAAGCGGTCTTCTCTTAATGTATCTTCTGGCGAGATTCGAACCGACGCGGGTGACCTGTTACTGAGAACCAACAACAAACGCTACACAGGTGAAGAGTTCAGAGACATCATTATCAAGTCACTACCAAATGGCTCACTACTCAAACTCAAGGATATAGCCCAGATAAATGATGGTTTTACAGAGGACGAACTAATCCATGAATTTAACGGAAAGAAAAGCCTCTTCGTAAAGATTCAAAAATCGGACTCTGAAGACTCCTTGGCAATTGCTAAGGACATAAGAGATCGACTTTCGAATTACACTCCGCCGCCAGGTATCGAAATCGATATCTGGGACGACGCCACTGAAAGTGTTCGGAACTATTTAAGCATCATGGTGCGAAATGGAGTCCTCGGGTTTATCTTGGTATTTCTGTTCCTGGTCCTAATGCTCGATTTAAGATTGGCCACATGGGTTGCAATGGGCGTACCAATCTCCTTCTTTGGGGCCTTTCTTTTCTTTGATTTCTTTGGCGTGAATTTCCACGTCATTACACTGCTAGCGCTGATCATAGTCTTGGGCATTGTCGTAGACGACGCAGTAGTAGTCGGTGAAAACATCATTGCGGAGCAAGAAGGCGGCCTGAAAGGTATGGATGCAGCCAAAGCCGGCATCAAAGGTGTTGCAGCACCTGTTACGATAGGGGTCATGACCACGGTCGCCGCTTTCGCGCCATTAGGGTTCGTTTCAGGTTTTTTCAGTCAGTTTTATCAGGCTGTACCCATCGTCGTGATTACCGTTTTGATGATGTCCTTGGTAGAAGCGTTTCTAATATTACCAGCTCATTTAACTCACGGAGGCAATTGGAGCAGGTGGCCACTGGACGTGATTCAACAAAATGTTTCAACTAAGCTCGCGAACTTTCGAGACACAACGGTACTACCCCTCGTCGAGAGAGCAATTCAGTATCGTAAAACCACTATCTTAATTTCTGTTGTTTTCTTTTTGTCTGCAATGGCACTTATTCCACTAAAGTTAATTAGATTTGAGTTCCTTCCCAGTATTGAATCCACGCGGATCTCAGCAAGCCTCGCTTTCCCAATCGGCACTCCGTTTGAAGTGACACAAGCGGCGGCTGAAAAACTGGTAACAGCGGCAGAAAAAGTAAATGCAGAATCCGAAGGGTCTTCCTTCCAATCCGTCAGCATGACGGTTGGCGGCCAAACATCGACGGGTGGGGGACCATTTGGGGGAGGCCGTGTCACGATGGCTAACCATCTCGCCTCTATACAGATAAGGCTTAATCCTGAGCCCTTAAGAACACTGCCTGCGGACGAACTAGAGCGACTTTGGCGAAACGAGGTCGGAGCAATTCCAGGTGTCGAGAAACTAAACTACGTATCCCAGTTTTTTGGGAATCCTTCAGACATCGCTTTCGAGCTAACCCATCAGGATGATTCGGTTCTCAGCCAGGCAGTTGAAGAACTCAAATTGGAATACGCTGCCATTCCTGCCATGTTTGAAATCCAAGATTCAAATAACCCAGGCAAGAGACAATATGACGTAGAGCTTACCTCAGCTGGCCTAGCGGCCGGACTAACGCCCGCCGACGTCGCATTGCAACTGCGTCAGAGTTTTTATGGCGAAGAAGTCCAAAGAATTCAACGAGGTCGAGAAGAACTTCGGGTTATGGTGAGGTATCCAGAGAACGAGAGACAAAGCGCCAAGGATTTTTTTGATGTCAGGATTCGCCTCTCCGATGGCACAGAGGCCCCTCTTACTCAGGTAGCTAAGGTAACCGAGAACCGAAGCTATTCGAGCATCGAAAGAGTTAACGGTCGGCGAATCGTGACGGTCAGCGGGCGAGTCGACCGATCCAGCGCGATGCCCGAAGACATTGAGATAGGCCTGAGAACGACGACTCTTCCAAAACTAAAAGAAAAGTACGTGGGCTTGCAAATAAATACTGCGGGTTTTGCCCAGGATCAACAGGCCAGTCTTGCCTCATTAGGCCAGTTAAGCCTCTTGGCTCTGTTGATCATATTTGCCATGTTAGCCTCCCTATTACGCAGCTATAGCCAGCCTCTGATCATACTCGCAGGGATACCCTTTGGTGCTGCAGGCGCATTCATAGGTCACTTTATCTTGGGATATAACTTATCTTTCTATTCGTTATTTGGTGTAGTCGCTCTTGCGGGTGTTGTAGTCAACGATTCCTTAATACTTGTTGATCGTTTTAACAAGTTTCGAGATGAAGGCTCCTATACGGTTGAAGAGGCAGTAATCAAAGCGACTCAGAGAAGGTTTCGTCCAATATTTATAACGACCGCTACCACTTCTTTAGGCTTAATGCCCTTGATCTTCGAGACCAGTACCACAGCTCAATTCATGATCCCGATGGCGATAAGTCTAGCTATAGGCATTCTATTCGCTAGCCTGCTCATTCTTTTCATTGTACCCACCTTGATAGTAGTCCAAGAAACGTTGCTTAATAAGGACAAACCACCAACAAGCGAGCTGGCCCAGGCGTAATGCGTTAGCTCTTTAGTACCTCTCCGGAAATAATCATCTTTCTCACTTCGGTGGTACCTGCGCCAATCTCCAAAAGCTTAGTTGATCGGAAAAGGCGATTGATTTCAGACTCCCAAATATATCCGGAACCACCATGTATCTGTAGAGCATTGTCCAACACTTTGTTACACATGTCCGCACAGTACATTACCGAAGCCGCTGTGCGGGCGTGAATCTGCCCTCTTCCAGCCTGAGTCTCATCAACATTTTGAGCTTCCTCAAGCACCTGCCAACAAAAGGTTTTCATCGTTTCAACCCAAACATACATGTCGGCAATTCGCGATTGGATCATTTGAAATTGGGAAATTGGTTGATCAAACTGACTTCGAGTTTTAGCGTAATCCACCGCTAGTTCAAGCGCTCTTTCCGCGACCCCTACATTGATAGGCGCGATCGCTGCTCGCTCGTAATCTAGACCGCTCATTACCACTTGATGGCCCTGATGTTCAGTACCAACAATGTTTTTTCGAGGAACAACCATATCCTCAAAAACCAATTCCGCCGTCTGGCTTCCTCTGAAACCCATCTTGGTTAACTTTTGGGCCACCTTAAAACCTGGCGTCCCAGTCTCCACTACAAAGGCAGTGATGCCCTTTGAACCCGCATCTTGTTGAGTCTTGGCGTACAACAGACACACATCGGCCACCGGTCCATTCGTAATATACAGTTTGGAGCCGTTAATCACATAGTGGTCACCGTCGAGCTCCGCACGAGTTCGCATTGACCCTAACGCATCCGAGCCCGCGCCCGGCTCTGTTAATCCAAGACAGCCAGTCCATTTCCCAGAGCAAAGGTTTGGCAAGTACTGCTCTCTAATCTCTTCGGAGCCATTCCGGTAAATGTTATTCAAGCACAAATTATCGTGAGCAACCCAACTTAACCCAACTGCGTGATTCCATCGTGAAAAGGCTTGTAAAATCAGACCACTCTCCAGCAATCCTAATCCAACACCCCCGTATTTTTCTGGGACCGTAACCCCCAAGAACCCCAAACTGCCCAGCTGCGCAAACAAGTCCTCAGGCCACCACTCTTCGTTATCCATTCTCTCAGCGAGAGGCAATAGTTTCTCTTTACCGATTCGGTCGGCATGTTCAAATAGCTGGCGCTGATCAGTAGTTAAATCAAATTGTGTCATTGAATTCTATTTACTCTCTTCTTTTAGGCGAGGCGGAGTGTTGTCTACCATATTCCAGACGATTTCGTCAGGCGTTGAGATAACTTGCGCATAGGCTCCCTCGGGATAGTTAGACATATGAGGCCCCGTATCGCTATCTAAGGAAGGCTGTTTTATTGTTCCACTGTGGTCCAGATAATCAGGCGGACTAACAAAGGACTCAAGTTCCGAATCCGAAATATTCAACAAACTGACCACCTCTGGGTCAATCCATGATTGTGGATCAATAGGAATCTCCGAATACGCGATCTCCAACGACACATTTTCTAGTCCGGCAAAGTAAATTGATGCACACATACCATGATCCATTGGACCGAGCACCGGCACTCCCTTTTCTCTTAAACGATCTCTAATGGTGAGAAGTGATTCTTTGTCCCTCACTTTCAAAGCCAGATGCTGCATCGTACCTGGAGCGCTATTTGCACCAGGATTGCCAGGATGGGTGCGTCCTAGTTCTACAGGAATATCAGCAATCGACGGATTAGACATCAAGGCAATCGAACTTTCGTCATTTAACTTCAAAAAACAATGGAAAGTGTTTTTCACGCCATGCATCCAGTACAGCGCGACAAGCTCCATCCCTAATTTATCCGTAAAGAATTCTATTTGCTCTTTCATCTGGGCTGTGGACAGCACAACATGATGCACACCTTCAATTTTATTCATGATTTCAATCCTTTCACCTACCGAGCTCATCCGTCGCTGAAAAAACATTATACCCGTAAAGAAACTGGTTAAATCTAGGCTTGTAGAATTTCAGCACAACGTTGCGGACTTTCGCCGCCAGTCCGCTCAGATGAAATACGCGCCCGTTTCGAGCAGACATCGTCAACACTTTATGAGTTCTTTGTCTCCTCAGCCTCTCAAACCTATTAAAGCTCTCTGGATAGTCAAGATCTCCAGCTAGGCAGTACGCTAAGCACGCAGCATCTTCGATTGCCATCGCAGCACCCTGAGCCATAAAAGGAAGAGGTGCATGACACGCATCGCCCAGGAGAATAGCCCGATCTTTACTCCAAGTTTTAAGAGGCGTTCGACTAAACAATCCCCACTTAAAAAGGTCCTCATTAGAAATTGCCCGGATTATCTCCAGAGCATCTTCATTCCAGTCTGAAAACTCTTTTACCAGTTCGTCTACATCACCAGGTTCATGCCACGATTCAAAAGCCCATGACTTATTCTCAACCACCGCAACACAATTCAGAGTCAATCCTCCTTCAACCAGGTAAGTTACCAAATGTTTGCCGGGCCCCCACCAGACTCTTGATCCGATTTCACTCGGATCCTGCGCCAATCTTTCAACGGGTATTAGCGCCCTCCAAGCAACATGGCCTGTAAAAACGGGATCATCAGGCTCAAACAACTCAGATCGAACCGTCGACCTAATTCCATCAGCACCCACCAACAACGAGCCCTGGATCGTTTCTTCACCAATTAAAATTTCTACGCCGTTTTGATGAGACCTGAAATTATCAATCTCTCTATCAAGATAGAGTGCGATCGATTCGACTTCTGAAACCCTCGACAGAAGAAGCTCAACTAGCTGGCCTCGATGAACAGCGAAGTAGGGAAAACCAAGTTTTTCTTCAAAGTCCGAAAGGTTAAGCTCAGACACAACCCGATTATGTCTCCAATCCCTAAACTCTATGTGCGACGGTTCAAAAGCAATCTTTGATATGACGTCCATCATCCCAAGATAATCATAAACACGAAGGCAATTTGGACTCAGCTGAATTCCTGCACCGCTTTCAGTCAGCTCTGATCTTCGCTCGAATATAATAGAAGGAATACCGACTTTAGCTAAGCACAGAGATAAAGTAAGACCGCCAAGACCGCCACCCACAATCAATACGGGATGATCAACCATTCGAACACTCTCTTAAAACTAGCAAGGTTAACCTCACTTATAGCCACATCTTAGAACTGTACAAATCCAAGCGTTAATCCGCATTCGGAAGAGCAAAAGCAAAATAGTCAGAACCAGAAGGAGGGCCCAGCCGGCCTCCTCCAGCAGCAATAACGACGTACTGTTTACCGTCTACACTGTACACCGCCGGGGTAGAAAATCCCGCCGCAGTGAGTTCAGTTTCCCACAGAATACGACCATCTTCAGAATCCACGGCTCGAAATTTCTTATCGGGTGTTGCGCCAATGAAGATCAATCCGGATGCTGTTACCACAGGTCCTCCATAGTTAATTGCGCCATACCCTAAATCAGGATGGGAAAGAAAATTACCCAAAGGGAAAGACCAGACAATTTCCCCAGAGGCCAAATCAATTGAATTCAACGTACCCCAGGGAGGCGCGTTTCCCGGCAGACCTTCATTATCTTTCAAGTAGACGTAGCCACCGAGAGCGTATCTAACGTCTTTGCTAGGTTCATCTGGAATAGGTTCAGGCGAGAGTATGTAGCCTAGTACCCCTCGATAAGTAGGCGTGTCAAGATTATCAAAAGCTGGCATGCGCCCTTTACCTTCTTTCACCACCTTTGCGATTTCAGCCGTCGTTAATCGCTCGGTCAAACCTACTAGGGAAGGACCTTGATCCGTGCCTTGCAGGTCTCCTCCGTGACAGGCTCCGCAATGCACCCTGTAGCTTCCATAGTTACTAAACCCGATAGGAACTTCAGTTAATTCGAGGATTCCCGATGCATTGTTGGCATTCAGAATTAGTCGGTTGTTCTTAGGATCGAAGGCCGAGCCTCCCCATTCTGCCCCACCATCGTACCAAGGAGTAATCAGCACTGTACCGACTTTTGGAGGCGCCCAGGGACGCTGGTCCCAATCGGATATTAATTCTTTGACGTAAGCGGTCGCCTCTGGAGTTCGCTGGGTAATCTCAAAAGTCTGGCGACTAAAAGCTATTGAAGAAATCCGCTGAGTCTTGGCGGGAGCTTCGCCAGGCAAAGTGCTCGGCAAGTCGGTTTCGACCGAAATAATCGGATGAAGCGACTCTCCCGTTTCGCGGTCAAACACATAAAGGTGTCCTGACTTTGTTGTTAGGGTGACCGCATCGATGATTTCTCCTTCTATTTCAACCTGAACCAAAGTAGGAGGAGCCGGGTTGTCCCGATCCCACAGGTCATGTTTAACCACTTGGTAATGCCACCTCAACTCACCAGTTCCAGCATCCAAAGCAAGCAAACTATTGGCATAGAGATTGTCTCCTACTCGCTTTCCACCATAGAAATCTGGCGTTGCCGAGCCGGTTGGCGCAAACAACAAGCCCCTTTCTTCATCCAGGGCCATCCCCGTCCAAACATTCGCTCCACCTGCTATCTCTAGCGCTCCTTCGGCCCAGGTCTCCGAACCTGGCTGGCCATACAATGGTATCGAATGAAACGTCCACTCTAAGGAACCGTCGATAACATTAAATGCCCTCACTGTTCCCGGGAAAGCCAAACTATTTTCAGAGGTCGAGAACCCTAGAATTACTTTATCCCGATAAATCACACCCGGCACAGTCACATCGATGCCTCCTCTACTTTCCATAGAGGGAGTTAAATTCAACTTGCCTTGATCCCCGAAAGAAGCAATAAGATCGCCTGAATCAGCGTTTAGAGCAATCAACTGATCACCCGCTGTAAATAATATTCTCCGGTCCTCTCCATCTTGCCACCACATTAGGCCTCGTTGCGCACGTCCACTTAAGGCTAACTCATTTCGCCAAAGCTCCTTCCCGGTCGAAGCATTCAAAGCAAATACGTCCAGGGACGGCGATAGCCCATAAAGCACACCATCTATAATCAAAGGGCTTGTATACATCAGTGATGTTGGTTCACCAGATCGATAGCGCCAAACCTCTTCAAGGCCCACCACATTTTCGCGGTCTATTTGGGCTAGAGGGGAATAATGCTGCCTGCCGGGATCTCCGAGGTAAGTATCCCAATTGGCGTTAGCTAGATCCGGGCCGGACTCCTCACAAGCGGCAGTCAAAAGTATCAAGCACACATACGAACAGATATTCTTCATCACTCCCCACCCTTCTAAAAAGTTACAAGAACATACTAAAAGTCACAAAAATCAGCAAAGAAACATGTCTGGAAGAAAATTTAATAGCAACACTCTTTCTGCGCGTTGGCTAATGCGGTGCGCCAAGAGCAGAACAAACTACGCTACGACCCGAACCGATACCTAAGTTTCATAGTGAATACATCGATAATCGGCTCATTCATCGCATCCCGAAATAAGGGTCCAAACTCACCATCGACCTGGTTTGGCAAGTTGCTACCTCGGGTATAAACAAGAAAAAAGTCCGAAAGTGGTCCAATCTCCCAACGATAACGAATCTGAGCGGTTAGTCTTGAGAGAGTGAAATCATCAGTAGGGTCCGACAAGTCCTTAAACCGAGGAACCAGTTCACCTACCTGTTTTTCAATAGACCAAAAATTACTTTGGTCAGCTTCTATCCCTGCCCACTGTAGTCGGAGTCTGAGCTGTTGCTTGGACGAAATGAAAAAATTCATCGATACATTGGGTTTGACTTCAATCGCGTCAAAAGATGTGAATTTTTTGTCTCCAAGATAAATGAGCCACTCATTTCTCTTTTGCAAGAGCAGGTCGAAGTCCAAAGAAAAACGATCTACTGGTCTATAGGTCAGGCCCAACATGGTTGAATAGCTTATGTCCCCAAGATCTTCACTACGTGCCTCAATTTGGGCAGACAAGGATAATTTTTTGGCAGAGTTAGTTCCTACGCTAGCTCTGGTCCACATGCCCGTATCGACACTATAAGTACCGTTCCCTCGGCTGTTACGGTCATCATGTTGCGGTGGTTTGAATCCAACCATGGCTGATACTTCAAGATTTTTTTGAGTCAACCAAGTGCCCATCAAGCCAGCATAGGCCTCGGTCAGATAGCCATCTGCGTTGGAATGAATTTGTGTAAAAACGCCCACCCGCTTATTTCGTAACCAACCAGGAAGACCCCGAGACGACATTCTCATATAGCGATAGCTTGCCCCGATCACATCATTACGACGCAAAAACCCAAGATCCGATATATCCAACTCGTTATCTAATATGTCGAAAGAAAAATCGTGCATACGACCACGCTTGGGTGTGTAAACTAAGTTCGAGAAAACACCATAACCAACTTCACCTTTTTTGTCGGATACCACTAGTTGATTATCCCAAGACACCTTTCCACTTCCTGATAAATAATGGGAATCAACTCCATGAACTACAGCATCGTTCAAGGGATTTGACGCCAGGGTCCCCATATAGCCGATTGATTGTCGACCGCCACCCCCAGCACTCTCATACAACAAACGTACAACACCAAAGTCCCGACCATCTGATTTAAGCGTCATTTCCCGATCTGTGTTATCCCAGACACCACGCCACTCTACTTCCTTTTCAAATGCAGTCAGTAGCCCATATCTCAGACCTCCCGATTGACCGACTGCTTTTACGGCCCCGACTAACTCAGTCGGCTTACTCTGCTCAACTCCGCTGACGGTCAGATAGTCAGGAATTTCAACGTGCTTTGCAGAACCTCCTATTCTTCTTGTATTGAGCAGTGTAGTTGGCTCCATTCTGTAGGTTTGAACAGATTGCCTGCCTCCACTGCCGCCCGGACCACTGGGGCCTCTTGGATTTGAACGAGGAGAAGTCACAAATACTTCATTACCCTCCAGAAAAAATAGACGCTTCTCTGGATAAAAGGTCTCGTAGGCCGTGAGATTCACGACCACATCGTCGGATTCAATCGACCCAAAATCTGGATTGACGGTCGCGGTTAACTGAAGATTGGTCGAAGGCCTCCAGGCCACATCAATACCGCCTCGACCATCCGCCTCGTTGCGTATTTCATCTGAAGTTGCGGAGACGTAGGGATACACCTCCCATTGTTGTCTCGGATTGACTTTATCAATTCTTACAGGCTCAAAAGCTGAGATAAATCGGGCCTGAGAAAAAGGCAAAGGAGGAAACGAATAACGCTCATCCAAATAGGCAACCTTCCTAAACATAGCTATTGCGATACGCCTTTCTTGAGATCCCTCGGGCATACTAAGCGCCGACCAGGGGATAAACATCTCCGCACTCCAGCCGCCATCAGTAACCGCCGTCTCACCAATCCAGGGCCCATCCCATTGAGTTGTGATGTTCCTTTCGGGAGCGATCTTTCCATCTTGTTTAGAACCACCCAAACCAATGTTGAAAAAATTTCCATAAAGGCCCTCTCCAGAGGAGTCTATGGAGATCCCAAAATCATCGCGGTTTACAAATTCATCTCGTGATGAAAGACGCTCGACCAAGGTGTCGACTGGTTGCTCCATCTCGCCCGCCACATACAAGCCTTTATCTGTATAAAGAATGCGGGTTTTTGTAGTATGAGTGGGCTTTTCCAACGTGTCTGGGTCAGTCACAGTCATCCGATCGAAGGACGGGATCTCTGACCAGATCGCTTCATCTACCAATCCATCAATCTTGATGTTCGCATCTTCCACTCGTGCGATGCGCATGGTTCCAGATT
>CAJWGQ010000060.1 GCA_913041025.1 uncultured Gammaproteobacteria bacterium | reverse complement strand
CGATCAATACTCTCCCGACCGAAGAGCGTCCTCTCAAAAAGCAACGACACAACCCCTAAAAACAACGAGCAGGTAGTTCTCTATTTCTTGAAGCTGATGCCAAACTCAGCCAACACTTCTTCATTGTGCTGGCCCAGCGTAGGCGGCGATTGATACAGGCCAGTTGGTGTCCCACTAAATTTGATCGGGTTAGCAGCCAGACTGATCTCCGGGTTATCTCCTCCGGGATCACAAACCTCTAACATCTTCCTCGCTTCAACATGCGGATCCTCATAGATATCGGCCATATTCTGAACCGGGCCCGCAGGGATCGTTCCATTGAGCTTTTCCATAATTTCTGCGCGCGTAAGGCTGGTGGTCCAACCACAAATTTGCTCTTCAACCCAGTCTACATTTTCTAGACGGGCAGCATTGGATACGCTGCGCTCATCGGTCATCAAATCAGCTCGATCCATCGCTGCACAAAGTAGGTCCCAGTGGTGAGGATTACCAACTGCGATCGAGATTCGGCCATCCTTAGCTGGAAACAGGTCAAACGGATAAAGTGTCATTGCTCGCTGCAAGCCCGCAGGATTTGGCTTTCCGGTAAAGCCATATTGGGCGACAGCGCTCTTCTGAAAGGCCATCATGGCATCATACATCGACACGTCAAGAAACTGACCTTTGCCAACTTTCTTAGCATGGTGAATCGCGGAGACAACACCTAACCCCATCAAAGTACCCGAGAAAATATCCGCCAATGCAGGTGTGACGAGGTTGTCATTAGCATAGACCAATCCTCCAAAGCTTTGAGCAGCGGCGTCAAGGCAGGGCCACTCAGCATAGGGGCTCTCTCCTGTTCTAGGGTCTCCAAAACCTCTAACGCAGGCGTAGATAATTTCCGGATTACGTTCGGACACCACTTCATAACCCAGACCAAGGCGGTCCATCACTCCAGCTCGCATGTTTTCCACTACAGCATCAGCTTGATCGCAGAGCTGCAGGAAGACCTCTTTGTCCTCCTCTTTTTTGAAGTCCAAACACACGCTGCGTTTATTTCGGTTCACTGAGGCAAAAGGGGCGCCATAATCAGTGCCCGCAGTCTTCTCGTCATAGGGAGATGCATGATCGGGCAGGAAAGGCGGTATATTCCGATAGCCATCGCCCATGGGCGATTCAACTTTGATCACTTTCGCTCCTAAGTCTGCAAGCAAACCCGCACCATAGGGGCCTGCAAGGGCTCTAGTGCAATCAATAATAGTCAAATCTTCTAATGGGCCAGTGCGTGCCGCCTGTGTCATGTGAATCTCTCCCGCATCTCAAAAATGGTCGACTTTCTCGTATTTCTTACAATCTAAGACGCCTAGTCTTCACCGTCAACAGACTTTGTTTTGGTAACTGACAGATACCACAGATTCTAGTATCTTTTGTTCAAAGGAAAGACAAGAGCTGAGGAATTAGTGACGTGAACATGAAAGCATACAATTTTGACCCCGACGAGTTAGGCAAGAAATATCAGGAAGAACGCGACAAGCGCGTAAGGGCAGACGGAAACGATCAATATCAAGAAGTCACTGGGGAATTCGCTTATTTTGTAGAAGACCCCTATGTTGAACACAAAATTGACCGAGAGCCAATCGAGGAAGAAGTTGAAGTTGTGATCATAGGTGGAGGATTCGGTGGGATGCTTGCAGCCGTGAGACTCCACGAAGCAGGTATCGGGGATTTCAAAATTATTGAGAAAGGTGGCAATTTTGGCGGAACTTGGTATTGGAACCGTTATCCAGGCGCGTCTTGCGATATTGAATCCTACGTTTACCTACCTCTGCTAGAAAAAACGGGATTCGAGCCAAAACAAAAGTACACAAACGCCCCAGAAACACTGGAATATTGCAATGTCATAGCACAAAAGTATGAGCTTCACGAAAGAGCCATTTTGCAAACGGAAGTTACATCGACGGATTGGGACGAAGAAACCAGACGTTGGACCGTCTCAACTAATCGTCAGGACAACATCAAGGCTAGATATGTGGTTCACTCCAACGGCCCGCTAAACCGACCGAAGTTACCCGCGATAAAAGGAATCAATGACTATAAAGGGCACACCTTCCATACCAGTCGTTGGGACTATGAATATACTGGAGGAAACTCTCATGGCGGGCTAACCGGGTTAGAAGACAAGCGGGTTGCGGTCATCGGTACCGGTGCGACTGCGGTCCAATGTGTACCTCACCTTGGAGCGTCTGCTCAACACCTTTACGTCTTTCAGCGCACACCCTCCTCGATAGATGTTAGGAATAACCAACCTACGCAAACAGGTTGGATCGATAACCAAAAACCTGGCTGGCAGGACGAACGAAGACGCAACTTCGAATCGATAATGGCGGGTGCTCAGGTTAAGGAAGACCTCGTGTCCGATGGTTGGACAGAAGCGTTCAGACTTCTCTTTGGCAACATCCGAGACAAAGCACCTTCTAAGTGGCGAATCGCTTACTGGGCTTTAACTGGACTAGCCTCTCCAGAGCTTTATAAACAAGGCATCAAACCCTATTTGACCAACAAGGTAACGGGCTTTATGAATCTCGCCCAAGAAATGGAATTAGCCGACTATCAAAAAATGGAGCAGGTACGCTCAAGAGCTGACGACGTGGTTGAAGACAAAGATACCGCCGAAGCCCTGAAGCCCTATTACCGTCAATTTTGTAAGCGACCCTGTTTTCATGATGAATATCTCCCCACCTTTAATCGTCCAAATGTCACGCTGATTCACACGGATGGCAAAGGTGTGGATCAAATCACTAGCGAAGGCATTATATTCGATGGCGAGGAATACAAGGTCGATTGCATTATATTCGCGACCGGCTTTGAAGTCGGCACCGATTACTCTCGCCGAGCGGGATATCAGATAAACGGAATAGATGGGCAGTCAATATCACAAAAGTGGTCGGAGGGCCTTTCCACCTTCCATGGCATGCACGTGAATGGCTTTCCAAATGCTTTTTTCTTCGGACCAGCTCAATCCGGATTCACTGCCACATACACCTATTCTCTTGATGAACAAAGCCAACACCTGGCATATATTTTGGATAATGCGCGCCAACAAGGCGCAACTCGAATAGAAGCTTCCAAGGCAGCCGAACAAGAGTGGGTACAAACTATAATTGAGAAAGCGCGTTTAACAGCCGATTTTCAAGAAAAATGTACTCCGGGGTACTACAACAATGAAGGCCACGTTAATGTAAAACCACAAAACGGGATGTACGGCGGCGGACCGATCGAATTTTTCTCTCTCATGAAAAAGTGGCGATCAAAAGGCGACTTGCCTGGTCTCGAGCTGAACTAGCCTTTTTATCCAACTCTAGAGAGTGCTGGCGATATCAAAAATACCTCGCCTCACTCTCCAGGTTTGACCTTCATGCCTCTGGGAGGATAAAACGCCGGTCGCTTGGTGGTCAGCTCTACCCAGGCTTTTATGTTTGGCCAAGGTGAAAAATCAAATTTTATAGCTCTACCATACTGACCAACGACTGATGCCATCATCACGTCGGCAACCGTAAATCTCCCCTTTCCTTCGCCGATAAGATATTCCCTACCTTCCAGCTCACTGTCTAGAGCCTTCAGTTTAGGCTGCAGATTTTGCTCATATTGTACTCGGCCTTCCTCGCCTCCCTGACCAAATACCATCGGCAAGAAGTTAGGTTCAAAATTGGAGATTGATGAAAGCCCATACATATTGATCCGGGCTCTCTCACCCACGTTTTGAGCACTCAGAGGACCTCCAAGTATCTCAGCAATGTATTGGCATATTGCTTGGCTCTCATAGAGAACAACGTCGCCATGTTTCATCACGGGTATCAATCGATAAGGGTTTAAAGCCAAAAAATCCCCTGAGTCGCGCACCTCATTGTAGCCAGTCACCGGTCCGCCAGTATCAACTTCGAGAAAATCTTCGTTGAGCACCTTGCCGTACTCTCGAAGCAACCAGTAAGGCCGACTCGCCCGACTAGCTTGATGCCCATAGATCACAATTTTTTCTTCACTCATTTTCTCTCCTTAACAGCTCATTTATCCTTAAACAACCGATTCATTTACGCCTTAGTACCTCGCCTGCTCTGGCTCCGGTTTGTTTATCGTTCTCCAATACAACAACGCCATTGCAGATGGTCGCTCGATAGCCTTTTGCCCCTTGGATCAGACGCTTTACCCCACCCGGAAGGTCACTAACCACCTTAGGCATCAGCTCAGACAATCGCCCTAGATCAATCACATTTAAATCAGCTCTCGTTCCTGGTTTTATGACACCTCGATCGTCCAACCCAATTATTCTAGCTGGGGCCGACGTTAATTGCTTAACCATCTCAGACAAGCTCAGTAATTCCTGCTCCCGATGCCAATAAGAAAGACAGAAGGTTGTCCAACCTGAATCCATGATTTGGTTGACGTGTGCACCAGCGTCTCCGAGGCCAGGCAAACAAAAATCAGCAGATATTGCCTTCGCCACCGCCTCAAGATTTCTGTTGAGCGCTCTCAATGTAAATAAGGCTTTTCCATTATTTTCAAGAGACATACGAATAAAGGTCTCGGAGGGGTGTTCCAAATTTTTGTCAGCAAGCGCTGCCAGACTTTGTTCAGGTCCCGAGACGTAATCAGGGTATTCTCCACTACCCAGATGGTAAATGTGTTCGGCGGGCACTATCGGTTCGTTCGCTTTTGCGTATTTAATCAAACGCTCTGCTAAGTGAGGATCCTTAATTGCTATCAGCCGATCGTCTAAATCCATCGGAAGCAGCTCATCCCAGGGGCCCCCTCGCCATGGCGGATACACCTCGATTCCTGCAACGAACCCGGAAGCTCTCGGAATCACCATGGCGCTCACGTCTAGGCCCTCGCGCCGCATCGAGTTCACCTGCGCTTCAATCTTATCCCCAAAACTCGTGGTGCCTCCCGTATAGTGACTAAATAACACCCGGGCCTCACTTGCCTCCAGTTTCAGGAGCGACATTTCTTCCTCAACGCGAGACATGTTCATGACGCTCTGCATCAAGCCACCTTCCTGACCCACTACTTTCGCAATCGCCAACAACTCATCTTCAGTAGCAAAGGTTCCAGGAACGCTCCGACCGTCCGGGATTCGGTGACCAGGATTGCGCGAAGTCGAGAAGCCAACCGCTCCGGACTTGATCGCTTCCTCGACGACCTTGGCAATTTGTTGAATTTCTTGCTCGCTAGCATCCTGATCTATTCCGCGCTCCCCCATCACATAAAATCGAACTGCGCAGTGTCCAACCATCCCGCCTACGTTAATCACGGGACTCAACAACTCTAGGGCATCTAGATATTCTCCATAGCTTTCCCAATTCCAAGCCAAACCACTTAATATCGCGTCGCTCGGAATGTCTTCCACGGTTTCCATCATGTTTGCGAGAAATTCTCTGTCTTGGGGCTTACAGGGGGCGAAGGTCACGCCGCAATTACCCAGAATCGCTGTAGTCACCCCGTGCCAGGTCAAGGGTGTCAGCATAGGATCCCATCCGATTTGCGCATCCAGGTGTGTGTGCAGGTCAACAAAACCAGGGGTAACTATGTGGTCCGTCGCATCTATAACCTGGAGACCGTCCTCTGAAATCACTCCCACCTTACTAATCTGATTGCCGTCGACAGCGACGTCAGCCCGATAGGGACTCTCGTTCACACCATCTACCACCAAGCCGTTGCGTATTATCAGGTCATGCATAACTAAAATGGTCTGTTCTTTCGATCGACACTTAGGCCATCTCTCTCATCCATTTGCGGATCTCCTCCACGAACAACTGAGGCTGCTCAAAAGCAGCGAAGTGTCCACCTTTTCCTACTTCGTTCCAATACTTAATGTTGGTGAAGTACTTCTCGGACCAAGATCTGGGTCCTGCCATAATCTCCTCCGGAAAAACACTAAACCCGGCCGGCAGCGTGATAGGAAAGCGGTTTTTCGTTGAGCTTTGTTTAAAATTTTCCCAATACATCCTAGCGGATGAAGCTGCAGCGTTGGTCAGCCAATAAAACATAATATTATCGATCAGCTCGTCGCGACTAAGGATCTTTTCTGGGTGACCATCGCAGTCGGTCCAATCATGGAATTTTTCAAGAATCCATGCAGACTGTCCAACGGGCGAGTCCGACAGCTCATACCCGACAGTCTGTGGTCGCGTTGACTGGAGCTTATGGTAGCCCGACCCCCACCTTTCAAAGTGTTGAATGCGCTCTAGCACTCGTGCTTCAGCAACCGTCGGATTTGTCCTCGATGCTCGAGGTGGCCCCGCTGTCGGCATATTGAGATGTATCCCTCGACATCGTCCTCGATTCTGAGAACCAATCGAGATCGTGACACCCGCGCCCCAGTCACCTCCCTGAGCGTAATAATGATCATAACCTAGGCGATCCATAAGCAGGTCCCAAGCCACGGCAACGCGATCAACATCCCAACCGGAGTCCGAGGGCTTTCCGGAAAAACCAAAACCGGGAAGCGAAGGACAAATAACGTCAAACGCATCATCAGGCAGTCCGCCGTGATTTTCAGGACTGACAAGCGGATCGATGACCTTGTGGAACTCGACAATAGACCCCGGCCATCCATGAGTAATCAGTAATGGAGTAGCATGAGAGTGCTTACTTTTCACTTGAATAAAGTGAAATTCTATTCCATCTATGACCGTCACGAACTGCGGGAACTTGTTTAACCTCTTTTGAGTTGCAAACCAATCGTACTCTTCAGCCCAATACTCACAAAATTCGCGGTGGTAATCTAAAGGGACTCCCTGAGACCAGTCATCTACTGTCTCTTTTTCTGGCCAACGGGCCCCACGCAAGCGAAACTTCAAATCTTCAATTTCAGAAGGCTCAATATTCAATTCGAAGGGCTTAATTTCTTTATTACTAATCATCATCAGATGATTTCAATTTTCTTAACATCGAATGAGAAGGGCCCATCCTCTCCATCGTAAATCATGAGACCTATTTCCCTGATCATTGAGGGCTCAATGGGCCTATAGTCAAGGCGACGGCCTCTCCAGTTTGGCCAAAAAGACTCCAACGGGATAACAACCTCTTCCCACCGGTTGGTTTTACTTTCGAAAGTCGCCCAGAAAGACGCCCTGGATCTTCTTTCCCTCAGGATAACCGTATAAGACCGCCCATCGCCCTTTATTAACAGCTTCATTTTTTTTGAATCACTCGGAACCGGGCTAGCCAAGAAAGAACGAATAGACGAAAAACCCCCTCCATTAGTATTAGTGGTACCAAAAAAGTTCAAGAACTCCTCACGAATTTCGAAGCGACCGCGAGAACGCCCTCCCATGACATTGTCATTCACCACCCTCCAATCCAGCCCTACAGGACCATCATCAAGCACTTCAAACAACAATTTTGCGTCCGCATTCATAGATAGGAATACGCTAACCAGAAAAAAAAAGAAACAGGATCTCTTCATCGCCCAAATCTTATCAGACATCGCGCACCTCTATGACTACTAGCTTCCCGTTTAACCAGCTTGGCAGCCAACTAGGCACTTTAGGCCGAAGCCTTTTAAAAATATCCAAGACGTAATCAGGCTGATCCAGAACCGCTTTGGCATGGCCGTCCACCCGTTCTCCCCGAATGAACATCTCAACTGACCGCCCATCACCCGCAAACTGACGCCACCAAAAGCCATCCACTCCTATAAACACTAAACCGTCTTCTCGCAGGTAATTTACGGGCAAACTGCGACCATCGGGCAAACTTATCATCATCACCCGCCGAGCAGTGACCCCATCTGGATCTGCTCGAAGCTCCCGTTCAACTCGCTGATTGGTTGTTTCACCTGGAGCAAAGCTAAGAGTCAGGATTACAGCAACCACCAACAATAAAACGCCCACCCAGAATGTTCGCTTGTATTTGAATTTAAAAATCATGAACCCCCTGCAATAGGACGTAATCCAAGTCACCAAAACAAAAGCATGCTAAGACCACACGATTTTTATAGACAAATTGAAATGTAGCAAGCAATTCATTTAGGCTTGTGCTCCAGCGATTTTAGAAAATCGAATCGTGTGATAGATATAGAGTTTTTCACTACGCTCAAACCGATGGGTTCTAGTATTTCAAATGGTTTCAAACCAGATAAAATATTCAGAGCGCGACAAATTAGAATAATACAGCGCAGCAGATGATTTATAATATGTACCGAACGCTAATTTTAACTATTTTAGTAATGACTTCGTCTTCAATCTGGGGCGAAGATCAATTGGCCTCGAAAAAACTGAAAGTATTTCCTGACTGTAAACGATTCGATTGCCCTTGGGATTACTTGCGCAGCAACTTGAACCTAGTTGATATAGTCAGAGACCCAAAGGATGCCGATATTCATCTATTGGTGATTCTCGAAGAAACCTCGATTGGGGAAATGTACCGGTTGCAGTTCATTGGGCAAACGGCCTTTAAGGAGTTTTCTTTTAGTACCAGTTATTTCAGCCCAGAAGTTAACACCAGGGACATGACGCGTCGGGAAATTTTACGAAAGGTCCGGCTTGGTCTTGTCCCCTTTCTGCTGGATCGGCCGGAAAGTGACTATTTATCTATAAAAGTCGATACACAGAGCCAGGAAAAGCTAAGTGGTATTGATCCAATTACAGAAGAGACCGACCCCTGGAACTTCTGGGTATTTAAAACCGAAGTCGGGATGAGCGTAGAAGATGAGGATCGAAGAGACAAAAACGAATACTGGGGCTCTCTAAACGCTAATCGGACCACAGAAAACTACCGGCTTGGCATGGGTTACTGGCGAGAAAAAAAGTCACAATCGTTTGTTCTAGACGATGGCTCGACTTTAAAAGACGACCGCGTTCAACAAAGTTTCACCGGGTACGCCATCAAAAGTTTAGGTAACCATTGGGGATTAGGGATTGGCGCTAGCCAACGCAAGTCAACTTACCGCAACCTTGATGACTCCTTTCGACTAGCCTCAGCCATCGAGTACAACGTCTATCCCTACCAATTGACAGCCGAAAAGGCACTGACCTTTGGCTACTTTTTAGGACACACCTCGTTCGACTATGAGCTGACCAATATTTTGGGCCTCGATGAAGAAAAGCGCCCAGATCATGGACTCTTCGCCGAATACGATGTCCAACAACCGTGGGGATTTATTTCGGTTAGGTTAAAGACCTCTCAATTCCTAAACGATACTGAATATTACAGCTTGTCTGTGGGGGGAGACCTGGATTATCGGATCACTAGGGGGTTAAGCATTAACCTATGGGGGAACTATTCATTAACCAATAATCAAATTTACCTTGCGGCCACAGAAGCCAGTAACGAGGACCTCCTACTAAAAACAAAAGCATTAGATACGAATACCAGAAGCAATTTTGGCTTAAGCCTCAAATACAGTTTTGGCTCGATCTACAATAACGTCGTCAACAACAGACTTCGTGGATCAGGCTTTACGAGAATATACGACTAAACGCAGATATTTATCGCTATCACCATCTGAACCAGCCTATCTCTCAACCTCAATTGACTTTTTGAGCCGTGATTATACTATACCCCCCATGGGTATAACTCTTTTAGCTTTTGCATTACTCCTATTTTCTAATATCAGTGAAGCCAGACCCATCTCTTATCCAGGCGGCTCAACAGTGATGGCTTTTACTGACAATCTGAAAGACTCTCTCTATTACCACTATTCTCCATCCTACAAATACTCTCTGGGTTTAGAGAGCCTTAAACATAAGGTCTTTGAACAGGATTATTCTTATCTTAGATTCACCTACCTCCTGAATCGCAAAAACACACAGAACTCACAAAGAAATCTGTACTTTCAATCTGGCATCAGCCTCAACGGATTAAACAATCACTTCTATGGCCTCCATGGCGATTGGGAAACACGGAGGTGGTTCTCGGGGTTTGGCTACAAGCAAGAGAGACGTGAGGTGGACGACTATAGCGAACAGTTCGTGCAGTTAGGCGTGGCTCCTTACCTGGGTGACTATGGAGACTTCCATACCTGGATCATGATCAAAACAAAAAAAAACAGCCTCTCTGGGGTTTGGTCGACCTACCCCTTGCTTAAATTCTTCAAAGGCGATTTTCTAATGGAGTTCGGCTACAACGACAAAACAAAATTAGACGCGCATTTAATGTACCGGTTCTGAGGAAATAACATGAACAAATTTTTTATAGCTGCCTCCTTAGCCTCCTGCGCCCTACTAGTGCTTGGTGCTTACGCTGAGAGCACTCATCCGCACGAGAGCCATATCCACGAAGAACTCGTCGACGGAAAAAAGCTGCAGATCGATCCGGATCAATTTGAGGAGTTTGTTAAAGGGCTGTCTCAATCACAAATTGCGATCGTTAGTGTGAAAGGTATGGTCTGTGATTTTTGCGCGCGAGGGATAGAAAAGACCTTTCGCAAAGACACAACAGTCAAAAAAATCGATGTCGATCTCAGCCGAGGCAAGGTAATCCTCGCTTACTCGATGAATAAAGAGATCGTCCGAGAAGAAATCAGCCAAGGCATCCTGGTAAACGGCCAAAACATGACAGACCTCCAAGTGATCACAATAAATTAAGTAGAATGTCAGTGGATGATAAAACCGCCAATGTGATCTCTCTCTTTGCGTCCTCGTCGACTCTAGTTTGTTGCGCACTCCCGGCCTTGTTCGTGGTCATGGGTGCGGGTGCGAGCTTCGCGAGCCTTGTAACCGCGTTGCCTTTCTTAATAACGGTTTCGCAATACAAACTCTATCTAAGCTCTTTCGCCCTGATTCTGATTTTAATTGCCGGATACGCAAACTATAAAACTTATTACTTACCGTGCCCTTCTGACCCAGAATTAGGTAGAGCCTGTCTTAGGACAAGGCAGACATCACGTTACATCTATTATCTCTCGGTGGGACTCTTCATTTTTGCTACCATGTTTACCTATGTTATTCCAAAGTTGATCTAGCGATGAGTCACCCCAGTCACAAAACACAACTTGTAAACTTGCGCCGTATAGAAGGACAACTGCGTGGGATTGCTAAAATGGTGGAAGACGAAAAATACTGCGTCGATATCCTAAATCAAATAAAAGCGGTCAGAAATTCACTTGCTACTGTAGAAGGGAAAATTCTTAAAACTCACCTGAGAGAATGCGTAAAGGAATCTCTGGATGGTAGCGAAAACTTCGACGAAAAGGTGGAAGAGCTGCTCAAAATATTAAAAAGATGATGTTTCTGTAAGGCAGTACACGAGCAAACCCAGAAAACGATCAATTAGGAAGACAGAACCTTGGATCTTAAGTACAGATTGAACAAGTGCGCGCTCGCCAGGAACACCGAGCCCACTATAGTCAACGAAAGCTCTACCGCGACATAATCGTGAAAGTAAACGCCCAACCCTAGGAAGCATATGCCGACTATCGCGAGCAGCCCGATATAACGATTCCCGTGGATTCTATAACCCCCAACCAGCGAAAAATAGCTCAAGGGCAAGACGATGAATAGCAGAACCTGATGTAAAAGGTGATCAGAAAAAAAAGCGAGTGCGGTGATCGAAGAGCCTATCAATAACAAGACAGGAAAAGATACGCAGTGCACCAGGCACACCACAGAAATCAAAACAGAGATTTTATCGAGCTTAGCATCAAAACTTTCTTTCCCCCGCATCGCCTCTGAATCTCTTCTATTTAGATCGTCAGCCATCATAACGCAATTCAACCTCCCTCATACATACCGCGCATACCGCTTTATCGCGGAGTTCGTGACTCCTCTTGCTATAAGCAACGTTAGTAATCGTCAATTCAACAGTATGACCGTCGAAAAAGTATTATTATTCGCACCAAAAGGTCTTGAAAATAGTTTATAAAAGCGCAGGTGATCACATATGAAATTCTTTAAATCCGCCTCTCTGAGCTTTCTTCTAGGACTCTCTATTTTTTGCGCTTCAATTTCAGCGGCAAAAAACAACGAGTTTCGTATCGAAAATATCGGCAAATTTGATCACCCTTGGGCTCTTGAATTCTTACCTGACCAGAAAATCTTACTCACTGAGATGCGCGGTTCTCTGAAGTTATTAGACCATAAAGGCAACTTTCTTAGTGAAGTAAAAGGCGTTCCCGAAGTGGCATTTGGTGGACAAGGAGGACTCGGCGATATTGCACTTCATCCGGCGTTCGAACAAAACCAGCTTCTCTACCTCAGTTATGCCGAAGCTAGCTCGGATAACACTTATGGCGCTGCCGTGGCCAGAGCTAAACTCCATAATACTCAAAATGAATACCAGCTAACCGAACTTGAAGTCATCTGGCGACAATATCCCAAGGTGACTGGAAAGGGTCATTTCGGACATCGCCTGCTTTTTGGACCCGAAGGATATCTATGGATCAGTTCCGGAGAGCGACAAAAATTCGAACCCTCACAAGACATGGAATCGAACCTCGGTAAAATGGTTAGGCTTCACGCGGATGGATCTCAACCAACTGACAATCCATTTTCGGGAAGTCCTGTTCAGAACCAAATCTGGTCGCTAGGTCATAGAAACCCCTTGGGGGCCGCTTTTGACGAAGGCAACAATTTATGGGTGGTGGAAATGGGGCCTAAAGGAGGTGATGAACTCAATCTCGTCAGGCGTAAATCAAACTTTGGTTATCCGATAGTATCCAATGGAGATCATTACAGCGGCGCTGAGATACCAGATCACGATACTCGACCGGAATTCGTCGCGCCGAAAATAACATGGACTCCGGTCATCTCACCATCGAGTATGCTCTTTTATAGCGGCGAGGAATTTCCAGAATGGAAGGGTAGCCTGTTCATTGGGGGATTATCTTCAAGAGCTCTGATTCGAGTTGCATTATCTAACGACGAAGCGACGGAAGCCGAGCGCTTCGGCATGAATAAAAGAATCAGAGAGGTAGAGCAAGGTCCCGATGGCGCAATCTGGCTACTCGAAGACGGCCGCAGAGGCAGCGGCCAGCTTATGAAACTCACTACGCGGAATACCGATTCATAGTTCATTAAGCCAGCTTCAAAGTGACAAGCTAGGTTGGGCCTATTTAGTGGGGCCTAACGCGATATGATTATTCGCTCGGGTCAAAGCCCTCTTTAACTTTATATCGAGCATTGTTTCTCCACCAAACTCGCCTACAAACTGCCTGATAGCCTCTCGCTCGGCGTCTCCTTTCGAATCGAACCATTGGAGCGTTCGTTGGTGCACCCAGAGGTTATACAAGCTAGCGCTATTTTGAATCGGCACTCCTCGCAACACCGTTTCAAACCGACCGATCGAGGGCTCGTCAACTTCTTTCGATACCATCGTGTCATCTGGTTCACTGAGCTTATCCGCTACCCATTCATTGTAAATCTCAGCAGTTCGCGGCATCAGCTGTCCAGCAGCCTCCAAACAAAGACTAAACAAGTTCAACGCTCCCTCTGGAATTTGATCTTCCGAGTCAAAAGCCATCTCGAAATCAGCAAATTCTGGGCTTTGGATATGGGGAGTGTTCATCGCTTCGGTCCAACGAAATACCCTGGGAGCGCGCTGCTTCATGATTCGAGCGGGCTCTGGGTCTCGCGCGAGATGGCCGAACAAAGGCCCCATCAACGCAAAATCTGCTACCGATGGCATCCCGCCAAATAGATAGGGGGTAGTTACAAAGTGGTTCTCAAGAATATCTAACGCATCCAAATAAAAAGACTCAAAAATAGGCAGAGACTCATCGCTTGCCCCCATCCCAGATCTTTTGCTTTCCATGCGAGTAGCAATTACCTCACCGAAATGATCAATTTCTTCGTTTGTACCCTGAGGCTTAAAAGATCGACCAAACTCTCTACCGACAAAACCATAGTTTTCTTCCATGTAATTCCATCGGTAATGCCAGGCGGGCCGGCCTAACAGACCATCAACTAAAACCTCGAATAGTCGAGCAAGCGTCTGTTGCTTCAAACCCGGCGGATAAACCGAGGGCTGAGGATAAATCTCTTCAAGCCTGTCCATAATCGCCACGGAGTCTTGAATTGCCGACCCATCTGCCAGCTCCAACTGAGGGATCCGGTGATTTAAGGTATTGGCTCGGATGTAGTCACGAAACCGGGGATGTCCAGGCACGCGCTCAATAAAAGGAATACCCTTTTTCAGCAAGTAGCATCGAGTTTTGGCGGTAACATAAGACGCGTAAGAGCCGTAGAGGTAAACTGTCATGGTCAGATTCTTCCAATATGGTGTTTCAGTATTCTAGTTTAACCGACGAATCGTATTTCTTGCGTCTCGAAGATTTTTATCTACCTCTACAGACCTCCTCTCTCCCACTACTTTGGAGGCATAGCAATCAAGTTCGATCCGCGGAAATGGCTTATTCATCATGTGCCGCGAAGCAGAAGGCTCAACAATAACGTTCGGATCCCTGCCATTGATCAGCAGA
>CAJWGQ010000059.1 GCA_913041025.1 uncultured Gammaproteobacteria bacterium | reverse complement strand
CATGCAAACGGCAGAGTTCGCGGGGACTGGTATCAATTTGTTCTTCCAGAGGAGGATAAAATCCTAAGAGAGCGCCACAAGCGCTGGGCACAAATTCTTATTGGGGGGCATTTGATGATAGCCACTGGCTTCGTTTTGTCCGGTCATCCTTTTCTGATGGTTGTTTTTACGTTTGGCACTTTTTACTGCCGATGGCTTGGCTTTCTTTGCGGCTTTCCTCAGCACTTCGGCCTGAATTCAGATCAATCTGATTTTCGATATAATACCCGTACGTTTACCTGTTCGTGGCTTACTGGGTTTTATTATTGGAACATGCAGTATCATTTGGAGCATCATATGTTTCCGGCCGTTCCTTTTCATAACTTGCCGAAGCTTCGAAAGGCGATTGAGAGGGACCTTCCTAGGGCAACCCATGGTTTATTGAGTACTTGGAAAGAGATTCTATCGATCAGAAAAAAATCCTTAGCTGACCCTGAGTTTACGTTTAGACCATTGATAAAGACTGAAAGCTAGTGCGAGTTAATCTTCAGAGCTTTTATCAGCCAGTTTTAAAAAGCTCTCAAGGCGTCTGGTATCAAGCTTTCCACTGTTGATCGCTGCATGTACTGCGCAGCCTGGCTCCTTTCCATGTCGACAATTCGAAAAGCGGCATTGCCTCGCGAGTTGATGGATGTCGTCAAAAGAGGAGGCAAGATCGACCTGCTCATCAACTAAAGCGATTTCTCTGATACCCGGTGAATCAATGATTAGTGCTCCGTTTGGTAAGATATGAAGTGAGCGTGACGTCGTTGTATGTCTACCTTTTGAGTCGCTAATTCGAACCGACTGTGTTTTTTGTACTTTTTGTTTGAACAGGGAATTGACGATCGTTGACTTCCCCACTCCGGAAGACCCAATCAACGAGGCGGTTTCTCCAAAAATCAAATGTTCTAGGAGTTTTTCGCACTCGCTATCTTGGGTCGCGTTGATCAGATAGATTTTGCAGCCAGTTAAGGCTCGCGTGCGGGACTCATACGATTCTCCCTCATCAGTCAGGTCTGCCTTAGTTAGAACAACTACGGGCTCGATGCCGTTACTTTCGGCCAGTGTCAAAAACCTTTCGATCCGAGACTCATTATAATCCTCATTGCAGGAAGAGATGATAAATAGTTTGTCGAGGTTTGCAGTCATTAACTGCATTTTTCCAGGCTTGTAGGGATTGGTTCTCTTTAGAGCGTTGCGTCTAACGAATAATCGCGTCATTTTGTTTTCTGGATCAACTAGTACCCAATCTCCGACGATCGGCTGTTCTTCGCCTCGGTTATGGAACCACTTGCCACCGACATTGGTTTTGAATTCAGTATTACCGTCATGCAGGGTTACTTCAGTCCTACTAATGCCTATTACTCTGGAGGGCCTTTCGTTGCGACTGGTGTCTTCTTCAATCAACTGATTCCAGAAGAAAGTCGACCATCCAAGCGATTCTGGATTCATTATCGCTGCTGATACCGAGTCTGAGAAAAGAAGTGTCCCCCCTCTTTATCAAGGAAGAGGGGAGACTGTATTAGATTAAGCAGAAATGATCGCTTCAATCTTGTCCTGGCCTTGCTCGATTAGCTTGGGCAGGTGATAGGTTGGGAACAGGTCTGGTGACCCTTCGTAATCTCTAAGCAAGAGTTTTGCAAGGTTGGCTTTGTGAGCTTCAGTTGCACCATCCTGAATTCCCATCTGAGGAGCGGCCATCCACATATCTGCTAAAGGCGTTTCATTAGACATCCCCAGCGCGCCATGAAGGTGAATCGCTCGGTATACGATATCATGATTTAATTTAGCGGCAGTTATCTTGATCGCGGCGATTTCTTTTCTGATCTCCCTGCTATAGGCCTTTGTTTTATCAATTAACCAGGCAGTGTAGAGAACATGAAGCCGGAACTGAGTCAGTTCAATATAGGAATCGGCGATGTCCTGCTGGACCATCTGAAGCTCGCTAAGCAATTGCCCTTTGGATTTTCTGCTGAGTGCTCGTTCACACATCATGTCGAGAGCCTTGGTGCAAGTACCCACTGCCCGCATCGCGTGATGCACTCTTCCTCCGCTCAAACGGGTCTGAGAGCCAACAAAGCCAGCTCCTTCATCACCAAGGAGGTTGTCCCTGGGCACCCGGACGTCGTTATATCGGATATAGGCATGGCCGCCACCGCCACTGGTGTTGTAGTTTTCCTGGAGAGATGTACCGATTGTGTGAACATTTCGAACTATTTCTACTCCGGGAGCATCACGGTCAACTAGAAACATTGATGCTCTTTCAAGTAGAGGAGCATCCGGGTTGGTAATGGCCATCACAATCAGAAAGTCCGCATTTGCTCCATTTGAGGTGAACCATTTTTCACCGCTGATGACCCAATCGTCTCCGTCTCTCTTTGCCGAGGTGATGAATTCACCTGGTTCTCCAGCATGTGGCTCGGTCATGGAGTAAGCAGAACGCTTTGCCCCTGACAACAGCGGTTTCATATACCGTTCCTTTTGATCCTCGGTACCGTTATGGGCGATGAGCTCCATGTTGCCTGTATCAGGTGCCTGGCAACCGAAAAGTGTTGGTCCCATTCGCGTGCGACCCAGTTTCTCATTAAGAAGACACAGTTTGACCTGGCCAAGCCCTGGTCCTCCGAGATCGGGTCCCAAGTGAAATCCCCAAAGACCTTGTTCTTTGACTTTTTCCTTCAGACTTTCAATGTGTTTTCGAATTGCAGCCCAGCCTTCTTTGGTGACTGGGTTGCCGTCCTTGGTTTTCCCGATACGAAAAAAGTTGTCCAGTGGTTCAATTTCTTCCTTGGCAAATTTCTCTACCCAGTCGATTTGCTCTTGGAACTCCGGCTCCACATCAAAATTAATCATTTTTTCCTCCTTTGTTACTTCTAATGCCAGTCTTTATCTTTTCTTTTTGAGACTCGTGTAAACCCGGTTTACGAAACCGAGCGATGCGGACTCATCACCGTAACGCCCATCATAGTCTTGTGTAATCTTAGCAGCGATGACTTCCTCCATTGTCATTCCATCATCCATCATATTGCTTACGCGGCCTCTGATTGTCTCCAGCATTCTAATGTAATCTTCTAAAGCTTTCAGATCGGTGATGGGCCCATGACCAGGAATAACGGTTGCTCCTGGTTTCATTTGTGCCAGGGTCTGCGCGCAAAAAGCGATCATTCCGTCAATATCGCCACCACTATCCGCATCAATGAAGGGGTATCCGGAATTATTAAAGACATCACCAAGGTGCACCGCATTTTGTTTTCTGAAGATAATAGCGCTGTCCCCTGTCGTATGGGCGGGGCTAAAGTGCCTGATATCAATTATCTCGTTGTTGTAATACAACTGCATACCCGAGTCATAGGTAAGAACGGGTAGTGCTTCATCTGGATAAGGTTGCTGTCGGTACTTTGACTGTACGAGATTAATGATTCCGCCCGCTGCCATATTAGCTCTGGCGTTAGAATGGGCTACCAGGATTGTCCCTCTGGGTCCTAAGGCGAGGTTGCCTTCCGCATGATCAAAATGCCAATGGGTATTGACTGCTAAATCGATGTTATCTCCACCTAGTTTTTTCACAGCAGCGTCAATTTTTGACATCATATTTGGGAACTGATTGTCCACGATCAGAACTCCATCTGACCCAATCGACACTCCAATGTTACCTCCCACCCCAAACAGAACATATAAGTTATCGGTTACTTTCTCTGTGGTGATCGCGGTTCTATCCATATCCCAGCCGAATGCAGCTGTTAGTTCATCTAGATTCAGCGGCTCTGATTGATTTGCCGCTACTGCCAACCCTGATGAACAAAATGTCATTATTGCTGATAGCAAAATAGCTAATTTGTTCATACCTTCTCCTGTTTAAAGTTGTTGTCTTGCTCAGACAACTTCAACACTAAACGGTTTCGCCTCGTAGACAAGTACTAATTAATTGGTCAACGAATGGTCTAAGGACCTATCTGTATCGTTCAACGGATACACATTGATACAAAAAAAGGTCTGCGAAGTAATATGTATGTAACCTTTTGGGTTCATCATTGGCTTCGAAAACAAGCTAATGAGCTTTGGGATCTTCCTTTTCGAAGTGAAGATCGCTAGGCCACCAGATCTCTCTCCCTCCCCTTGAATCTGGTGGCCCTCTCAGCTTTCCAATCTTTACTTTCTTCGTTAGAGACAAGTTCGAGGCATGCTTTCTTCTAGATAATAGTAGCCTCTACCGCTAGTCTATAGTGATCTGTCATGTTGTGAGCTTCGCTTCGGTGGACACCGTTAAAGATTATCTGGACCGATTTGAGAAACTCTCGAAAGAGCAACCTGGTTCGGCGCCTTGGTCCTTTAGAATTGACCGTGGGGAGCACGATAAGCACATACTGTTTGGTGGTATAACCCACGGTAATGAAGTCGGCAGTTTGCCTGCGTTAATAGAGTTGGCTGATAAGCTCCTTTCCGGGGATATTGGTTTTGGCGGTACGGTATCCATAGTTCTTGGTAATGTGGAGGCTTGCTTGGCGGGAGAACGGTTTATCGAGGCCGATCTCAATCGAGTGTTTCTCGAGGGTGCGTCAGAAAGTGCCGAAAAAGTTAGGGCGCTAGAGATGATGCCTTTGTTCGAAGGTGTGGATCTGTTTATAGACTTTCATCAAACTATTGAGCCCAGTGAACAACCCTTTTTTATCTTTCCCTATCACAAGGGTGGTTATGATTGGGCGAGAATCTTGGGGTCGGAGATTGGGCTGGTTACACGTGATCCCGAAAGGTCATTCGCGCAAGGCCAAGTCTGTGCTGATGAATATGCCCGTGGTTTAGGCATTCCGGGCATTACTATAGAAATGGGTCAAAAAGGATTAACTGAAATGGCCTTTCAGTTGACCAGTCAATGCTGTCTGCGCGCCATTGAAACCATTGATCGCATTGCCTCAGGAGAGACTCGGGAATCAATTGTAGAATCTGATGGCAAAAACGACCTTCGCTGTTATGAGATTCAATACGCTCAGGAGTTTAGGTCAGAGTTCATGGCGCTTGATCGGGGTCTGAAGAACTTCACTCAAGTCAAGGCTGGTGAGGTAATTGGAAAAATGGATGAAGAAGGTTCTCCGCTGGTTGTGCCCATGGACGGATGCCTTTTATTCCCGAAATATCCGAAGCGGTCAGAGGACGGATCGGCAATCAGTCCTTATCCCTCCGAAATCTATAATCTGGCGATCCCACTGCTAGAAAACCCGGAAATAGCTTATAGCAGGACTTAGTAGGTTCAAAGTCGACTTTTTGTCATGTTGATGAGTATGATGTTCGTTGTTTTCAAATGAGTACTATGGAGATAATGAGATGGCGATTTCACTTTATGATCTGGGGGTAAAATCCTATTTGCAGATAGTTCCCGCGGTGTCAGGTTTTTTAGAAAAGGGTCGAAGCTATTTCGAAGAGAATCAGAGAGATCTTGATGAGATTGTAAAGCTCCGCCTATACGACGACATGGCGCCATTCACCTTTCAGCTATTCAGCGTTGCCCATCATTCGCTCGGGGCGATTAATGGACTGCAAAATGGAGAATTCAACCCTCCAAATACGCCTTCAGGGCTTAATTATGGCGCTTTACAAGAGCTTATTAGCAATGCGGAAGCGCAATTAAGGGCTTTAGATGCTGATACGGTTAATGGGTTTGAGGGTGGTGAAGTTGTTTTCAAGATGGGTTCGACAAGCTTACCGTTTGTCGCAGAAGATTTTATTATGAGCTTTTCGTTGCCTAATTTTTATTTCCACGCGACTACTGCTTATGACATTCTGCGTAAAGAGGGTGTACCCCTGGGTAAAATGGACTTTTTGGGTGGTATGCGAATGAAAGGCGCTTAGATTGCTCTGAGGACGACAGACAAAAGAAGATCAGTTTACATTTAGGCTGCAGTAGAGAAACTTTGGTTCGGTTACGGATTTGATTAACTTTTGTATCCATTAATATATAGTTTAGTGAGATAAAGGATGGGGAAGACGATGCAAAACGATCAATTAGATGTGGCAATCATTGGTGCCGGATTTTCAGGTATGTACCTATTGCACCGGTTGAGAGATGAATTGGGATTAAATGTGCAACTCTTTGAAGCCGGTGATGGTGTGGGTGGGACCTGGTATTGGAATCGTTATCCAGGAGCCCGTTGTGATTCAGAGAGTTATTATTACTCTTATTCATTTTCCGAAGAATTGGAGCAGGAATGGGAGTGGTCTTCTCGATATCCTGACCAGCCAGAAATTCTTACTTATTTGAATCATGTTGCTGATCGGTTTGATCTTCGTAAAAGTATTACGTTCAATTGTCGAATTAATGAATCGACTTTTGATGAAGGTTCTAATTTATGGAGCCTAAAGTCACAAAACGGCAGCACGATCTCTGCCAGGTTCGTCGCCGCGGCCGTGGGTTGCTTATCAACGACAAATGTTCCGAACTTTAAAGGCGTCGATAAATTTGAAGGGGATTGGTACCACACCGGTGCCTGGCCTCATGAGGGAGTTGATTTTTCTGGCAAACGCGTGGGGCTTATTGGCACTGGTTCTACCGCGATTCAGGCGACGCCGGTGATAGCAGCCGAGGCGCAACATTTAACGGTTTTTCAACGCACACCTAATTTCAGTGTGCCAGCCAGAAATGCGCCTCTGCCCGCTGACGAAGCTGCAGAAATAAAGGCGAATTATCGGGACATTCGAGATCGCTGTCGTAACTCTGCGAACGGTTTTCCTTTTGAAATGTCGGAAAGACTTGCGAGTGACGTAGGTGATGAAGAGCGCAGAGCAATCTACGATGAGTTGTGGGAAAAAGGAGGCTTTCGGTTTGTCGCAGAATCCTTCGCAGATCTAACGGTTGATGAGTTTGCTAATGAGACTGCCTCCAATTACATTCGCGATAAGATTAGTGAAATGGTGAAAGATCAGGAGGTGGCGAAATTGCTCATGCCTTTCGATCATCCTTATGCGACCAAACGCCCTCCGATAGATACGGATTATTACGATACCTATAATCGAGATAACGTCAGTCTAGTGGATGTCAGATCCGCCCCTATCGTAGAAATTACGGCGAAAGGAGTCAAAACTGAGGGCGAAGAGTATGAACTGGACGCGATAGTTTTTGCGACCGGGTTTGATGCGATGACAGGCTCTTTGTTAAAAATGAACATTCAAGGCGTTGGCGGAGTGAAATTAGAAGAGGCTTGGGAAGCCGGGCCTAGAACCTACCTTGGACTTCAGATAGCTGGTTTCCCTAATCTGTTCACAATTACTGGCCCCGGTAGCCCGTCAGTCTTGACCAACATGCCCGTTGCTATTGAGCAGCATGTCGATTGGGTAACCGATTGCATCAACTATTTGAACACTCACGGATTGACACGTATCGAAGCGAAAGATGATGCTCAAGAAGAATGGGTTGAGCATGTGAGCGAAGTAGCAGATACGACCTTGTATCCCAAGGCAAATTCCTGGTATGTCGGGGCCAACGTGCCTGGCAAGTCTCGAGTGTTCATGCCTTACGTGGGTGGATTAGACCTTTACAAAGAAAAGTGCTCGGAGGTTGCTGATAATAATTACGCGGGGTTCGCTGTTTCCAATTAACAGATTAAGCGTCCCGCAATTCGGGTCCGAGATGCGCTTGTTTCCCATCTCCTCCTGTTTCTTGGAGACGCCTGACGAAACCTAACGGGTCTTGATAATCGCATCCGCCTAAACCAAGGGCGCTTCGGTGATAACCTAGATCGGCCTGAAGCGCCGGGGGCATCCCGAGGATGCGATCCCTTGGTACGGATAAATACTGATTAAACTGGGTCCGAAGCCAGCCTCTAGTGTAGTTGAGTGTCAGTGTTCTCCGAGTGCTGTTGGATCTATTAGCGCCACCGCGATGATAGGTTGCACCATCCCAGATTAACATTGATCCGGCACTCATTTCTGTTTGAACGATCTCTTCCTCTAGAGGTTTTCTTTCCTCGCCCCACAGGCAGCTACCTGGGATCAGCCCTGTCGCTCCGTTTTCCTCTGTAAAGTCATCCAGAGCAATAGCAACAGTTATAACCAGTGGCATATGTGGTCTGGGAATTAAGGCGTAAAATCCGTCGTCCCGGTGAAGTCCCTGTGGAGAGCAGCCTGGGTCTGGCGCCATTGCCACCGCGCCGGCATTTAAGATGAAGTCATGCCCCAAAAGGCTTGAAACAATCGCTCTAAGTCGAGGTAGAGAGGCAATTGGATCTGCACAATCTGACTTAGCGAGTATGTTTTGTATGTGGATGGTTTGTTTACCCTCATGCCTGTCACTGTTTGATGCTTTGAATAAAGAAGCTGTCTGCGCGAAAAAGGGATTCATTTTTTCTCGAGTCAGAGCCAACTGTTCTCTGGTTAAAAAATCTTTAACTACCGTATAACCATCTTTATGAACCTGCTGAGCGATCGGAAGAATCTCATCGACTTCAACTTCCTTCATAAGTGCCGTGAATTCTTTTCCACCGTGTGCTTTGGCTTCTGGAGCGATACCAACCGGGATTATTCCTTCTGATGCGAGTTCCAGTTCGAGTAAACGATGCTGATACTCTTCCTCGCGCTCTTTGATGCGAGATGCCAGGAGTAATTCGCGAGGATCTTTTCTGAGACTTGCCAACTCTTCTTTAAGTTTTTGAATTTCTAATTCTCGATCTTCCATATTTTTTCTCCAAGGCTCGCGTCATTTGTAACGTCCAAAGCTCGCTAAATCAAACCGCTAACTCTGCCAACGGCTTAATTTGCTTGCTGGCAAGCGATGATCTGTGCTGAAGTTCTTTGAAAACTAATTGATGGAGCAAACATGTCTTTTCAAGAACTTGGCTCACTAGGTGAGTTTGTTGCTGCTGTTGCAACTGTTACTACGCTCATTTATCTGGCGATGCAGGTGCGGATGAATAATCGGCTCGCCGTATCCAATATCGAAAATCAACTGAACTCAAGGGAATGTGAACGCAGACTCTCGATTGCACTGGACCCCGCGTTTTCAGGCTTTCTAGCAAAAGATTGGATTAAAGAAAAATTTACTCCGAGCGAAAGGACTCAGGCTGCTCAATATGTGACCATGCTGGTGATCGATGTGAGAGAAACGTTCTTGCAAAATAAGTTAGGTTTCGTCTCAGAAGAGCTTCTAGAGAATAGAATGATTCGACTCAGCATGGGTGTTATGCGAAGCGAGGTCGCAAAATCGGTTTGGGCGACCTATAAAAATATGGTTGAGACGGATTTCGCAGATTATTTTGAGCGAAGAATTTTCCCAGAAGGATTAGAAAAAGGCATCGAGGAGTCTCATCCACAATTTAAAAGAACGAGTTGAGAACTAACTAGTAGAAAGCTGAATGTAGGTTATTTAAATGACTATTACCTATGGGACGACATTACCTCAAAGAGAATTTAAGAATGAAGTGGAGTCGATTAAGGAGTTCGTGCTGGGTGCTGAGTCTCTTGGCCTGAGCTATTTGCGAGTTGCTGACCAGGTGGTTGTTCCAAAAAGAGGCGGATTTCATGAGCCTCTTATGTTGTTGTCGTACCTGGCAGCGATAACCGAACGAATTGAGATGGTGCCCTCGGTGTTAGTCGCGCCGTCAAGACAGACGGCATTACTAGCTAAACAAATCGTTGAGTTGCATGTATTGTTGGCAGGAAGATTAAGGCTTGGCTTGGGGCTTGGAGGTAATGCGAAAGAGTATCAGGCTATGGGTAAATCTCTGAGCCGCAGGGGTTACCGGTTAGAGGAGCAGATTAAATTGTTCCGTCAACTATGGTCGCGCGACCGCGTCAGTTTTTCGCTGGCAGAGGAGAGGTTTGAAGGAGTTGGGATTTCGCCAAGGCCTAATGGGGAAGCAATCCCGATCTGGATCGGTGTAAGCCCTGAGCCGCCAGTTCAGGCTCTGGAAAGAATAGGAAGGTCAGCTGATGGGTGGTTCACGATGTGTCGGGTTGATCAGTTTGAATCCCAGCACAAAGTAGTGCTTGAATCGGTTAAGCGGTCAGGTCGTTCTATTTCTGATATCGGTGTGGAGGCCGAAGTGTCCATTGCGAATTTGGTTCCCGAGAATTTCATTTCCCTGGTCAAGCGATGGCAAGACCTGGGCGTTTCCCACATCAGTCTTTCAACTTTGGGTCTGGAAGGAGACAGCTCCAGTCACCTGAAAGTGCTAGCGAAAGCGTTGGAGTTGCTGGGCAAGTAGTATTGGTGCTCTAGCAGGAGGTTAGGAGGCGGGGTGGATGAAAAAGGGATTGTCAAAGGGCCAGCTTTTAGAAATCCATTTTTTGAGGGTATCGCCGACATGTTGGGCCAGACCAGTGTCTAACTCTGTGGATCTTACCCAGTAAGAGACTGAGACTTCATGTCCATCTAAATGGGAAGGGTATATGTAGCAACAACCGAGAGTTAATTCGTCTTTTAGGTCAGTGATGGTATAGGCGAAAGACGTACGGTTTTGAAATTCATATTCGTGCCAGCCCAGGTCAATTAAATTCTGTTCAATAGTCAATCCGTCGGGCCAGGGTGTTTCAGGTTTAAAATGATCTATCAAATATTCTCGAGAGCTGATGACTGCGTCGAAGTCACGATCGACGTCTCGTACTGTCAGTGGACGAAAAAGGCAGCGATTAGTTCGTTCGACTAAGGGAATCTGGAATGTGTCCGGAACGATTGGCTTGTTATACATAAACAGGTAGTTTTAGAGTCTTACGCTTGGATCGAATACATTATCAAAAGCGGTCAATAAAGGGTTTAAAAAATGAGTAGAGGACGATTAAGCATTAAGGGGCGAAAATGAAAAAAGTGGGATATTGGATACTAGGGGTTCTGCTGCTGCTCGTAGTGATTGGTTTTTTTGCTCGTGGCTATCTTGGTGTCATTGCGATGACTCTATTTATGCAACCTGATCATGCCTTTGGTGATGAACCCATTCCCTTAGCCCCCGATTATTCAAACGAATCAAACTGGGCGGCTCTTCCGTGGCGGAAAGATTCTGCTGACGTGACACCGAGTGACGAATTCGGTGACAATCAAGCCTCGGCTCAAGTGGATGTATTTTTTGTCCATCCGACAACGTACGTGAGCTCGGAAGCATGGAACCAGCCTATGGATCATGTAAGCGCTAACAAGCGAACAGATGAATGGGTGATGAGGGACCAGGCGAGTGTCTTTAACGGGTGTTGCAAGGTCTACGCACCCAGATACCGCCAGGCGACTTTATTCAGCTTTCAAGATCAAACCGGTAGTGGTGAGCTCGCTCTGAACTTGGCTTATGAGGATGTGCGTGAGTCGTTCCTCTATTTTTTAGACAACTTCAGTCAAGACAGGCCCTTCATCCTGGCAAGCCACAGCCAAGGGTCGAAGCATCTTGATCGTTTGTTGAAGGAAGAGGTCGTAGATACACCTTTACTGTCCCGGATGGTCGCGGCTTATCCTGTAGGTTTTTCGGTAGACGGTACTAACGGTATACCCGTTTGTGAGCACTCTGAGCAAGTGAATTGTCAGGTTTCATGGAATGCCAATACGGCCGATGCAGTGATAAAACTTGCCAAGCCTGGTGATATTTGTGTGAATCCGCTGAGCTGGCTTACCGATGATGAGTTGGTTTCTGTTTCGGAAAATCAGGGGAGCGTAACTTACTCTGAAGGAGGCGGGATTGATAGGGGAATTGCTGATGCAAGATGCAGTCAGGGTTCGCTGTTGGTCTCTGAGGTGGAATCTGATCGATACTCGAATGCTCCCTTTGGTCCTGGTAACTATCATGTTTACGATTATAGTTTTTACTACCTAAGCGTGCGTCTTAATGCTGAGCAACGAGTAGCCAGTTATTGGTCTACAAAGACCGCTGCTATGGACTGAGAAATTTTCAGAAAGTTTTAATAAAAGTGAGCCACTGTTCGCGCAGGGTCAGACGCTATTGTTGTCTTGGGCTGTCAGAGAGAGGTTCTCTAATGCATTTTTTGTTGTTTTCAGAGTTTGTTCAGAAAGTAGGTTGTTGTAATTTTTTACTATGATTTGGGATCGAAACAGTGCGGGTAACTCTACTAAAATGATCAACATGATTATCGATAGACCCAGGACCCAAGGCCCGTCAATTCCGCCTAGTATCAGGATTACGCCGGCTAGAAGGCCTGATAGATTTATTGTCCCTTGTATATGGTTGCCAAGATAAAAGTGATGTAGCCCCGTGATGAAGAAAAAATTAAGGACGGCGTAAGTATCTGGATCTTTGAGATTATTGCTGAAAGACTTATAAAAGGATTTTCGATGCTCTTCGTCCAGCGCGCTGATCTCTGATCTTAGCTCATCTTCTTTCTGCTCAACTTCCTCTGATTTTAGGGTGAATGCTTCAAACATTTCTATTGTCCAGGAAAGGATCTAAATCCCGACCCACTTTGTCAGGGTCGTTACACCTGCGTAATCGATTTACGATTATAGGGAAGGACGCGCGAATGCCCTTTGCCTCTATCGCCTGCTTGGCATACTCAGAGCAGGTGGGTTCAAAGTTGCAGTCAGTGTTGAATAACTTTGAGCCACCACCCAGGCTCTGGTAACGATTTATCAGAGTTACAGCGAGTTTTGATAACAACTCAGTTACCTTCCAAGAGTGACGAGCACGGCTTCTCGTGACCAGAATAAGAGGAATCTCTTGTTTTCAATAGTTTGAAAAACCAGTTGCCATCCGTCTGCTGCTTCTTTATTCAGTTCAGCTTCTAGTTTTTTGATAGGGATTCCCGAGGAACCCAGAAAAATTGTTCCGCAACCCCCTTCCGTAATATGTAGTACTTTGTATTCTCTGTAAGCCATACTTGGTTCTATGCATCTCCGATAACGCCTTTAATCCTCTACCTATTTACTGTGAACTGCAATGAATGGTTCTTGATACCTAGGCCGGATTTAACAACGCCTCTCTTGCCAGTAATCATCGCTCTCTTCACCGTTAAGCCTGTACTTGATAATGTCAACGCACGATTGCCTCTTCTAAAGATCAGATCGCCTCTTGGGATGAATCGACGGGGTTAAGTTTGTTCACAAAGTATTTTCTATTAGGGGAGGCGGGTCTCGCTGACCAATTTCCTGTCGGAAATGAGGATGGCGTGATCTCTGAGCTTGAAATGATGACCGATGTAGAGCAAGAGGTGCAAGCTCGGGCGCAGAGGTTATATGATCGAGAGCAGTTACCCCAGTTTCACTTTGCGTCTGATAGGTAAGTAAAGGCTTTGAGCCTCGTGTGGTCGGGTGGCCACAAGGTTAGAGATATTTTGTAACATCTCTTATAGAATTTCTGTTGATTGGATAATGAGTGATTGCGTATGAGTGATGCAGTGGATGAGGTATTCGAGCAGCTCCACAAACTGGAGAATATAGATGTTCAGGCTTTTATGCGTGAAATGGAAAATGAAATCCTAATGACTGCGCTGAAGGATAGTACGGGCAAAACCGTCGAGAAGTTTCTTGCAAATATGTCTTCGCGCGCAAGGTCAATGTTTACCGAAGAGATGGAAGGCATGACCTGGATAACACCAGAGGACACTCAAGCGGCTCGAGCGAAAATTGTCACTTTGCTCGCTCAGCTGGTTCAAAAAGGAGGGTTGTCGTTGCCCCCTTCCATTGTGTTACCTGATGATTCGCGAATTAAAACGATGGGAACTCGCATAGAAGAACGAATTGACGAAATGGACAAGAAGCTAGATTTGCTTCTAGAGAAAGTAGACGAGCTGCGAAGTAAAATAACGTAAGGAAATACATCGATGGGGAGCTTAGGAGGAGGGCTTGTACTATGAACAATGATCCAATGACTGCGATCGTGGAATTCCAGGTCAATTCTGAAACGACTACAACGGATGAGTGGCTCAACGAATGGTCAGTTCGCGCGGAGGACGCTCTAGATGGCGAGCCTGATACACCAGCTTATGCGTCTGCTTTGAACGCCGAATCGGAGGGTAGTGTATTGGTTTTTGAGCGATACGCCCATGGGGATGATAGCCTCAGTAAGCACTCCGCAAGAGAGGCTCACGAGCACCTTCACTCTCGTATGGGTGAAAACAAAATGACGAAAAGACGAGTCATGAGTACCAGATTCGACGATGTGAACAACTATGGTTGGTGGTCGAGAAAAGATCACGTTAATTTAATGAACGAGCCGGACGTTATTTTGACTGTGTTGGGTATGAGGTTTGAAACAGCCGAGCAAAGAGATCAGTTCATCGACCTGTCACAAGTTCATGCTCAATATTGCTGGGATGAAGAACCCGACACCCTGATATACAGCGGGGGTATTGCAACCTCGGATGCGGACCGCGAAATTGATTTAAGGAAAGGCGATCTGGTCTTTGTAATGGCGTGCACAGACCTGGCTGCATTTGAAAAACATCGAGACGATCCTAATCACCTCGCGCTTGGCGAAAAATTTGCTCAGGCGGGTATCAACATCGAGTCCTCTTTCATGCGAACCTATCGCACCACAGGGCACGGATATCTTTGGAAATAGATCTC
>CAJWGQ010000058.1 GCA_913041025.1 uncultured Gammaproteobacteria bacterium | reverse complement strand
CTTGCCCTTCTTGCCCTTCTTCGGCGGCGCCGCGGTCTCCTTGTTCAGCGGAGCAGCGCTCTTCGAGGCGCTGCTCCGCCGCAGCTCCGGGGACTGCGCGTCGTGGACGCCTCCATCTTCCCCACCATCCCCAACGGGAACCTCAACGGCCCCACCATCATGGTCGCCGAGAAGCTTTCCGACGCCATCCTCGGCCGCCCGCCCCTCCCGCCGCTGCCCCTGCACTGCGCCGACGAGGGGGGCAGCGACGAGTGGTGGTGGACCTGCGACGACTGGGAGACGAAGCAGCGGGAAGCCGAGCCCGTGCGGCGGCTGGCTGCTGTTGCTGGGCGTGGGCGTGCCGAGGGGTAGTAGCTATAGCGGGAGTGTGGCGCGCGTTGCTGTTCTGTGTCGTTCGATGTCGTTCACATGTGCCGTGATGTTGTCGAGTTTGATTCCAGTTTGATGTTGGTTCGTCGCTCGCATGGTCGCTCGTCGCTTCTTGTCGTTTTCCCTGCTAAAAACAACCCAGAAGGCGCCGGGTTTTTGGCATGTCTTGGTGTTTTTTTAAAGATATTCCTTGGAAATGACTAAGTCATACTCCCAGAAATGAACCTGTCGCGGATTGATTAAGAGAGATCCGATTAGAAGATAGAGGTTCTTGCAAGAAATTGCTCCCTTGTGGTTACAATGGAAGGACTAGATTTGTTGTAAGGAAACCACTCAGGTGCTTCTCAATCACTTCGGTCACCGAATTTCTTTGCTATTTGTATTAGCTTTAATACAGGGTTGTGGCGGCGGCGGGGGTTCGGCGCCTACAGCAAATACACCTCAAAGTTCCTCACCTACTCAACAGGTTACAACCAATTCTGCGCCGACACTCAGCGGTGAAAAATCATTCTCTGTGGTTGAAGGCCAATTAAGAGTCAGTGATCTGGTCGCTACGGATCCGGATGGCGATTCGGTTTCAATGTTTTTAGCGGGAGAAGACTCTGAATACTTCTCAATATCTGCAGCCGGCCGTTTGTCTTTTGTGTCGGCGGCTGACTTTGAGAATCCGCTAGATTTCAACAAAGACAATGTTTATAAAATTAGTCTTCGGGTCTCTGATGGAACCAATTCCCGGTCCTATGATTTAACTGTTCAGGTGTTGGATGATGTCAGCGACAATATTTTCCAGTCTGGTGTTTTTGAGCCGTCGTCGAATTTTGCCGACTTTTGTGGAGTACCAAGAACCGGAACTGATCCCTCGACAGACGAACCCTATTTGGATCAACCCGGCGAATTTAGGGATGAGAATGATTGGCTGAGATCGTGGAGTAATGAGCTTTATCTTTGGTACGATGAAATTGAAGATGTGAATCCTGCTTTATATGCCGATTCAGCTGAAGAGGTTGCTGAATATTTTGGTCTGATGAAGACCTTCGAGAAAACCTCTTCAGGCGCGGATAAAGATAAATTCCACTTCAGCTATGGCACCTCTGAGTGGTTGGCCTATTCAACTGGCGGTGTTACGTCTAGCTATGGAGTTCAGTGGGCGGTTTTAAGCGGTTCACCGCCAAGAGAGGTGGCTGTGGCCTTTGTTGAACCGAACACGCCAGCATCGACTGGAGATGCTGTTCTTGAGCGAGGCGCTCGAGTCATAGAAGTCGATGGAGTAAATGTCGAAGATGGTAGCGGGCAGGATGCGGTGGATACACTGAACGCGGCTTTTTACCCCTCTGAAATTAACGAAACCCATGAATTTGTTGTTCGAGACTTAGGTTCCACTACAACAAGAACTTTTTCAATGACCTCAGCTGAAATCACCAGTACGCCGGTTCAAAATGTAAAAGTCATACCGACCGCGTCCGGGCCTGTAGGTTATATGTTATTTAACGATCACATCAAACCAGCTGAGAAATTGCTAGTCGAGGCGTTTGAATCGTTAAAAGAAAGTAGTGTCGTGGATTTGGTTCTGGATCTTCGATATAACGGCGGAGGGTACCTGGCGATCGCCAGCCAAGTTGCCTATATGATTGCGGGAAGCTCAGCTGCGTCCGGAAGGAACTTCGAAACCTTACAGTTTAACGACAAGCACCCTACGACTAACCCAGTTACGGGCGGGAATATCGAGCCCACCCCTTTTTATAACACGACTATTGGGTTTTCTTTGGATGAGGGAACGGAGCTTCCGACGCTCGACTTACCTCGCGTTTATGTTCTCACGAACTCGGATACCTGCTCTGCGAGCGAAGCGATCATCAACGGACTCAGAGGTATTGATATTGAAGTCATTCAAATCGGTAATACCACGTGCGGTAAACCCTATGGATTTTACGGTTTTGATAATTGTGGAACTACCTACTTCTCTATTCAGTTTAGAGGCGTAAACAACAAAGGTTACGGTGATTACACCGATGGATTCAAGCCAGTAAGTGCAGCTCCACAGGAGGACCATGAAATTCCAGGTTGTGTTATAGCGGATGATTTTGATCATTTACTGGGGGATGAAAACGAGGCCCGGTTGAAGGCCGTGCTTGATTATCGGTCAAATGGTGGACAGTGCCCCTCAAGCGAGGCATCTTCAATTAGCGATTTAGATATATTGAGGACGAGTGGTCTGGGAACGTTTTCAGCGGGAGCGGAAGAGGACCAATTAGACGTTCCTGAATATCCCGGAAGACTAATCGAACGACCAAAGTAGAAAGCACTCTGGTTAAGTTAAAGAAGGATCGTCCTGGGCCTGGTTTAAGAGGGGAGAAATAGGTGAAGTGTAAGATCGTTGGCGCTGACGCGCCGTTTGAAATTATATGGGACAAGCTTGGTATCGCGCACGTTTGGGCCTCGACAGTGTCGGACGCCTATCGGGGCATGGGTTACGCCGCCGCCTATGAGCGTCTATGGCAGATTCATTTAAGTACAGCTTATGCCAATGGGGAAGCGGCCGCATTGCTGGGTGAACGGTTTGTTCGTCAGGACGCTATGCAAAGAGCATTTAACGTCCACGGAGGATTGACGGAACTGCCTTCGAGTTCGGGTGACTGGATAGCGTCGGCTTATCTCGAGGGTATGAATGCCTATGTTGACGCTCTGGATGAGGTACCGCCTGAGTTTCAAATCGCGGGAGCCGAGCCTAGAAAGTTCACCATGAGGGACGTCGCTGCGAGATACCGATTCACGTCCTGGTTTCAGCACAAGAGCTGGACTGAAAAATTAATGATCGGTCGCTTGATGGCAACGCATGGAGTCGACTATTTTCGTGATCATCTGCTGCACTTTTCCAAAGATGACGAGGAGCAGATCGAGGAACTCAAGAATTTTTTGGTGGATATTGATCCAAAAATGATCGAGTTGGCCTATCCGGAGATCGAGGTCCCAGACTTTTCAGGTAGCAACAATTGGGCGATCAGTGGCGAGCTCTCGGCATCAGGTCGTCCCATGTTGGCGACTGATCCGCACCAACCTCATTCGATCCCAAATACTTTTTTCTACGTGCATTTGCATGTGGAGGGCTGGGATGCGTTTGGCGCAGCTTTCCCGGGCGTGCCTTATTTTATGATGGGGTTTAATAACGATCTCGCTTGGGGATTAACCACCGGATTCATTGATTGCTACGATCTATTTGTAGAGCAAGTTGACGGAGAGCGATATCTGCACGGCGAGGAGTGGAAGCCGGTCGTATCTCGAAAGGAACTAATTGCAGTCAAAGGTGGAGAAGATCGCAACATAGAAGTCAAAACTACTCACCATGGGGTGTTGCTCGAGCCTTTGATGCAAGAATTAGGAATGAGTCATGCCCAGGTAAATTCGAATCAAACGAGTTTGTATTGGTCGCTGCGGGATGTGCCGAGTTCGGCTGGGGCTTTGGGTCTTTTGCCCACGGCCAAAACTGCTTCGGAGTTTGGTGATTTGTTGTTCGAAGGAGGGGTCTGTCCTCTGGTTAACAATATCATTTGCGTTGATAAAGAAAATAATATCGAAAGATACATCGCCGCAGTGGTTCCGGTTCGGCGTGGTGTGACGGGTTCTGTGCCCATGACGGGTTGGAATTCACCACATGATTTTAATTTGGCGACTCAGAGCCAGTTAACTGTAGAAAGAAACCCTGAGGCGGGCTATTCGCTAACTGCAAACAACGACACGATGGAGGAGCGAGGGGATTTTTATATTCACAATTTTCCAACCCACAGTGCCAGGGCAGACAGGATTAAGCAGTTATTAGATGAAGGTTCTGATTTCACTGTGGATCAATTCTGCAAAATGCAATTAGACCTTTTTGATCTTCGAGCCAAGGAATTGTTGCCAGACTTGGTCAAACTATTGAGAGCTAGCGAGGACAGTCTGGTGGTGAGAGCGGCTGACATCCTGGAGAATTGGGACTGCCAGGCTTCTCTTGATTCCGTTGGTGCGTGTGTGTTCTATCCTTTTCTGGATCGATATTGGCAGAGAAACTATTTGTTTGAGGCGCTGGGCGATGATTTGTTCAAGCTGATGCCTCTGGCTGCGCCTGGATTAAATCGCTTTGATCTCAAAACTTTTACAAAAGAAACTTCTCCCTGGAGTCAACATCGGGAAATCCTAAGCGAGATAGTTCACAAAGAGATGCGCGTGGTGATGGAGCGACTTCATGAGTCGTTAGGTCCTGAAGAGAATGCTTGGAGATGGGGTGACTTGCATCAAATTGCTTTTTGGCATCGTCAGCGGAAACGTCCTGGATTTGAACATCTGAAAGTTGGCCCCGACCCTATCGGTGGTAGCCCAACCACATTGGGAATGGCTATGCATATGGGAAAGGGTCCTGGAAAGGCTGTCGAAAACGAAATACCTTGTCGTGTGTTTCATGGTCCGGCATATCGCTTGGTCGTTGATCTGGGCGATCACCAACATGCGCGTTTTGTGATTGCCGGCGGAAATGGTGGCCGACCCGATTCTAAATTCGCCACCAATCAGTATGGTGCTTGGTTGCAAGGGGATTATTTTACTTTGAACTTGAAGCGTGACGAGATTGATGTCCATGAAATATGGCAGGTCGAGGGGTGAAAACATGTCAGTAGCAAGACTATTAGTCTGCATCCTTTCGGTGGCGGTGTTTCTCTCTGGCGAACGAAGCTTGGCGGAACCAAGATCACAGTTTAATCAAAATGCTTTGGATGAATATGTTCATAAGAAAGACGAAGTCTATCAATGTAGGTTGGTTCGGAGTGAAAAGGCGAATGGCTACCAAAGCCACTTTATAGAGCTTGTTTCACAGCGTTATTTGACTGAAAGCGAAGTAGACCAGACAGATTGGCGGCACCTTTTGCAGGTTGTAGAGCCCGCTACTGTCAAGCATCAAACTGCGATGTTGATGATCGGTGGCGGAAGTAATTCCGATGCGGTGCCCAGCTCTATTAATGAGCTCTTAGTTCGATACGCCCTGGCGACAAGCTCTGTGGTCGCGGAGCTGTCTATGGTTCCAAACCAGCCGCTCGTTTTTAAAGATGAAGGCAAGAAGAGATGGGAAGACGCGCTGATTGCCTATACCTGGGATAAGTTTTTGACCTCTGGCGATAGTCGCTGGCCTGCCAGGATGGCGATGACGAAGAGTGCTGTGTCCGCTATGGATTGCCTGCAGTCTTTGCTTCCCATAGCTTCTGAGAAAAAGCCTAGCAAGTTTGTTGTGGCTGGAGCCTCAAAACGAGGTTGGACTACCTGGACTACCGCAGCGGTAGACGCTCGGGTCAGCGCTATAGTGCCGATAGTGATTGACTTGCTCGATGTTGAGCGTTCATTTAGGCATCACTGGGAAGTCTATGGTTTTTGGGCGCCTGCCATTCAAGATTATGTCGACATGGGGACTGTGGAATGGTGGGGCACCCCGGAATTACAGGCTTTGTTTAAATTAGTTGACCCATTGAGTTATAAAGATCGCTACACGATGCCGAAGTTTCTGGTAAACGCTGCTGGCGATGAATTTTTTGTGCCAACTTCTTCCCAGTTTTATTTTGATCAACTTCCCGGTGAAAAGTTTCTAAGGTATGTCCCGAATGCGGGCCATAGTCTGGCCGACTCGGATGCTTTGGAGAGCATCCTCGCCTACTATGCGGCGGTCTTAAATGACTTTCCCAGGCCTCAGTTTAGCTGGGAGTTTGGCTCCGACGGCTCGATACGCGTATCGACTAAAGAAAAACCAAGTCAGGTGAGCCTTTGGAAGGCGTCGAACAAAGAGAACCGGGACTTTCGCAAGGACACGATTGGTAAGAATGGTTGGAAGCGTGATCGAGTAGAAGCCTTCGAGGATGGTGACTACCTGGCCAACATTAGAACGCCGAAAGAGGGATGGTCGGCTTATTTTGTTGAACTCAAATACGAGACACCTTTTGGGATTCCCTTTACTTTTAGTACCCCAGTCAGGGTGACTCCCGATACTCTGCCATTTAAATATGAGCCGCCTGCTAACCCTAGAAAGGGTTTTTTGACCGATAAGTGATCGTGAAAGCTGGCTCTATTTGTTGAACGTGTTTTTAAAAAGTCGGTCCTCTATCTGTTTACGTGGCTAGGCCTGAGGCATTGATTCGCCCTTGAGAAACGCGGTTATCATGGAGTTGACGGTTTCGGGAGACTCCTGTTGTACCCAGTGGGATACCCCGGGCAGGTAGCGGATAGTGAAGTCTTCTACGTATCGCTCAGTTCCATAGGTCGTTTCTTTTGATAACGCGACATCTTCTTCTCCCCAAACCATAAGTGTCGGTGTTTTTATGATAGGAAAATCTTCGTTTTTTGGTTTTGAGTTGGGGTTGTTTCGTATTAAAGCGCGGTAGTAGTTAATCATAGCGGTTAAAGCGCCTGGTTGATTTGCGTTGCGGCTGAATACCTCGGCAATTTCGGGAGGAAATTTCGTAGGATCCACAAAGGTATTGCGTATCATCTCTCCAACCCCTTTTGCGCCATCCCTACCAAGCAGATACTCAGGTAATTTCGGTATTTGAAAGAAAAAGACGTACCAGCTCTTTTTCATTTGTTCCCAGCCAAAAGCGCTCTGCATAGCCTGAGGGTGAGGAACATTACAAATCACCAAATGGCTAAGAGGCAGTCGGTCGGTGATCGCAAATTGCCACGCGATAATTGCTCCCCAATCATGAGCGATGAGAACTGTTTCCTTGCAGCCGCTCGCTTGGATGATGGCTGCAACGTCCTCAACGAGTAGGTCGAGACCATAGGCTGAAATGCCTTTTGGCTTTGAAGATTTCCCGTAACCACGCAAGTTTGGGGCCCAGGCTTTGAAACCTTGTTGAGCGAGCACCGGCAACTGGTGTCTCCAGGAGAAGCTGTGTTCTGGAAAACCATGGAGACAAAGTGCCAAACGGTCGCCATCGCCGCAGCAATCGATCTCGAATTCGAGATCGCCAATTTGCAAAACTTGCGTATCTATCCTGGGGTCTTTTAGTGAAGATGGGACAATTTCATTCATCGAGTTTGAGTGCTTTCCTGTTCAAGTGATTTGAAATACTGGATACCAGTTTTGCGGTATGTTCATCATGGTCATCTCGCCAGGCTTCATCCCAGGCGCTATGAATAGCAACGACAAGTTGCTCTCTCGGGTGGACCCATATGAATTGGCCGAATATGCCGGTTGCTCGATATGAGCCGTTGGGTCTGAGCCACCAGTAATAACCGTAATAGCCGGCCCCCTCCGAAGGTCTTGTAGAGTCGAGCATCCAATTATCCGGGAGGCTACCGTTCCCTGGTGATAATTCCCCATGTCGCAACGCGTACAAACCTAGTCTCGCGTAGTCTCTCAAGGTCGCGTTTAGGCAGCACCCTCCGTACTCGACACCGTCAGCTTCATCAAGCATCCAGTATGCATCGGACTCCATACCGAAGGGTTCCCATATCTTTTTGTGGAGATAGGTCGCCAGGTTGTTCCCGATTGCCGCCCTGAGCACGGCGCCGGCCAGGTTGGTTTCCCCGGTGTTGTAGTTGAAATGTGTTCCTGGTGGGTGCAGCTTTTTCAAGTTTCCCATGTATTCGATGAGATCCAGAATTTGTATTGGTGAACTAGCAACATCTGAGTCGAGGTCTTCGTAATCTTCATTCCATTTCACGCCTGATGCCATTTGCAGAATATTTTTGATCGTGGTGTCTTTGTAGGCCCCTTCGCTTAGCGAAGGTAAATAGGTGGAAGCGAGGTCATTGATGCTCTCTATGTAACCGTCTTTTATGGCAGCCCCATAAAGCATACTGACGACTGATTTTGCGACGGAAAAAGAAATCCATGTTTGGTCTTCAGTGTGGCCGAGCGCGTATTTTTCAAAGACCAGATCTCCATTTTTTAAGACGATGAGGCCTGCCGTATTAAGGTCTTCGAAATAATCATCGATTGTCTTGGGTTGCTTTTGGTAGATATAGGTAAAGTCGTCAAGCCTAAGGTCCGCACTTGTCAAATCTAGTTTTTTTGAGGAGGCTCCGATTCTACGGGTGTGGTAAATTCGGTGGATGTTTGGGTATCCCTTAAGTTGTTGCTCGGGGGTCCAAGTCAAGAGACTCTTTGCTGACATTGACTCAAATGGGTCGGCTGACCAAGAAAGGGCCCCATACAGGCATAAGATCCACACACAGAAATGCTTCAACATCTTGATTTACTCTCTCAATCAACTATCTAGTTGATGATTACTTTTTTTCGAAGGATTTGGCAATAGGCTTATTGGTTTAACTGACTCGAGTTTAGGTTTCTTCAATCGGTCGAAGACCAGTACACTAGTGCAGATAACGTTGTGAGGAGAAAACAGTGTCAAATGGATCAAATCAACTGTCAGCGGAACTCTTTTATCGTAATCCGTTGCGCGTGGGTGAGGCTAAGCCAGCCTTTGGTCTAGAAGAACCAGATCCAAGTAGGCCCGATCAAGCTGGACATATGGCGCACATAGTGGATGGTCGCGATATAGCTACCTCTCTGGAACAGGAAGGCTTCAAGCTGCTTCAACATTCATCCTCAGTGGCAGACTTTTATGATGATCAGTGTGTAAAAGACCAGTATTATCCTGAGATTAAAGAAGTCGTTTTGAGGGAGAGCGGCGCGGCTTTTGTACAGGTCCTGTCTCACATTACGCGCAGTGAAGAACAGGCGCTTGAAGGTAAACGGTTGGGCGCCCATCGACTGGTCCACAACGATTTCACTTCCAATTTAATAAAGGATGGATTTTTTGCCGCTCTGGAGGAGGAGGGCAAATACGACATGGAGAATGGTCGTATCTGTATATTTAATCTTTGGAGAAGGTTTGATGCAGATGGTCTCCACGCTCCGTTGGCGGTTTGTGATGCGTCATCCGTTACAGAAGCGGAGCTGATTCCTACTGATCTTTGGAACTATGGCGACGGGCAGGGGTTTGCAATTGAAATCTACCAGAGCAGCTACAACCCCGAACATCGCTGGTTTTATTTTCCAAAAATGCGGAAGGAAGAGGTCCTAATGTTCAAGACCTATGACTCTGCCATGAGCCCATTTATGCCGACTTTGCACAGTGCCTTTGATGATCCTGAATGTCCTGGAAAGGTTAGCTTGCGAGAGAGTATTGAAGCTCGTGTGTTGTGCCTTTATGCCTAGAACAACTACAACGGCTGACCGGTTGGTTTTGCTGTGAACTGGTTTAGTAGAGGGATATCAGCGGATCTGAAGAATGATCCAGAAGGAACTCTGAGGCCTAAAGAGTTTTTTAGTTTATACGCGCGCACTTGGCCGTATATGAAGCCTCAACTTGTTCACTTGGTTTTTTGGGTGGTCGCTGTTTTGTTGATCGAAGCGCTGTTTGTCGTTTCAATGCTCATCGGTTCTGATCTATTCAATAACAAGGTGATTGAAGCGGAAAAATTGGAACCTCAACAGGCAAAGATGCTGCTGTTAACGGATGACTATATCGGAGACCCGGTCGAAGATGAGCCCTCGAAAACATTGAGGCTATCAGAAGACTCTGCTCAATCAGGTGCTTTTAATCATGATCAAAAGCTTACCCAGACTCAAAGAAGAGAGGTTTTTGACAGGTTGCTTATCCTTTTTGGCGTAGCAGGAATTTTATTGTTCGCTTTGATGCCTATAGCGGCTTATTACCGTGTCTGGATACTCCAGCGTATCAATCAAGCTCTTCGTGTGAGAATGGTGACTAATGCAGAGCATTTGTCTTTGAAATACCACGACCACGCCCGTGCAGGAGATTCCATTCATCGAATTTACCAGGACAGTGCGATGATCACCTCTGTCGTTGAGCAGATTATCATCAACCCTATCATCGGCTTGGGGCAAGTATCCTTTACGTTGTTTGTCCTTTTTTTGTTTAGTCCGAGACTCGCGCTGGTGTTTTTGCTTGCCGCAGTTCCTATTCTTTTACTGATTGGCTGGTTTACTCCCAGGTTGCAGATTCGATCTCGTGTTGCCAGAAGGTCAAACAGTGCGTTGGTATCTCGTATTCAAGAAGTTTTCTCCAGCTTAAAGGTAATAAAAGCAAACCGTTCTGAAGTGGCCGTTCAAAGATGGTTCGATGAAGCTTCGACTCGTGCAATTGATGGCGCTTTTTGGGTAAGAGCTGAATGGATTACGATGCGAACCTTGATCGCGGTCTTTGTTTTGGCGGTGGTTATTTTTTGTGAGTATCTGATGGCTGGATGGGTGATTAGCCAGGAGGAAACCTTTTTGGTGGGCGTTCTGGGTCTGGTAGGGTTCACGGTTTGGAATCTGGGGGCTTACCAGTCTGCGCAAGGGCGCATGGAAGGCGAGATGATCGAAAACGGAATCTGGATCGTGGGTATCTGGGGCATCCTGCAAGATATGGCAATTGGCTTGGAGAGGGCCTTTTATTTATTAGAGTTAGAGGCGGAGGTCCGAGATGCGCCTGACGCGAAGAGCTTCCCGGCAGATTTTAAACAAATCCACCTCTCTGATTTGGGTTTCTCGTACGAAAACAACAAGCTTCTGTTAGACGGCCTCAATCTCGATCTGAAGGTGGGGACTATAACGGCCCTCGTCGGGGAGACTGGCTCTGGAAAATCGACTCTTGCTAGTTTGTTGCTTCGGCTTTATGACCCTGATCAGGGATCGATTACCATTGACGAGCTCGACATTCGGTCGATAGGTGTTGCGGAGATCCGAGCGAATATCTCGATCGCTTTGCAGCAAAATCCGCTTTTTTCTAAAAGCGTCTCCGACAACATCGGCTATGCCTGCCTCGAAGTTGACCAGGCTAAGATAGAAGAGGCCGCCAAGATTGCTCTTGCTCATGATTTTATTACTCAAATGCCTCAGGGCTACGAAACTGAGTTGGGTGAGAGAGGTGCAAAACTATCCACGGGACAGAAGCAGCGACTATCGATTGCACGCGCCTTGGTCAGAGACACCCCAATATTAATTCTAGATGAGCCCACCGCTTCTCTAGACGCCAAAACTGAAATCACTGTGTTGGAAAATATTCGACAGTGGGGCGCCAATAGGGTGATCGTCTTAATTACTCACCGATTGTCCACGATACGTCGTGCAGACCAGATCGCAGTTCTTCGCGACGGTAGGATAGTGGAAGCAGGCGAGCACGAAGACCTGATGACGTCGCCAGAAGGATACTATCGAGGGATAGTCAACATCGATTCTGAAGGGTCTGGAGCATGAAAAGTCAGCGTTACGACGATCGAATAGACGCTGACACAAGAATCTCGAATCTAGAGGTCATTGGTCTCGTAGGACGCAGTCTCCGATTCTTGTGGCCCCTACGTCGCCTGGCCTCTTTGAAGTTCGCATTAATGCTTTTGTCTCTGGTACCTCTGTTCTTCTACCCGTTTTTACCCAAAATTATTGTAGATCACGTGATCCTTGCGAGGTCCTTCGATAGTACGGAAATTCCATTTCCTCCTCATATTGAACCATTTGTCAGTTTCTTGTCGGGAAAGACGCCAATGGAAATCATGGTCTCGGTAGTCGTCTTTGGTTTAGCTCTACTCTTGTTATTCAGTAAAACCAAAACGGAAATCGAAGTCGCAATGGCACAGGGCGAAGACAGTGCTACTCAGTCAGAAAACGCGATGAATGCAGGGCACGGTAACTCGGGATCTCTTCTAGGTGTTTTGGAGGCGTTAATACAGGTCCGGATATCTCAGGGGCTGACCAATTTACTTAGGACACGGCTATTTAAGCACATGAGCCGTCTGCCTATGACAACGCTTAATGACCAGCGGACTGGCGATACCATCTACCGCGTGATGTACGACTCGCCCATGATACCTGGGCTGTGTTATCAAATTCTGTTCTATCCCTTGCTTCTGATCTTAAGTTCTTCCATCTATATTTATCTTTTGTATTTTAGTTACTCGGACGTATTACCAGAGATTGTTTTTAGCGCGGCCTGCCTGGTCCCCATTGCGCTTATTATAACTATTCCCTTGTCGGCGCTGGCCCGTCATCTCCAACAAGATAGCCGATCGGCGGGAAGTGCAACTACAAATTCGATGGAAGAGAGTCTCAGTCAGATTGAAGCAGTACAAAGTCTTGGTGGCATGACAAAGGAGATCGAGGAGTTTTCCTATAGGAGCCAGGAGTCTTATCTGAGATTTAGACTGATTAAGATTCTGGAAATAGCGTTAGTGTTTTTGAGCCTAATGCTGATAGTTGCGTTGTTGTTTTATGGCGCAAGAGTAGTAGGTAACTTAATAATAGATGGCGTCATGAGTCCTGGCGATTTCTGGGTGATTGGGGGACTAATCTTTCAGTTAGGTCAGGCCGCGTTTTCGATAGGAGCTATCTGGATCATAATTCAAGGGAACGTGGCAGCGGTACGTCGCGTTTTCTTCTTTTTTGATCTGGAGACCGAGGAAGAGCGAGCCGACCAGACTATCCTTAAGACCTTTGAACGTTCGATCGAATTTGATGATGTGTCGTTTTCTTACCCGGGTGGCTCCAGGGTCATCAGTAATTTTACTACGACAATGCACAAGGGAAAGTTGATAGCGATGGTAGGGCCCACTGGTAGTGGAAAGACTACGCTTGCTCAAATGGTGCCGGGCTATTTGATCCCTACTTCTGGACGAATCCTTATTGATGGGGTCGATTTGAGACAGGTTAATTTGGATAGTCTAAGAGAGCAGGTGAGTTATGTGTTTCAAGAACATCTATTACTTTCCGAGTCCATCAGAGACAACCTGTTATTAGCAAATCCTAAAGCGGAGGATGATCAAATTCAGCAAGCCCTTGAAGTGTCTGGATCGATTGATTTTGTCAATGGTTTGCCGAATGGTCTTGATACGGTGTTAGGCAGGTCGGGCGATACCTTGTCTGTTGGCCAGCAGCAAAGACTCAGTATTGCTCGGGGACTTTTACGGGACACACCGATACTGATTCTGGATGAGCCTACAGCTTCTCTAGACCTGGCCACAGAACAAACGCTCATCAGTAATTTGCTTGAAAACCTATCCGATCGCCTGGTCATCATTATCGCTCATCGTTTATCGACTATTCGTATGGCCGATGAAATATTGTTTTTTGACGATGGCAGGCTTAAAGATATCGGTACCCATCAAGAATTGTTTTCTAAGGTCGACGGTCCTTATCGACAGTTTGTGGAGCTGCAAAAAGGCGAGGCTTGATTGGTCTGCGCCAACATCATTGGTCTGGCGCAACTAATCGTTTTATCGAAAATCTGTATAATTCGCTCCTGATCAACAAATTATGGAGTGTTCAGAATGAGTGTAATGGTCACCCTCGAGATTCCGGTATATAAAGAAAGGTTGGAAGATTTTCTAGATGTCCTGCGAGAAGCACTTAAAGAAACTCGAGTCTACGAAGGTTGTCAGAAAGTCGAGACTTTTGTCGAAATGGACACGGGAAGTGTGGTTTTGGTTGAGCTTTGGGAGACGGCAGAGCATCAGCAAGCCTATCTCAATTGGAGAATCGAGACTGGTCTTACAGAAGCGCTGAGCGATTTTTTAGCGGGTGAGCTGAAACCTCGAACCTTTGCTATACGAGACGATGTCTAAGTGTGATCGATTTTTGAAAATACTGTAGAGAGAACAAATGGATAGTAACAACGAATTTTTCCAACATTTTGATGAGCAACCCTTTCACAAATACTTGGGGATGACGATTGAGGAGACTTCCTCTGATTATGCCAGGCTTCGTTTAAAGAAAACTGAAAGTACGCCCTCCGGTATAGGCGGGAGCGTTAATGGGGGGGTGATTGCCACACTAGTTGATATAGCTGCGTTGCCTGCCGTGTTCAGTAATATGAAAGAGGGTTCTCAGGCTGGCGGGACTGCAGACTTGCAGGTTACGTTTCTAAGGCAGGCTCAGGGTGAGTGGATCGATGCCGAAGCGACCGTCATAAAACGAGGCAGAAACCTTTGTACGATCGAAGTAAACGTAGTCAACAACGAAGGCGTGTTGTGTGCAAAAGCGCGTGTGCTCTACGCACTGAGATCTGCTTCCTAACTAGACTGCGAGGAGGGCAAGCTTAAGCTTTACCTTCAATATGATAGAGCTTGTTGTAGATGCTCCAGTCACCTTCCAATTTCACCATAGATAGAGTGTCTAAAAACGTTTGTCCCAAATAATCGTCTCGAACTCGCGCGACGGCGGTTTCTCCGGCTATTTCGATGCTTACTACTTCTAGACGAGCGGGTTCTCCTTTTTCTTTTGGCGACGGTTGTTGGCTGGCCACAAATTTTCCGAAAGCTTCCCGGGTCATTTCCGAGAATGAGCCTCCAAAATTTCCGCTAATCATGGCGCTGGGATGAAACGCCTTAGTTACTTTTTCAGAATCGGACTCATACATGCTGTCAAAGTACACTTGGACGGTTTGTTCTATCTGTTCTTTGTCATTACTCATGTTCTAGTCCTAAGTTCTATTTGGTTTCGTCAATCCTATCAATCATTTTACAGTTTGGACATTGACGCGCTTTTCATGAATTTATCCATGTTAGTACCGCCACTGG
>CAJWGQ010000057.1 GCA_913041025.1 uncultured Gammaproteobacteria bacterium | reverse complement strand
AGTGGAGCATTCCTGGGTTTCCTTTGGTCCCTGCTACCGAGGAGATATTTATTATTTTGCCGTCCTGTTGTTTGATCATTTGTTTACCAGCTGCCATACAGCAGTTAAACGTGCCTGTGAGATTGAAATCGATTAACTTCACCCACTCCTCATAGGGTGTGTCCTCGGGATTCTTCATGGAAGAGCCGCCGCCAGCGTTGTTTACCATGATGTCGATCCGGCCAAACTCCTCAATTGTGGTTGAAACTAGTGAGTCTACCTGCTCGGGTTTGGTGATGTCTGTAACCACTGGGATGGCGTGTACATCTAACTTTTTGACTTCGGTCGCGACGTTCTCAAGAGCGTCAAGGTTACGACTCGCGAGAACAACGGACGCTCCTGCGCGGGCGTATTCCTTGGCTATTTCCGTCCCGATTCCGCCGGCCCCGCCTGTTACGATTGCGACTTTGTTTTTAAGGTCAAAAGGTGAATTCATGTTTTAGACCTCAACGCCGCATGATGACAGAAATAGTCTTTTTTGTTTTTCGTTCATTTTAGAAAAAGAGGGAACTTTTGTTTCAGTGAGTGGCAGCTCTGTAAATTCGGGTGAAGCTGACTGGAGGGTTGCTGCTATATTGTGTAAGCCATTGCCGTCTTCGCTGCCTTCACCTAATGCTTTACCGACCTCTGCTGGCCAAGGACCTGTTGGTTCAAGTAAGTAACTTGGAGTGCCTTGTTTGTCTAGCCCAAGGTCAAAAGGATTTTCACGATCCAGATACGTTGTGATGTCTTGCATCAGTTGGCCCTCGTCCTGAGAGCGTTGCTGCTGGCCTGCCTTGCCGTAAATCACGCCTGACTGGCTTGCAATGTAGGCCCAGGGTAACTGCACATGAAATCCAGGGAGCGCTCGTGCTTCCGCTATGATCCCATCGCCGGCAGACACCTCACCGTTTTTTACCATTATGTAATAACCCGAGTTTTCTCGGCCATTTTCCATTAGGCGCTGAGGTGGGTGGGAGTAATCTTCTGTGAAAGCCCAGTTGATAGATTTGGGGAGGTTAGCAGCTTGCAGTATTTTGACCGAGGCATTTGCACAGGCTTCGCCCCACGCTTTTGATCCAAATTCTCCCACTGCGCTCAAATCAGATACGTCGATTATTGCCATTGGTTTCTCATTTATTCATCAAACGTGCTTAGAGTATCATCAGACAGCATCTGAAGAGGAGACGCTACCTTGCGCGATTTGAAGATCGATCAGATTTCGGGTTTTGGTAGAAAAACCGGAACTGGCAAGGCAAGGAGTGATCCTTTGCTGGATTTCTCCCTAGAATACTGATTTGTTGCCTCTAGGTTGCCTCAATAAAAGATTTAAAATTGTCCGTGTAGAATTTCTGTTTTAGTGGTTCGCTTGTGTTGGCCATGGTTTTTTCAAAACGACCGATTGGATCGTCCGTCCCTTCATGATGAGGGTAGTCTGAAGCAAACATGAGTAGATCTTCTCCTTCATGCGTTAGTATCCAGTCAATATCTTCTCCCGCAAAGGGCGTTACCTTGATTTGTCGTTGAACGTAATCAGAAGGTTTCATTTTTACGTTGGAGAGATCTTGCAGTCTTCGGAAGGCCCGGTGTGCTTGATCGAGTCTTTGCATCCAAGAAATGATCCAGGAGGCCCCTAATTCCACTACACCTATTTTGAGTGTCGGAAACCGCTCAAATACGCCATCGAATATCATGGCGGCCAAAAATAATTCTGCGTTGTAATGCATGCCCATGTAGCTCATGGCATTGGGAGGAGCGTCGGAGTGAGCCTGTGGTGAGTGTGGGTTTCCGTTATCGAGGAGTTCGTCTGGCACGGGTTTATAGGGCGCCCCAGTGGCACCAATGTGCAATACAACCGCTAGTTGTGCTTCTTGTATACGAGCCCAAATAGGGTAATAGTCCGGATGAGTAAACGAGATCTGACTCTTCGGAGGAATTGTATCGATCAGCAACACGCGAAAGCCTTGGTGGATCGCTCGGTCCAAAAACTTCAGGGCTATGTCGACTCCCGCTCCTAAGGGGATGTAGGCAGTTCCCAACATCGATTTATCCACACTGCAAAAATCGTGTAATCCTTGGTTTAGAGCTTCAACACCTCCCAAATAAACTTCGTCATCGACTCCTCTCATGGCAATAATTTGATCAAAGGCAGGGGTCGGAAAAACGATATATGAATCGAATCCCAGCAGGGTGTTTGCATGTGCTCGCTCTTCGGCATCAAACGCGCCGAGCCCGTGCCATCCTTTATGTTTCATCTGCATGAACTCACCGTCCGCGAGTTGCGCTTTTGAGTGGTCTGTTTTTCTTTCTTCGAACTGATTCAAGGCGTCCTGAACCCTGAGCATGGTTTCTGAATTGCCTCCGACGAACGGGGCTAAACGATCCCGAATCTTCTCGGATGCGTACGAGGAGATCCAGTCTGGGCGTTCCATCATATGGGTGTCTGCGTCGTGAATTTCTCTTCGATGAGCGTAAACCATTGTCTTTCTCTGCAATAATTCTGTTTTAGAAGCTTCAGTAGTGGGCCTGATCAGTCTCATTAGGCCAAAATCTTTTGCGGTATTCTAGAGGATCGCTCAACGGATTTTTTCTATGTTTTTGGACTTCTTCGGTAGTGATAGGCCTAAAAGATTCAGGCAACGTGTTTTCGTTATATTCGGCGAGTACCCAATTGACTACGTCCCTTAGCTCCTCGTCCGTCAGCGGCACCTGGGACGCTCCGGGTACGCGAACAAGATACCCTCGACCTTCTGCCGAGAGGGTAAGAGGGCCAAGCTTGTTCCTTAATGTGGGGACCTCTGGATCCATTCCGCTTCCGTCAGTCAAATGACAACCCCCACAGTGCAGAAGGTAGTTGAATTTCGCGGTGGCTCCATGCATCTCGCTACTGTACTGGCCTAACAGAGCGAGAAGTAATACCGTCCAAAAAATTGTTTTACTAAGAAGTGCTGGCATCGCCCATGACGATAGCGACAGTGCAGTGATATTGGTTGCTTTCTACGCCAAAACACCAGAGAACGTCGTTGCTCTTGGCAGGGTAATAGACGGGTCTATCTCGCTCAGTATTGTGACAGCCACATCGGTTGCATACTTCCTTGCCGCAGCAGTCGTTGTAAGAAATGAGGTAGTCTTTCCCGTCAGCCGGGTTCTGGCAAGTGCCGACCCAGGTGATGGGTGAGGGTTGAGATCCTGGTGGACAAGAGTTCATCGTTCCACCGCAACAGGAGCATAGGGTCCCCCCGAGCGCACAATAGCGCCAGTAGTCGCAGCTTTGTGGGTCGCCAATCTCGGTGAGACTTTCTGATGAAAAAGATCTCGTAACAGGTAGAAGAGGTAATGCGCTCGCTCCTAGAATTAACGTGCCAAAGCGAGATATGAAACCTCTTCTTGAAGTCTGGCGCGCCAGATTCGTCGTGCTACTTTGTGTTAGCTTATCGAACCATGCTCCAGCTGCTTTTGTTAGTTGACTCATGTGGTTAGTCACCTTACGCCTCCTTTACTAAATCCGATTCATTTGTCTTGACGTATTCTTGCAATGTCGAAACTCCCGATTCTTTCGCTTCGATCAGACTTTCGAGATGTTCTCTTGTGTTGACCAAGCCTTTACCGACTAAAATACCTCTCTCATCGATCAGCAGGGCAAAAGGTAATTTGCTAACACCATAATGAATACCTAGGGATTCCGATAGTACGTAGGAAAATTTTTCGAGACCGAGATCGTTGACGTAGGTTTGGTGTTCGAGCGGGGACCCGCCGTCGCTCGCGAAAAGCAGGTCAATTTGCTCGTGATTAGCCAATGAGATGGCAGTGGGCACGAGTGTTTTGCAAACTGGGCATGTCGGTGAAATGAATAAGACCAGTAGTGAACCCATGGCCTCTGTTCCGCCTATCTGTATGGGATTTCCTTCTAGGTTGGTTACTTCTATTTGCTCGGTTATTTCTCCAATCTTAGGTCCGCTCGTCGGGGTCAGAGCTCCAGCAGGCGCAACGCGATCGTTGAGCACACCGATCTGGCGGGCCAGAGCTAACACGACGACTGTTAGAAAAACAATTAATCCCCACAGCAAGATATTTGAAACTGCTAACCAATCCATCACTGTCTCCAGGAAGCTATGTTCGCGTTGTTCGCAATGAGCGTGTCCGCGCAGCGATTGAGTAGCACGGCAACTGTGAGAGCTAATACCCCTAAAGCAAAGTCTATCCAGTTGAGTCCGCGGGCAACCGTTGGCGCTAGGGTGGCTAAAACGAGAAGAATGTAGATGAAATTTCGGATTACCAGGCTCCATGATAATGGTTGCTCATTCCAACCACAGCCGCAGCTGATGTGTGATCGTGATCTCTTCAGATTGATTCCTATTGCAAACGCATAAACTGTCAACAGGATCGAGGAGCCGATTGCTGCCATTGGTCTGAAGTTCGCGATGATCCACATGCCGCTTAAGGTGAATTCCAAAACCAGGATGAGTATGCTGGCCGTGGTGATGAGTTTATTGGGAAGAATTTGATAGCTTTCAACGGTGGCTTGGAAAACGCGGTAGGACAATGCTTTCTTTAGCGCTGTCGATAAAAAAAGTCCGGCAAAGCCACAACAGATAATTAAGTAGATTAGTGGATCCATTGGCTAGTAAGGCAGTAACACGCCTACATTTTGACCTGCCAGGATAGTTCGATCTTTTTTCAATGTCCTGACATCATAAATGTCGACCATTGGCTCCAAGGCCCTGCTTGCTATCAGCTTGGGATTGTCTGTTTGGGTTACCAAAATACTATTAATCAATTTCTCACTGACTATTTTAGCTATCCGGGTTTGTCGCTTTCTGTCAAAAACCCAAATTTCTTTGCCGGGTGTCTCATGGGTGTCTACTCCACCTTGGTGCATGATCGTGAAAAGTAAATCTAGACCTTCGTGTATGGTCATCACCTGAATGCCTCCTACCCTCCAGCCTCCGTCACCCTCTTTTAGAATTGACCAAGGTTCGCTGATCGAAATGTTGTTGTCCTTCATTGAGACGTTGAACACGTTACCTTCAAAAGAAATCAGCTCCCATGACTTGCCGACCTTGATGGGTTTGTCGAAGATAGGATCATCTTCAACCGAGAAGAACTCTTCACTTCTGGATCTGCTCTTTTCGGTTCCATTTTTCTTCAGTTCTATCCGTTGTAACGTGCCGTCTCCACACATCATTAAAAATGCGCGCTTTTCTACCGGCATTTGCAGAGCGCAGCCGGGCGTGGATATCTCTTCTACGAATTGGCGGTTGAGAACGTCGACGACGGAGACGGATTGTGCTGGCGTCATATTGAAGATAGTTAGATGGCGGTTGTCGGAAAGAAGGCCCAGATATTGGGGAAAAGCTAGAGAGGCAATTTTATCGGGTATATCAATCTCAGCGACACCGCTGAGGCTACTGTGGTCGATGATAGATAGTATGTCGTTTCGTGTTCCTCTTGTTCTTCTGGAATAGTGGACTTCTGCGGCATAAAGCTCTTTTTTCGTGGGGTGTCTTATGATCGATGGTGTCCAGGGAGTTATGGAAAGAAGGCCTTGCATCTCTCCGGTCTCGCTGTCAAATAAATAGGCCGGCCCCAGGGTGCCTTTTGCTAGAAACCAGGAAGGTTCGGGATCACCTAGGTACTCTAGCGGAGGAGGCGTCGGTTCAGGGTCTATGCCTGCTTGTGCTCCTAGACCAGTCAACAAGAACAAAAAAGCTGTAACGGTTTTCATTTTAAGCAGCCTCCTCAGCATTCTTTTCAGAGTATAACCAAGTTCTCGACAAATATTCCTGTATAATTCTGCACTCCTTTCCTTTCGAATAAGCATGAGTCGATGTCTGACTTTTTGGTCTGGGTTCTTTAGATGGCCTCTGAATTAACTAACGCTAACAAAGCCGAGGCAGATCACGGCGCACCTAATTCGGCGGCTCGTGTAGGTCAGGATCTTACCGTTGGATCGGAGTACCAGCATCTGTTGCGGCTAACCGGGTTTATGTTACTAGGTTTTGTTGCGGTGATGAGCGCCAATCTGATCGAGACTCTTTACATCGGAAAGGTCGGGACTCAGGAGCTGGCCGCCCTCGGGTTTACTTTCCCGGTTGTTATGGGTTTGCAGGGCATGATGATGGGTTTGGGGATTGGTGCTTCGTCAGTTGTCGCAAGAAGTATCGGAAGCGGGGAATGGCGACGAGCGAAAGCATTGATCACCCACAGTTTTGTGCTTGTCTTGGCTTTCGTAGCCTTGATTACGCTTTTGATGGCGCTGTTCCTCGAGGATATTTTCTCGGTTCTTGGGGCGACGGGAGAGATCCGAGATATGTCAGTGGAATATATGAGGGTCTGGCTGCTTGGTGTTCCGTTCTTTGCGATTGCCATGGTGGGTTCCACTTTGATGAGAGCAGCAGGCGATGCGGTGAAACCTGGCTATTTGATGGTTGTTGGCGCGGTCCTCCAAGTAGCTCTTGGGCCTGTCTTTATCTTTGGGCTTTTTGGGTTTTCGCAGATGGGTTTGGCTGGCGCGGCGATAGCTTTTGTAGCGGCGCGAACAGTGAGTTTTCTGATGTACGTTTACTACGTCTACAAAGATGATCTCTTGGTATTTGATCTAACCAATTTCTGGCAGTCCTCCAGAGATATTATGCATGTAGGCTTGCCTGCGATTTTATCGAATATCATTGGGCCCGTCTCGATGAGCGTGATTACTCGACTGCTCGCAGGCCATGGCGCTGTCGTTGTGGCAGGGTTTAGTGTGGCGTCTCGTATCGAAACGATGTTCGCGATGGTCATGTGGGCTCTTTCGATGAGTGTCGCGCCCTTTGTGGGCCAGAACTGGGGAGCTAAATATTTTAAAAGGGTCACTCGATCGTTACGGATAGGGAATTTATTTGCTTTAGCTTGGGGAGTTTTTTCTTATCTGGTTCTCATTGTGCTAGGGCCCTTCGTTATATCGTTGGTCAATAGCGATCAGGAAGTGATCGATGCAGCGACTATCTATCTCGTGATAGTTCCCTTGGGTATGGGATTGATGGGAGTGATGTCTAACTGTATGTCGAGTTTTAATGCGCTGGGCCAACCTGGCCCGCCTTTTATTATGTCGGTCTGCCAAATGCTATTTTTATCGATTCCCTTTGCGATAATTGGAGATTATCTTTTCGGTTATCACGGAATTTTTGCTGGAGGGGTGTTATCGATCTTGATTATCGCTTTGGTTTCCTATGTTTGGCTTAAGAGAAATATTCGTTTTGGTGAACTTCAGGGTTAGATTTAGGCTGTCATAGTCGTTTGGTGGCGAGCCCCCTGATTTTTGGCTAACTCGAGTGGCTAGTAGCGAGGAAACGAATCTGTCTGTGGGTTTATCGGTTTTATATAGTCTGCATCAATAATAAGAATAAGGTTTTCGGTTATCTGTTGGATAAGAACCCAACCGTTTTACTTTCTTAGTTAAATTGTCATTATTGGGCTCATTGTTTGGGAGGAGGTGATTCGATGGATCTTATTAAGTTAGGAAGGAGTGGCCTGTCGGTCAGCCCGTTGGTGCTGGGGACCGTCAATTTTTCTTGGTTGACCAATGAAAAAGACAGTTTCGCGATATTGGACAGAGCTTTGGAGCTCGGGATTAATTTTTTTGATACTTCCGATAATTATAATGCGGGTCAGACGGAAGCGTTGTTAGGTCGTTGGTTTGCCCAGGGTGGTGGCCGTCGAGAGCAGGTTGTTCTAGCAACGAAGGTTTATTCTCCGCCTATGGAGTGGGGTTCTAAAGACGAAGCGAAACGAACAGGCAGCTGGGTTGGTCCCAATGACAGAGGTCTTTCTGCTAAACACATGCGTCATGCGATCGAAGGGAGTCTCAAAAGGCTGCAGACTGACTACGTTGATATCTATCAATGTCATCATGTTGATCGGTCGGTTTCTTGGGAAGCGCTTTGGCAGTCCTTTGATCTGTTGAGACAACAGGGAAAGATCCTTCACGCAGGGAGCTCCAATTACGCGGCCTGGCATCTCGCTCAGAGTCAGAGTGTGGCCAATCACTCTGGTTTTGTAGGTTTTGTTAGCGAGCAGAGCGTTTACAGTTTAATGAATCGACACATAGAGCTTGAGGTGGCGCCAGCCTGCCAAGCGATGGATATTGGATTGCTGACATACAGTCCTTTGGCAGGTGGACTATTGGGCGGGAAGATTCAAAAAGGGGAGACTGGGCGTAGGTCTTTTTCTCCAAGAAACGAGTCTGAAACTCTGAATAGCTACGAATCACTCTGTCAAAAAACGGGAATCAGCCCTGCGGACCTCGCTTTGGCATGGGTGGCCAACCAGCCTCTAGTAACTGCTCCCATTGTTGGGCCAAGGACCATGGCGCAGCTAGAGAGTGGCGTCAATGCAATAGATATCAAGTTGGAGAAAGAAGTGCTCGACGAGCTGGATGAGCTGTTTCCAGGACCAGGAGGCCCAGCACCCGAGGCCTACAGCTGGTGACTGAGCGCTAGGGAGTTGCGCCTCTCTCGCGTTTGGCAGCTATTAGCTCTTGGAATCCATCCCACTCGCTCCAGTGATCGCAGAGCTTATCGATAGAGGTTTGCCAGGGATCATAAGATTCGGGATATTCCAAAAACTGTCCAAAATAACCTCGATCGGGGTGGTCGCTCACCCCGTGACCCAATCGTCTGCTTCCTTCGTGCGGATTGTTTTCTCTTAAGCGACGAATTCGAAAGTAGATGTTCATTCTAGGATTTGGCCCAAAGTTCGGTGTAGGCGTGTGCGGGCAACTGTGCAGAGTGATCACCGCGTCTCCCGCATGCATCAGAACTGGAGTGAGCTCGGGCCAAGGCCAGTTCTCGGTTGGTTCTTTGTCTGAGGCCATGTCGTTCGCTTTTTGTCTTACCGAGTCTGGCAGGCCGTTATAGAAGGGCTTTCCGCTCTTGGATTGTTTGATGCGCGGCCAGTCTAGTCCTTCCGGTCCAATGACCCCTTGTGAGTCGCGTTGCTTTTTGAAGGCGTTCTCAACCGCTTCATGGCATCCTTTCATGACTGCCAGCTGCCCATTTCCAGGAGATAGTTGGTCGTTAAGAGCGACTCCGACCAGGGTGGTGTAGCTGCCGATCGAAAGTCTTCTTTCAGGATCAAGCCAAAGTTGACCGTCGTTAGTGCCTCGGATTTCGTCATTAACGCCGAAATATTTAGCCGCGTTTCTGGGTCTAGTGGTAATCGGATCTATATCAGACATTGAATCCGGTATAGGTCCAGACCAACTGCCGTCTACATGCGGACCCGGCTCTCCTCCCAAAGTTTCGAAGGGCGGCGTGACCGCAATTTGGCAACTGATCACTTCTGGGTAAGGACCCATTTCATTTCTTATGATATCGGCCAGTCGCGATTCTTTGAATAGAGCTAGTATTGTGGAGTGAGTTGTTAACTCTGGAGTCACCAAGAGTTCACGATCTTTGATAAGAGGCTGTTCCAACAGTAAATCTCTAGCGCGGTCGACGAGATCCTGGTTGATCGCATTCTCAACGACTATGAACCCATCTTCGATAAATTTAGACTTCTGCTGCCTCGACATCTGTGTTTCTAGCATTGTTGGCATCTATGCTTTAAGGAGTAGTCAATCTTATCCACGCAATTATTGGTTTGTCGAGATTCTTGGTTAAAATTGTCACAGTCGGCTAATCAGGTAGCTTAAGGAAAAAGCTCGACCTGTCAGCCTAGAACGTTTCATACTTCCGGTTATGACTGAAATCAGAGTACTGATAACCGGATTCCAGCCGTTTGGAGGAAGGGCGCGCAATTCCTCGTGGGAGGGAGTTAATTGGATTAATGAACCTGGTCTGCTAGTTGAAGAACTTCCGGTCATCTGGGGTGTGCCAACCATTAGGCTAGGAGAATTGGTTGATTTCTATCGTCCAAGCACGGTTATTTCCTTTGGTCAGGGGAAAGAGAGAGAGTTTGCTCTGGAAACCAGGGCTCTGAATTTGAGAGATCACCGTCCTGACGAAAGTGGAGATCTGCCACCAAACCCGCTCAATTCTGACAAGGGGCCAAACCAACTTTTTTTAGAGACTGATGTTTCGGAACTGCATAGTTATCTTTCGCAGCGTAATTTTCCAGTCAGGATATCTGACGATGCGGGTCAATATCTTTGTGAGGAGGCTATCTTTACTTTGGCGAGTTTGCGAAGTGCTTTCACGGAACTGGAAAAAGTGTTTTTTTGTCATGTGCCGCCCTATGGAACGCTGGTTGAGGTAGACGGGAGTGAGACTTTAGTGGACGAGCGCTTGTTGCGGGGTTATGTCCGTGCCGTATTGTCGTGTCTGGGTATTTCTGTTTCTGAGTCAGTTTAGATGAGGGCTAGATCTCCAAGGCTTGAGTGGAAGTTCCCAAGGTAATCGGGTTGCATGAGAATCTCCCGATTACAGCGACAGGTTAATAATGGAATGAACCGGAGTGAGGTTGCGATTAAATTGAGCTTGCTCTGATAAGAGCTACGTCCTAAGTTATATCTGTAAATCGAATAAGGGGGATGATATGGGGTTTGAGATACCTAACTCTGCAGATTGGGCCGTAAAGTGCCAAAACGATGGTGAATTTTGTCTAGCTGCGCGTTACTGGAACGGCGGAATTAATCTAGAGATCGGGGGTCAAAGGATTTCCATTCAAGTGAACGAGGGCGCTGTAGCAAAGGGCGAAGCGTCGGAGGGGGCGCTGACTTTTAAGGGATCAGAGGATTTTTGGGCGAAGATGTTGTCTCCCATTCCGCCGCGTTTTTATAACGAGATGTTCGCCTCCTTGAATACTGGGCAAGACGTCGAAAGAAGCGGAGACCCCTTGACTCAGGCCCAGTACTACGCTGCCGCAATGAGAGCGATTGAATTACTGCGTCCGGAAGCTGACAAGAATTTAATCGGGAATGTGCCTTCGTCGGGCGTGTCGCCAGTTGGGCATTATGTAAATCTTAGTCTGGGCGGCCATACTCATCGGATTTACTACGAAGAATATGGTGAAGGTATTCCGCTCTTAATGCAGCATACCGCCGGCTGCCATGGTAGTCAGTGGAGGCACCTTTTTGAGTGCCCGGAGATTACGGATCATTTTCGTTTGATTGCCTACGACTTGCCCTTCCATGGTAAGTCGATGCCGCCATCGAGCCAGGATTGGTGGGCCGAAACCTATGACCTTGAAGGAGAGTTTTTGCGATCTGTCCCGCTGAGGTTGTCGGAAGCTCTAGGTCTTGTAGACCCTGTTTTTATGGGTTGTTCTGTCGGTGGGCTGCTGGCGTTAGACTTAGCCCAGCGCCACCCGGAGACTTTTAAGGCAGTGATATCGGTAGAGGGTAGTTTGAATATTGAAGGGGATCGATCCGCCTCTAAAGAGTTTTATCATCCTCAGGTTAGTAGTGAATATAAAGCCAGGATGATGGAAGGGTTGACTTCACCCACTTCCCCGAAGGCGTTGGTAAAGGAAACTAGTTTTGTTTATGCATCAGGATGGCCACCTGTGTTTATCGGGGACTTAAACTATTACATCGAAGATTACGATTTAAGAGAAACGGCTGGAACAATAGATACTAACCGTGTCGGTGTGCACATTCTTTCGGGTGAGTATGATTGGAGTGGAACTTCTGAGTCCGGGGAAGCCGCCAGCAAAGCGATTCCAGGGTCGACCTGGCAAGAGATGAAAGGGGTTGGGCACTTTCCAATGTCGGAAAACCCCGAAGCTTTTATTTCTTACTTGCTACCTATCTTACAAACTATTCGGAATACGTAACCCATTGTGAGCTGAACTAAAATGTACGATTCGTCCCAACCCTATGCATCACAGCGATCGCCTGTGGCCGCAGATAATCTTGTAGCTACCTCTCAACCATTAGCTGTTGAGGCAGGGGTTCAGGCGTTGAGGAAAGGTGGTAATGCGGTAGATGCGGCATTGTCTGCGGCGATCACTTTGACTGTCGTTGAGCCCAATAATAACGGACTTGGTAGCGATGCCTTTTGTATTCTCTGGGATGGCTCTGAAGTGATCGGGATCAATGGGTCGGGTAGGTCACCTCGGAGGTGGACTCGCTCGCATTTTGAAGGCCGCCAGGCTATGCCGGCGTTAGGGTGGGACTGTGTGACGGTTCCGGGAGCGGTGAGCACTTGGGTCGCTTTGTCAAAACGTTTTGGAAAGCTGGCTTTTGCGGATCTATTTGAGTCTGCAATTCACTACGCTCGAGAAGGATTTTTGGTAGGCCCAAAATCCGCCTATTACTGGAAGCTGTTGAAAAACCACTATAAAGACTTCGACGCATTCAAGGAGCATTTTCATCCAATTCCTGAGGCTGGAGAGCGTTTTGTACGAAAAGATATGGCTAAAACCCTGGAGTTAATAGCAGAAAGCGAGGGCGAGACGTTTTATCGAGGCGAGATTGCCGATCAGATCATTGCTGCATCCAAGGATGGTGGCGGTTTAATGGAGAGGGCGGATTTGGAAAATCATTCAGCCGATTGGGTGAAACCGATTTCTCAATCTTATCGGGGTAACGAACTTCATGAGATTCCGCCCAATGGCCAGGGATTAGCAGCACAGATCGCGCTTGGCATACTTAATCACAGGGAGCTTGGTGGCCTAGACAGTGGAGAGTCGGTCCATTTACAGATTGAAGCGATGAAAATAGCAGTACGCGCAGCCAACGAACACTTTGCTGACCCAAGAGCGATGTTTGTCGGCCCAGAAGAATTGCTTGAACCGGGATCACTCGAAAAAGTCGCCGCAGGGATTGGTGAAAAAGCCTCTTCTTTGCCGCCGGTTAAACTTCCTTACGGTGAGGATACCGTTTATCTAACGGCCGCTGATCGATCTGGCATGATGGTTTCGTTCATCCAGTCAAATTTCATGGCCTTTGGTTCAGGTATTGTCATACCAGGAACGGGAATCTCGATGCAAAATCGAGGATCGGGTTTTGTTTTAGATCCGTCTCACCCGAATGTGGTCGATGGCAATAAGCGCCCTTATCACACGATAATACCGGGATTCCTAACGGAGGCAGGTAAACCGAAAATGAGTTTTGGCGTCATGGGCGGCTACATGCAGCACCAAGGCCATCTTCAGATGGTGAGCAGAGTGGTCGACTATAATCAAAACCCTCAGGCCGCGAGCGACGCACCTAGGTGGCACGTCCAGGCTGATTATAAGGTGTTGCTTGAGCAGGGGTTTAGTCAGGAGGTGGCAGATCAGCTGGTTCAGAGAGGGCATGACCTTGAATTCGACGAGCGGGAGAGCACCTTCGGAGGGGCTCAGTTAATTCTTCGAACGGCCGACGGCTTTGTCGGTGGGTCTGATCATAGAAAGGAAGGCTTGGTTGCAGGGTTTTAGATTGTCGCAATATGCAATAAATCTTGTCTAAACGTAATTTTTAAATAAAATCAAAGATGAATCTTTATTATTTTGAAATTATAACAAAATGCGACAAGACTTAACCAGCGATGATTCTGCCTGGATGTTGGCCAATCCCGTGTCAGAGGATTTTTGGGAAGCCGAGAATTTTCACTTAGCTCTTACTTCGCGTTCTTCGGTCAGCCAAACGATGAGAACGACGCAAAGAAAAATTGAAGAGCTGGACTGGATGCCGCGCGCTAAACCGATAGACCAGGTGAGAGACGAAAGATCAAGGCCTCTTACTCGTTTGGTGTCTGAAAGTCTTGTCAAACGAGCCAAGAAAAAGAGACAACAAACTTGGGTCTTACAGCTCGGAGAAATTGACAAGAGCCAATCGGTGCTCGTACTGAACGATGGCAGGTCAGCGAAGAGATGGCGATTTGTGCGCAATTCAAATCTCAGAGCCACGTTCGTCAGTGAGCTGTTGTTGTTGGTTGGCGCTCGTTCAGCCGTTATCTGGCCAGACGGTCCTGCGGTATCATTTTGTCGTGAGTTGGTTGAGAAAACTGGCAACCACACTCTGGAAAGCGAAGAGGGCGAGACGATTACTTTTGCCCTAACTGCGTATCAAGCAGTTCGAAGCAAAGTCAGTCCGGAACAAAACCAGAAGACGCTAATTGATTCATTAACGCACTTAGATCGTCTAGAGGCCGAGAGTATTTTTATTATGCGGGAGGTGATCGCACAGGCCGAAAACCCTGTGATGTTATATAGCGTTGGTAAAGATAGCGCGGTCATGCTGCACATCGCTCGTAAGGCGTTTTATCCGAGCTCTCCACCCTTTCCCCTGATGCATGTCGATACGCGTTGGAAGTTCCGGGCTATGTACGATTTTAGAGATTACATGGCTAAGGAAAGCAAAATGGAACTGATTGTTCATGTTAATCCAGAGGGCGTCGAAAAGGATATTAATCCATTTGATCATGGCAGCTCGCTGCATACTGACATCATGAAAACGCAAGGGCTTAAACAGGCGCTGGATAGGCATAAATTTGACGTAGCGTTTGGGGGTGCTCGCAGAGACGAAGAAAAAAGCCGTGCCAAGGAGAGAATATTCTCTTTTCGAAATCCCCAGCATAGATGGGATCCAAAAAATCAACGACCTGAATTGTGGAGCTTGTACAACGGATACAAAAACCCTGGGGAGGGCATAAGGGTATTTCCTCTCTCTAATTGGACTGAGTTGGATATTTGGCAGTACATTAATAGAGAAGGGATCGAGATCGTGCCTTTGTATTTTGCCGCAGAAAGACCAGTGATAGAGCGTGATGGCATGTTGCTCATGGTGGATGACGATCGTATGAGATTGAGCGAAGGAGAAGAGATTCAAACTCGTCAGGTGCGGTTCAGAACATTAGGTTGTTATCCGCTGACGGGAGCAATTGATTCGACTGCGGGGTCTCTTCCCGAGATCGTTCTTGAGCTATTGCAGAGCAAGACTAGCGAGAGACAGGGAAGGGCAATTGATTCGGATTCCTCGGGTTCGATGGAGAAAAAGA
>CAJWGQ010000056.1 GCA_913041025.1 uncultured Gammaproteobacteria bacterium | reverse complement strand
GCATGGTGAACGTGCATTTCAAATGAACAACCGCCAACCGCCGTCGTATCAATGTATTTTGGCGTAATACCCAGATGTTCACATAGCTCCGATGACCAACCTGTAGAAAAGACCCCTTCAATCTTTGATATCGGAACGCCAGTCTGTTCACTTAGATTCTTTATTGCTTCGATATGAAGTTGCAGAGAGGAAACAGGCGTCTTTAAGAAACCAATCTCGTTGGCCTCGGCTGCTCCTACGATCGCTGCTGCTTTTGATAATTTTCCCGCCATACTAATTCTCCACTACCCGCCAAAAGGGAAGCGACATCTCCTCACTTGCCTTCTCAAACTCAACCACCACGCTAGACCCAATTTTAATTTCTTCAGGTTTTTGAGGATCTACGCCTTTTAATACCGTGAGCATGCGGTCGCCTTCCTTTAGATCAATGTACGCAGTCACGTAGGGAGCCTCTTCAGCCCAAGGCCCAAACGCTAGATGTTGGACTGCATAGGTATGAATTGTTCCTTCGCCGCTGCCCTCTATCCACTCGATATTATCCGAATGACAAAAGGGACAAAGAAAACGCGGATACCAATGAACGCGATTACAGTCTCGACAACGAGGAAGCATAAGTATCCCTTGTTTCGCTCCTTCCCAAAACGGTTCCGTGTGTGTTCCCCTACTCGGGATCGGTTTGTCATACGCCATCTAAGCTACCCCCAAATACTAGTCATACTCCTAGCTGAAGATGATCTCATACAACGATTGATGATTACAGAGACCAATCCTAGCCGACCATGGAAAGTGTGATCAAAAGCCCTAACTGACATACTACTCTCCCCTAAATATCGAAGGTTTCCTATGTCTATCAGCGATCAAGCAAAACTCGTGGCATCCGACTTTATCCAAGCATTCAATGCACAAAATCACCAAGCTCTTGCAAAAACCCTGAACTATCCTCACATTCGCTTGGCTAAAGGTAAATTTCATACGATCACCAACGAAAAAGAGTTTATATTGCTTAGTGAACGCGCTGAAAATGACCTAAGAGATGAAGGCTGGGATCACACTGTGGTTGAATCTATGGATTCTATCCATGTGGGAGAAGACAAGGTCCACTTGTCTATTAAAAATCATCGAGCGACCAAGTCCGGCGATATCTACAATAGCTTCGAGACTCTATGGATCGTGACCTTAAATGACCAACACTGGGGAATCCAGTTCAGGTCAAGCTACTTAAGATAAGCTATTGATCAGACAATCGAAGTTTCTCAATCAGTTCCCGTTTTCGGTCTGGTTCTAAACCTTCAACAGCAAACCCAGTGCGTCCAATACATCCATCAAAACGTTCGATCATTTTATCAACCACGGCTTCTGGTGTCCCCACTATGGCGATCGTTTCCAAGATATCATCTGTTATCAAATCAGACATTTCTTGTGTTCGATGTTGTCGATTAAGAGCTATAAGTTCGTCCTGAAGATCTCCCCAACCATGGATATCCAGAACAGGCTTGTACGCCACGGTGCATCCATAAAAAGCGATTCTCGACTTAATCAATCCTATTGCTCTTTGAAGCTCTTCTTCTGAATCAGCCGAAGCGATCATCGGCGCATAATCCAGCTCAAAGCTCTTCAGGTCTCTGCCAGAGTTATGCAATCCGCTCTTTATTGCTGGAAGCGTAACTTCTTTAAGATACCTCTCAGAGGAAAAGGGATGCATCATCATGCCATCCGCGATTTCGGCTGCCAGTTTCGTCATCAAAGGCCCTGTTGCAGAAAGAGTGATCCTAGGGGGAGAAAAACCCTGGGTATCGGGCTTAAAAGTGTCGGGCATCAGCGTATGTTGATAGTACTGACCTTCGTAATGAAGCCGTTCTCCCTCGTACCAACAGGAAAATATGGCATGCATGGCCTCAATAAATTCTCTCATCTGAGCAGCAGCTTTATGCCAGGGCATGCTAAACCTCCTTTCGATATGAGGTTTCACCTGCGAGCCCAAACCTAGAATGAACCTTCCCCTCGAAAAAGCGTTTAAATCATGTGCAAGGGTCGCCATAGACATTGGATTTCTAGAGAAGGCCACGGCAACCGATGTAATCAGCTCGATAGAATCTGTATTGTTAGCCGCAATCGCCAAAGGCATAAAAGGGTCGTGATTCAATTCTGCGATACGCAAGCCACTGTAACCAAGCTCCTCGAGTTTTTTAGCTTTCGACGCAATCGTGTTCATGTCTGAATCGACGTTGGAATCTACTTTCATAACGGCACTAAAATCAAAAAGTCTATGCTAACTTAAACAACCATAGAAAGTCGCAGCTGCGGTCAACAGAGAGGCACTATTTTGCGATACGATAAGTACAGATAAGAGAAAATCCGTTTATGACCAAAACAAACGAGCCACCAGCCCACTGGTTTCAGAGGATCGACGAAGATCCTGACGAGGTGTTTTATGCATCCCCCAGATTCGTCGAGCACATCGACAAAGCAACAATAGAAAAGCTCTCCGAATACTACGGAGAAATCATTGACGAGAACACCAACGTTCTGGATCTCATGTCTTCTTGGATATCCCATTTACCAAGCGGGCTTAAACTAACTCGGTCGTCTGGTCTGGGGATGAACGAGCAAGAATTGAGGGCCAATAACCAGCTTAGCGATTGGTGTGTGCACAACCTAAATACAAAACCTCACCTGCCTTATCCCGCAGACACATTCGATTATGTGTTGTGTGCCGTCTCCATACAGTATCTCACAGCGCCCATCGAGGTTTTAAAAAGCACTCTGGAGGTATTAAGAAAACGAGGTCAGATCGTCATCGCCATGTCACACCGACTATTTCCTACCAAAGCGGTCAGCATCTTCCAGCATATCGCCCCACAAGACAGAATTAAGCTCGTGAGTTCTTATCTAGAAATCGCGGGCTTTGACGAGGTAACCGCATTAGATCGTTCGCCAACTAATGCAGACCCACTCTGGATCATCACAGGCCTTAAGCTCTCTTAAGAGACTTTATTTAGGGCCAGCCTGAGTATCTCTCCCATCTGCTCAATGTCGCTCTTTGTCGAAACAAAGGGTGGAGCAAACTGGAGAGTATCCCCACCCCACCTGACATATAGGCCCTCATTCCAACAGGCAAGACCAAGTTCATATGGGCGAACTAAAGGATCACTGTCACGAGGTTCAATCTGAATAGCGCCAGCTAGCCCGAAATTTCGAACATCGACCACATGACTCTCTCCCCTTAGCGCATGAAGGGTATTTTCAAAAGTCGGCGCCAATGCCCTAACGCGGCCAGGCATATCCTCTCGATCGAAAATATCTAGAGCCGCAAGTGCGGCAGCGCATCCCACCGGATGACCGGTGTAGGTGTAGCCGTGAGGGAGTCCGATCAAATGATCAGGCGCATTCTCATCGACAAATGCCTGATATATTTCATCTTTGACTAAAACTGCACCCATGGGTACCGCCCCGTTAGTCAACGTCTTCGCTAGATTCATAATATCGGGCACGACTCCAAATGCTTCTGACCCGAACCTCTCTCCGGTCCTTCCAAACCCCGTGATTACCTCATCAAAAATCAGCAAAATCTCATGACGGTCACAAATCGCTCTCAAACGCTGCAAATATGCAGACGGTGGAACTATCACGCCCGCTGAACCTGCAATGGGTTCAACTATAACTGCAGCTATATTAGACGCGTCGTGCAACGTAACAAGGTCCTCGAGATGGTCAGCCAGCTCTTCACCGCCCTGGGGCTGACCTCTTGAAAACGCGTCTTCTTTTCTCAATGTATGAGGTAAATGATCAGCGTCTGCCAATAAGCCAAACAATCGACGATTAGGACCAATTCCTCCCAGACTGGTACCCGCGAAATTCGCACCATGATAGCCCTTGATTCGTCCGATCATCTTCGTCTTCTCGGGACGACCAGCCATGCGCCAATATGCACGAGCTATTTTCAAAGAGGTATCAGCACTTTCAGAACCAGAGTCAGTAAAAAACGCATGCGCTAATCCTTCGGGCGCGATTTCCACCAATCTATCAGCTAATTCAAACACTTTAGGATGCCCATACTGAAACGCTGGACTGTAATCCAAGGAAGTTAGCTGTGCTTTAACTGCTTCAGCAATCTCGATCCTGTTATGGCCAAACCCGCAACACCACAAGCCAGAAAGGCTATCAAAGACCTTTCTTCCGTCTGCACTAATGTAGTGACAGCCGTCGGCTCGAACTATTATGCGAGGCTCTTTTCTAAATCCATTTCTGGCCGTGAACGGCATCCAGTAGGCTTCAGATAAGTTGTCCATAGTAGCTCCTGTACATTTGATCAGAACTAAACAACATTCCCCTGCAATCCCTAAGGCATATAAGGAACTGAAGTAGGGCCCAGCTGCGTTGCGATAATCGACTGCGCCATCTCTACAAATTCGCAAAGCATTGGACGCGTGTCTCTAGGATCCATTATATCTTCAATGTTGAAAGACTCCGCCGTTTTAAAAGGCGAAGCCAGCCCGTCAAGTTTAGCCTCAATTTCTTTTCTGGTCTTTTCAGGGTCATCTGACTCATCAATCACCCTTCGGTAGGCAGCAGATACACCGCCAGAAATATGCATGGATCCCCAATGTCCCGACGGCCAGGCAGTACGCTTGAACATCCCACTAGGTCGATCATGACACTGTCCTGCGACTCCATAAAGCTGTCTGATAATCACACTAACCCAGGGCATTTGAGTCCTCAGAGTAGTGCATAACATCTTTGCTCCTGCTCTAACTATACCTTTGGCTTGCTGATCCGGACCCGCCATGAATCCCGGTTCATCTGCTAAGTAGACCATCGGCAAGTGAAACGTATCGCAAAGCTGTAAGAATCTCATGACCTTTGTCCCCGCAGTGACATCCATGGATCCCCCTAGCCTTTTGGGATTATTGATCATCACCCCGACAGGGTAACCATTTAAGCGTCCCAGACCAACAATCCGGGATCTTCCATAATGAGGAGTGATTTCAAAAAAGGATTCTCTATCTAACACGGCATCTAGGATTTTGTACGCATCGTAAGCCTGTCTTTTATTTCGAGGTATGATCGACAAAAGGCTCTCCTCGCGTCGCTCAGGATCATCGCCATTTTTGATCCGGGGCGGCATTTCCCAGACGCTGTTGGGTAAATAACTCAGAAACTGCCTTATCATATCGAACGCCTCTTCCTCGGTTTCAGCCAAGTTATCTATGACACCCGACTCGTAAACCTGAGATCGCTCGTCTCCCAAATCCTCCTTGGAGATATCAATACCCAGAGATGCCTTCACAACCGGCGGACCGCCCGGAAAAACTTGACTGATACCCTTAACCATCAAATTAAAATGTGAGAGACAAGCATCCACGGCAGGTAATCCAGCCACTGAGCCTAAAGCCGCTGACACTACTGGTACTTCGCACAATAGGTCTTCAATTCCGGGCGTGGATGGGTTCGTCGGTATATAAGTTCGCCCGATCTGCTCGAATGTTTTCACGCTGCCGCCCGTAGCGTCTAACAAACGTACATAAGGCAATCGCCAATCTCTTGCCAGATTCTGCGCATGCCCTCCCTTATTCCCAACCGCTGCATCAGCAGAGCCACCTCTCACCGTAAAGTCGCCGCCGTTTACCACGACTTTTCGACCATTTAGCTCGCAAAGACCAATTACAGTATTAGAAGGTCGGAAATCGCTTAACTCTTCACCCTCATAGGTAGCAGCGCCAGCTAATCGACCAATCTCTTGAAAGGAAGATCGATCACAAAACAGGTCAAGCCGCTCTCGAATTGTTAGCTTTCCTCGCCCATGTTGGACATCAATGCCCTCTTGCCCGCCCATCTTTTTAGCTAGCTCTACACGTTTTTCAATCTCATCAATTTCCGGTTGCCAAACCATGATTCTCCTCCTAAATCTTGATCGTAGAACTTAGTATCTCTTATTCACAACCCAATCGACTAGGGTCCCGATGACAATAAATTCACTCGACGCCAGACCAAACTCTTGATACAACAGAGAGAGAATTAGGAGATTCGCATGTCTGAACAAATTCCGAAAAGAGTAAACATCTTCGACGACACAATGAGAGAGGGACTACAAATCGAAAGTCCAGACATTCCCGTGTCAGAAAAACTTAGACTGCTTGACGCGATTAGTGAGATGGGCGCAAAGACCGTAACGATTGGTTCATTTGCACATCCTAAGTGGACACCTTCCATGGCCTGCATCGATGAAATCGCGGACCAGTTCGAACCAAAACCTGGAATAACTTATACCGCTGCCGTTTTTAATAAAAGAGGCTTTGATAGAGCAGACGGATATTTCCCAAAAATCAATGTTAGAGAAAAGAAATTTGGAACTCATGTTGAGCTCTGCGATACATTTGCAAGACGCAATTACAACCGGACGCAAGCCGAGCAAATAGCCGCTCTGGAAAACACAGTGCAATCGGCGGCGGATGCTGGAGCAGAATATGGTTCCGTAGCATTGGGCAATCCATTCGGATCTAATTTTGAGGGCAGCTTCAGTCTTGAAACAAGAATGAATTTGCTTGATCTGATGATCTCTAAATGGCACGAGGTTGGCATTCCCGTTCAGCGTGTGTCATTTCTAGATGCGATGGGCTGGAACATGCCTCATACGGTCAAAGAAACCCTGACAGAAGTAAAGGACAAATATCCTGAGGTTGAGACCTATCACATGCACTTGCACAACACCCGCGGCGTTACTATCGCGAGCTACTACGAAGCACTGCTACTGGGCGCGACTGAATTTGATACTTCTCTGGGAGGCATGGGCGGGTGCCCCTATTGCGGAAACGGTCGTTCTGCGGGTCATGTTCCTACTGAAGATTTTGTTCACATGTGTCATCAAATGGGCATTGAAACAGGTTATGACCTCGACAAGGTTATTGAGGCTGCAATTATCGCCGAAGAGGTGGTCGGCCATTCATTGTGGGGACACGTCTCAAAATCCGGACCACTCCCCGACAATCAATACTATCCCGGTGATATGCCATTCGTTGAGACTCTCGAAGAAGCCTCTCACTTCAGAAAGGGTTCATCGGTGTACGAGGGACAAATATCACCGTGGCGCGACGGAGACGCTTTAACTCGATCTAGTAAAACATAGAGTTCAGCCTACACAATCCCTATTAAATTGTTGGCTGAACTCTAAAGGGTTTACTCGCCTCCAACTACGGGAACGTCCAAATCTTGAAGATTCTTGACCAGCTGAGCACCGGCAGTCCTGGGTTTCACATCTTTGTCAATTCTTCGAATGGTCCCGTCCGGCCCAATATAAAACGTCCACCTTTTGGCGAGGCCTATTGGATACAAGACTCCATACTCGGTGCAAACACTTTTATCGGGATCGGATAATATGGGGAAGGTAGCCCCATTCTTCTCGGCAAAACCTCTATTTACTCGTTCCTCATCAGTGCTGGCCATAAAATAAGCCACATCATATTTTCTGATTTCTCGGTCACTGTCACGCAGCGCCTTACACTCTAGCGTTCAGCCGCTTGTGTAAGCCTTAGGAAAGAACGCAACAACCACATGTTTTCCTCTCATTTCCGAGAGCGTGTACTGATTCCCGTCGCTGCCAGTCAAAGTGAAGTCAGGAGCAACATCACCAACTGATAATTCTGCACTAACTGAAGTCGCAAATATCAACGAAGAGATCACCGCAAAAAATTGCTTCAAATAACTCATTCTTTTAGTTCCAAATCTGCTTTGTCGACATTTTGCTTAAGTTGTCATGCGTAATCAACAAGACGGGTCTATAATTGCTTACTTCCGGCAATCCAACTCTTTTGTCACATGCGCACCTTTTTAGACCGCACCTTTGAATTGAGCAAACGTGAGACCAGCATAAAGCAGGAAATAGTGGCGGGCTCCACTACATTCTTAGCAATGGCCTACATCACAATAGTCAATCCAAGTATTCTCAGCGACGCAGGGATGGATTTTGGTGGAGTTTTCGTCGCGACCTGTCTTGCCGCAGCTACCGGATCCCTGATTATGGGGATCATGGCAAATTACCCTATTGCTCTTGCCCCAGGTATGGGTCAAAACGCGTTTTTTGCTTACACGATCGTGCTTGGAATGGGGCACTCATGGCAAACAGCTCTCGCGACAGTCTTTATATCGGGTTGTCTGTTCATCCTAATCAGCCTACTTCCAATAAGAGAATTGATTATCAACTCAATTCCGAAAAATCTGAAACATGCTATTACCGCAGGAATCGGTTTATTTCTGGCATTTATTGGTTTTCAAAATGCCGCTCTCGTGCAAGACGATTTGTCGACCCTAGTTGGTACTGCAGATTTGGCTAGTTCTGCGCCTCTCTTAGCCTTGTTAGGCCTTTTTCTCATCGTTGCGTTAGACTCTAGAAAAATTCCTGGTGCGATAGTCATCGGGCTGTTAGCAGTTTCTTTGCTTGGGTGGATTAGCGGTCTAACCCCCTTTTATGGCGTGATCGACAGTCCCCCTTCAATTTCTCCAGTCTTCCTACAATTAGATTTGCAGGCCGCCTTGGATTTATCCATGGTCAGTATCATTTTCTCATTACTCCTTGTCGATCTGTTTGACGCAACAGGAACTATTGTCGGAATTGCCGATAGAAGCGGTCTAATAAATAAAGAAGGCAAAATCCATCGGCTAAAGTGGGCTCTATTATCAGATTCCACTGCCACAACCTGCGGCGCTCTGTTAGGCACTTCCCCTACGACTGGTTACATTGAGTCCGCCGCGGGCGTTGAAAGCGGAGGAAAGACAGGATTATCAGCAGTAACAGCAGGGCTCTTATTTATAATTTGTTTGGCATTCAGCCCACTTGTCAAAAGCATACCGAGCTTCGCAACCTCTGCAGCCCTACTGTTCGTCTCCTTTTTGATGATCAAATCACTCAGGCTTGTCGATTGGTCAGATGTTACCGAATTCTTTCCTGCCATCATGTTGGCCATCGGAATGCCATTCATGTTTTCCATTTCCGATGGTATCGGAATCGGTTTTATTTCTTATGTCGGCATTAAACTATTATCGGGTAACCGCCAGGACTGCTCTTTCGCTTCATACTGTATAGCTGGCATCTTCATCGTGAAGTTCCTGATCTTGGACTGAAACCTAAAACTTAAACTCGAATATCAAATAAATTAGAAACGAAAACTAAACTCTGCCAGCCAACTAAAAGGCAAACTAGGTAAAACGGTATTGTTGCCATACAAACTAGGATAATTCCCCCTGAAATAGCGTTCATCTCCCAAATTGGACAAATGCAAAGCGAGACGAATCTGTTCGTACGAGTACGATAAATTAAGATTAAGGACATTGTACTTTGGCAACAATATCCCGGGCACAACCGAGGCATAGGTCTCGTCAACCCAGGTCCAGCTGAAACTCGACCGCACGCGGTCACTCCATTTCTGAGTGGCAGTAATTCCCCATGACTGTTTCGGGATCCCCCCTCTCAGACTCCAATCATCCACATAGATTTCCGCTCCTATAATACCGCCAAACAGATCTGCAGACTCAACATCTGGAAGATTGGAAGCGCCTAAATAGGTAAATGTGTAACCACCCTCCTCAAAAACGGAAATTTCATAATTCGAGTAAACGAGTGCGACAGTAAACCCCTCTGCTACTAGCCCTCGTGCCTCCAATTCGAAACCTTGGGATCGGGTTGCCTGATTGTTGGTAGGCCCCTGAAGACTCAAGGACTGCCTTTCTTGTTCAAAGACAGCCAGAGTCACAAACAGCTTTTCATCAAACGCGTTCATTTTGACTCCTATCTCCGCTAGGAGGGAATCGCCGAGAAAACTATCAGTCGAGATCAAATCAGGGTCCACATCTCCTAGAGCTGCCGAAACAAGACTAGTTTGCGAAGAATAGGACACATAGGGATAAAATATATCCAAGATTTGTTGAGAAAGATTGGCAGACCAACTAAAGGCACCTTGACTCCCTTCAGCCTGTCGTTCGCCCCCTTCAAAATTTCGCAAAACAATTGGTCCTAGCTCACCATCGCCGTCCTCTGCCTGTATATCAATATAGTCGTAACGCAGCCCAAGGGTAAAATCTAAGCCTTCCTCAAATTCCAAATTGAAGAAACTGGATAATCCATATTGGAAGTACTCGGTGCTGTACCAATGACTCCAGGATTCAGATTCATTATCTTTCTGATCGAGAGGGGAGGTTTGCCTGGATAGAGAATTGAACCCACGTGATAAGTCCACCCGATCAAATACCTCATCACCAAAATCCAATGCGTAAAAGCTATTTGTATACCTAATAGACGGAGAAAGAAAAAAGGTTCCTCTATAACTAGAGGCATCAATATCTTTTTTTATAATAAATTGATTCTCTATAACGTAGGCATCACCAATCTTCGTGAACCCATAGGCATTTTGGTTTCCATAATCTACAGATTCAATAAATAGCTTATTGGATAACTCTAAACCGTTATCGCTATCATAAACCAAGTCAAAATAGAGGATATGAGCATTCGTATTGAAATAGTCTTCAGCATCGATTAATACTCTATTCCCTGTCAATGCGGTAGCACCAACCGTCGCCGGATCTAACCCTAACCAATTACGTTCACCATTCAGCCGATCGATAACCTCCTGAGTAATGAATCGAGTCTGCAAAGGAAAATGTTCGTTGTTCTTATCTACAGGAGCTCCCCCAACACAAAACGGAGTGATACCTTCGAAGCAGGTCACAGAATTTTCCGATTGGCCAAACGGGGCGCTTCCGGTGTATCCAAGACCACCATCGCCAGACTCAAACATATCAAGCTCAAACGCATCGATTTCTTTTTCGCTAATTATCCCATCGCCATTCCCATAATCTGTATCAATATCGACAGCAGGTTGGCCAGTTATATAGGTACCAGTATCGATAAGCTCCTGAGTAACTCGATTCCAGCCTCCATTTTCGTGTCCACGCCACCACTGACTCATAATTCCAAATTCCAACCGCAAAGACTTCGAAATTTCTAGGTTCAGAGTTCCTTGAAATATGTTCTGGCGAGTTAAATCATGGTCAAAATACGAATCAGAATTCTCTAAATCAGCAAATAGAAAAAAGCCTCCTTGGCGATCATAGAAGTTCAAGGGCCCTCCAAATTCGACCCCCATTGAATATCGATCCCACTCACCGAGTTTAAGATTTAACTCGCCTGTGGATCGAACTAAATATTGTCCTGTGTCCGCCCTGGCAGATTTAGGAACAAAATTTAGAGCTCCTCCTACCTTGCTGGGACCTGATATAAGAGGCATCGGACCGCGAACAATATCTATTCTGTCGCTCGCTCCTACAGCCGTCGGAAAATTACCTTCATTGTTAAGTCGTTTAATTCCCCTAAAGTAATTCTCTGCCGAGCTTCCTCTGATATCGAGAGAACCTCCAACGCCAAAAAAGGAGGTAGTAAAACTACTCGGTACAAAACTGACCAGATCATTAATATCAGTGACGTTAAATTCGTCTAAAAACTCGGATGTATAAGAATTAACTGATCTAGCCGTTAGCAGAAGGTCCTTTTCAAAACCGAAAACGGAATCCAATTTAGAGGATCCCTCTAATCCCAGCTCATTTTTGGAAGCTACGACTATAATCTCTTCAAGCTTTTCTTCTTTGGTTGAGAGCTCATCCTGTCCCGAAAGCGCATCGGACAACGCGGTGTTGTACACGGAAGCGAAGGCCAAAAAAACACCCAGGGCCAATCTCAAAGTCTTGTCCACATAATAAAAATTTGTTTCAGCTGTTGGTACTACAAAATCACCGGGCTAATAGCGAGGCGCAGACATCCGCTTCTCGTTGCGACGATTTGCCAATACTCGCCTCATTTCGTGGCTGAGAATCATAGCAAGATTCCTCCGTTAATCACCCAATATTTTCTCTCGCACCGATTCTATTTCAGAAATAGAGACCCCTTGATCTTTTAAGTAGCTCATCACACTGCCATATCGGTCGCGCAAAAACCCAAGCGTCAGCATCATTGTCTGTGGCGCAGATCCTTTTTGGTAAGCACCAGGTTTCTTCAAATCTTCCTCAGTCAGTTCTGGTTCATTCAAATAGGTTGTTGAGAGACCAAAATCTTTTGCAATAACCTCATCAGGCACCCCGGCAATAATCAGCAAAATCGCTGCCACTAATCCCGTCCGATCCTTACCGGATCTGCAATGAAACACAAAAGCCCCGTCACCTGCAGCAAAGGTCTTCATCACCTCGGCAATAACGAATCCGTTAACCTCGAGACCACTACAATAAAGGTCGGCCAATTTTTCTTGCGGCGTTGCCGTTTTCCGTTTTGAGCGGTAGTCATCAAAACGAGTTCCCCAGAAGTCATGATTGAAAAACGTCACCTGTTTCGAATCGGAAAACACGTTCGGAGCTATCGCAATCTCTTTCGCCATCCTTAAATCGATGACAGATCGGATCCCTTGCCTAAGCAAAGCCTCTTGATCATCTTCTGTCATAGCTGACATATCACCCGATCGCAAAAATGCACCCCACTTGGTTTTACGACCGTCTTTGGTGCTGTATCCACCTAGATCTCTCAAATTTTGAACGCTATCAAGATTCAAATTTCTTCGAGGATCAACTAACTCATCCATATTCTCAACCAAATGTTAAACATCTCATCAGTAGACAACCTAATCGGTTAAAAAGCAAAAAAGTCAAAGTTCACTTGATTTTATCAGAGGTCGAAGGACATACATTGCTCGGCCTGCGCAAAAAGTGATATAACGAACTCAATCATGCGAGGAGAAAGTAAATGGCGGAGCCGCAATTAGTAACTGAAACTACTGAAAAGTCGTCCAGAGAACTCGTCTTTGAAGAGATCTATCGGCTAAAGCTTGAAAAACACGCGCTTGAGCTTGAAGAAAAAGGTTATACCGTCGTACCTGACGCTATTGACATGGATATGGTTAAAAATCTTAGAGAGATTATCGTTTGCCAGAGTGCCGACAAGTCTAACGTTCAAAAACCAGACATAGAAACCTGGGACGGCGGCAATCTTCGTGAAGGCAGCTACCTACTTTTCGAGGACCCAATTTTTGAAAAACTAGTCATGAATCAATACACCGTTGCCCTAATGCAATATCTTTTAGGCCTCAGTATGAAATTATCGACGGTCTACTCGCATGTCAGATCAAAGGGCGATCCAGCCCTTCCTTTGCATACCGACCAGTGGACTCTACAACTCTCTAAACCAGTATCGGTAGCTGTCGCAAACTACGCGCTAGTCGATTACGAAAAAGACAAGGGAGCCTTTGCTGTGGTACCCGGTAGCAATCACTTACTTCGCAGGCCTACTGGAACAAAAGAGAGCGGCGTCTACACCAATGACAAATGTATCCCTTTGGAAATGAAAGCTGGATCGGTTGTAGTCTGCGCTGGCAATACCTGGCACGGAGCCTATGAGAGAAAAGTTCCTGGTATAAGAATCAACGCGGCAGTGGTCTATTGCCGAGAATACATTCAAACTCAGGAATTAATTAGAGAAGGGACTACTCAGGAGATGCTCGACAGAAACCCCCCTCGCTTTGCTGATTTAATGGGTGTAAATAACTTCCTAGGGTTTGGTAGAGAAGGCCCTGACTTTTCCAAACGAATTAAAAACTATGAATTAGAGGGTAGCGCCTTCGATTAAAGTTCCATGAAGGTACGACGCCAAAAAAATCTGGCGTCATACCGAGACAGCTAGCTACCGGCCACCTTGCCCATCATCTATTTTTATATAGGTCCCAGTCACTGCTTCTGAAGCGGGTGAGAGGAAATACAAGAGCGTACTATCCATTTGAGCAGGGTCACATATCCTTTTGCGAGGAAAGTGCTGCGCAATATCACCCATCCGCTCTAACATGCCATCCATCATCTCGGAGGCAAAAGCTCCAGGTGCAATTGCGTTGACATTAATATTGTATCTCGCCCACTCTACGGCTAAACACTCTGTCATCCTTACGATCGCTGACTTGGTAATGGAGTATAACGCCGCACCATTACCCCCATAGCTGAAGCCTCCTACAGAGGAAATATTCACCATGCGGCCAGGTTTTTCCGCGGCGATCAAACGCCTGGCTATCTCACAAGAAAGCACGTAGGGACCGCGTAAATTAGTATCAAAAACCGAGTCGATTAAATCCAAGGACATTTTATGAGCTCTCTGAGCGTCGGGAATCCCTGCATTGTTTACGAGTATGTCTATCGTCCCAAGCGAAGATTCAGCCTTTTCAACGCAATTCATAATTGAATCGTTGCTTTGCATATCAAGCTGAATCGGTTCTGCCACTCCTCCCTTGTCTTGTATTTCTTTGGCTAGCGCCTCTAATCTATCAATCCTTCTTCCTGTCACTGCAACTTTCGCTCCAGAGGCAGCGATCACCTCAGCGAACCGTCTTCCCAGCCCAGAGGTCGTTCCCGTTACCAGAGCAACCCGTCCGGACAAGTCATTAGAGATATTAGGCAATGCATAGTCCATCAAATTTTCCTCCCTATTAGATCTAAATAAAGTGCTTAATGGTAAAGCAATTTCGAGCAAGTGTTACTCGTAGGACATTTTTTTTAGCTATCTATTCAATCGCCGCAACAGCCTAGGATATCTCACTATCAGGTTACCTGAGCCATGACCCAGCCAACTCTTCGTAGGTACCAAAACCCGTAACAGGGGTCACTATCTCGCGCCATTTATCGTTGAAGGCAGCTATCGTTTCATTTTTGAATTCATAAGCACCTACCTCGCCAGCACGAACCTTCGAGCTATCGCTACCCGAAGGCAACACTTTCTCCTCAGATTGCTGTCTTAGCATTGCATCATCAAATCGATCTTTGAAATCAGTCATGAATGAAAAGCTAGAGTGCTTCTCTGTAATCGAGAGTAAATCTTCGTCCAAGTCTATTTCTGCAAATTCAGAGATTTTTTTGATATTACGGCTTAGATGCTTTTTCATATCTTCATAGACTAAGTAAAGCACATTCTCATTACTTCTCTGGGGCCACCAGGAAATAAAGTGACGATAGTAGTCGCCACGCTCCAAGTTCTGAGAAACGAATTCATCAGCAGATACCGCTCCGGGCTCTAAATACCAGCCTTCCATAAATTTAAAAGAGGAATACGCGGCATCAAGCGGATTACGAATCACGTTAATGTATTTGCAACCCTTTGGTATCCGATCAAAACTCAAATGACTTTTAAAACCTCTTGGGTTGGCAACTTGCTCTGCATTAATATCTAAACCGAGTGATCC
>CAJWGQ010000055.1 GCA_913041025.1 uncultured Gammaproteobacteria bacterium | reverse complement strand
CATAGACACAGGAGCCAAGGAACAAATGCAAAACCTTAGGGCCGCTTGAGAAATATCTAAAAGCCAGCCTACAAAGACCGCGTAACGCGCGGTCTCTGTATAAATCGAACCTTTCTAGTTAGAGACTGCGTAGAAGGGTGATGTCAGATAACTCCTTGCAGGACCACAGGTTACTGCTTTAGCAACCATTTCCTGGGTCTCCTGACTGAACTTACCATCAAAATACATATCGCCTAACTTAGCCCACTCGGCCATATCTGGATAGTAAAAAACCAAAAGCATCTTTCCCTGGAGTTCGTTTGGGATACCGAAGCCACTATGCCAAATATGAGGCTCTACCGTTAACCCGGCCTCATTGAATTCATCAGATCGACGTTTAGCCGCCGCCCTGAAATCCTCCATGTCCGAACCCTCATTGAGAGAACACGTTCTAATCACTGTGTAGCCAGAATCATCAGAGTCAAGCTCGATTCCGGCATCATGAATTTGTTCACCACGCATTAGCATTCGCTGATTCATAATGCGCACCTCGCCGAAGTTATTCTCCAGATCCATGCCATTCTTCAAATAATAAGAGACCGCACTCGTCATACTCTTGTTATCCGGGCTAAACCCGAGCCAGACTCCGTCGTAATCAGAAGCAACGGCAGCGGTGCTCTTGGTAATGTAGTGTGGCGTCAAAATGTAAGATGAATACTGAAATTTCCCTTTCTTACCAAGTTTTGCAAACTGAGGAGCGAGCTCCATCATGTCGGCCATCGTTGAACCCTCTTTAAGTTTGAAAGGGATGGACTCTACAACATAGCCGTTTGAACTTGAGTGATCATCAGCCAGCAAGAAACCAGGCAAAGCCATCAGACTCAACACAATAACTAACATTCGATTCATTTTTTTTCCTTGTTATTTGAAGGTCAGAAACTCTACGTTACAAAAAACAAGTTGTCGAACTGGACAAACCGGTAAAAATCAGACGCTGTTTTTAAGTTGATCCAAATAATCTGCCCAAACCTGCATCATTTTTTCCCGCTGAGGCAGGAATGTTGTCCGGTTGTAAGCCTCGCCGGTCGCGTCTCTCACCGCGTGCGCTAGCTGATGCTCGATCAGGTCTGTACGCATCTCCAGCTGCTCCTCCATCATCGTCTTGGCCGTCGCCCGAAAACCATGGGGTGTCGCCTCATCTCTCGTGACTCCCATACCCCGCAGAGCGTAGAGCACCGCGTTTTCGCTCATCGGCCGTTCCGCCGAACGCGGATTAGGAAAGACAAAACGCGAGTTACCCGTCAGGTGTCGGAGTCCCTGAAGCAGTTCAACGGCTTGCCTGGCCAGGGGCACGTAATGGTCTCGGTGCCTCTTGGTCTTGGAGCCTGGTATCAGCCAAACACCTTTTTCGAGATCCAGTTCTGACCATTCCATTCGGCGGAGCTCGCCGGGGCGCACGAAAAGTAATGGCGTGAGCTTAAGGGCTACCCGTACCACCTCACTGCCATGATAATCGTCTATACCCCTGAGAAGCTGTCCCAACTGGACAGGGTCAGTTATCGCGGCATGATGTCGCGTCTTTGGCTTACGCAGCGCGGCGGCGACGGTCGCGGCTGGATCAACTTCGATCAGCCCCATCGCGATCGCGTGACGACATATCTGGCTCGCCACCTGCTTGGCCCTGTGGGCCGACTCCACCGCCCCTCGCGACTCTATGATGCGAAGCGTCTTCAGAATTTCCGGAGGTTTGATTTCGTCTATCGGCAGATCGTGCAAAGGCGCGAGGTCTTTCCTGAAAAGCCTACACTGTCGTTCGACATGCGTTTCCGACCAGGAGGGCGACTGCGTTTCGAACCAGTCTTCACCGACCACCCCAAAAGTCTCTGCTATTGAACGCTCTGCCCGTTTCTGCTCCTGGCGTTTTTCGGACGGGTCTCCCCCATTTGAAACCAGCGCATGGGCGGTGTGGTGTAATTCGCGAGCACTCTTAAGGCTGACTTCAGGGTAAACCCCCAGGGAGAGTCTCTTCTCCCTGCGTTTACCGTTAGCGGTGACCCGGTACTTGTAACGCCAGTACTTGCTGCCGTTAGTCGACACCTCAATATAAAGCCCGCGACCATCGGCAAGCTTGTAGGTTTTGTCCCTGGGTTTGGCCTGTCTTATTTTGACGTCGGTCAGCACAGATGCCCCCTCAATTCGAATCCATTTAGACAAATGCCCCCCAAAATGCCCCCAAACGTTATTGGCTGACACAGGAAGACCTTGGATCTGAGAGAACCATAAGTGACTGTTTTTAGTCAAGTTATTCTTAATTTTTGGACGTTCTCGGACGTCCTCGGAAAGTGAAATGGCGGAGCGGACGGGATTCGAACCCGCGACCCCCGGCGTGACAGGCCGGTATTCTAACCAGCTGAACTACCGCTCCACGTGGTGGGCGTTACTGGGTTCGAACCAGTGACCCCTAGCTTGTAAGGCTAGTGCTCTCCCAACTGAGCTAAACGCCCCTTGTTCAGAAAGGGAGCGCTATCTTAACGTGTCTGGGACGACAGTAAAAGATTTTATGACATCGGTCCGCGTTCGTATTCATTCGAAATTAAGTACTTACCTACAAGGTTAAAGTGCGCCTCTCGAGCCTGCACATGCTGCGTAATTACATGCATATCCTGAAACCTTCTTTGAATTCGATGATCCTGATAAATTCCAGTAGAACCTACTATTTTATAGGCTAAGTCCAATACCTCCGCACATTCTCTGATCACGTGAGTACCGCAGAGCCTAAGTTTGGATCTAGACTCTTCAGTCGCCGGACCGGATTCGTTTACCTGTTCCAAAACCTCTTCCACGGTGGCATGTAAATAACTGTTTATAGAACGCCAAGACGCGACGGCCTTAGCCAAGAATCTATGCACATTGGGGTCGTCTCGTAACTTCAGAGGTGCATATCTTGGTAACTTTCCTTCCGCGACTTCGATCGCATCATCGAGTCCGCCCTTGGCAACTCCCAAAGCGAGGGCCGCAAAGCTAACCGCGAATAACAATGCGCTGGGAATACGAGTCACCTCAACATCGACGGTTGGCTTCAAACCGGCATCAGTTACCCATTCGCTCGCGAGCTGCAAATCCTTAATCTTAAACTCAAAACTGCCCGTCCCTCTTAACCCCGCTACCTGCCAGTTATCAACGAACTCAACATCTGTAGGCTTAAAGAAGGCCAGCCGCCACCCTGACCTATCTTCTAACCTCGCTGCACCACACATCCAGGTTGCGTGCTGACATCCACTTGAAAAACCCCAATGGCCATTTAAAAGATAGCCACTGTCGACTGCTTTGATCACACCTTCAAACGGAGGGCCATTAGATACTGAGGTATCCTCAGTGCCCCAGATAGCCCTGATTTGATTCTCCGCTAACCAAAGCGATGTCGTACCGATTACCGCACTTTGATTGATACACCAGGCGGTACTCGCGTCGATTTGAGAAATACGCTGAACTTCACGGATGTGCTCAAGAAAAGGAGTCTCAAGACCACCATACTTCTTAGGTATCAAATTTCGAAACACGCCTGCTGATTTCAATTCTGCAACCAAGTCTTCGGGCAACCCTCGGCAGGACTCAATTTCGTCGGTCTTAGACGCGATCACAGGAAGCAAATTTTCTAAACACTTCATAGCACTGGGAGTTTATATCTGATCAACAAATTTGCACAGCGCTGGACTAGACATACTACATGCACCAAGATACGGGCAGATCAGGGAGAAGAGCATGCTAATAAAAATCTTAAAGATACTTTTAAAATCTCTAGGCGTCCTAGTGTTCGCACTCTGGACTTTTGTGTTTTTAGTTAGCTTCAACGACGGTCCAACCGAAATCTTTCCCGGAGGTGCTTTTACCTCCGGAGAATTAGTTACAGGAGAGCCGGATTGGTCATTCGCTAAGAATTTGTCCAACGTAGAATTTCAAACGATGAACCCAGTGAGCTCTCGAACTACGTTTATCATGATTCAAGACAATCGGGTGTTCATACCTAGTGGGTACATGACCACGTGGTGGGGAAAAATATGGAAACAATGGCCTTATCAAGCGCTCGAAGACGGACGTGCCATACTCAGAATTGACGGAAAACTTTACGAAAGAACTCTGGTCAGGATTACCGATGACCCTGCGTTGCCAGGAGTAATGTCTGAACTTGCGCGTAAATACGGAGGCAACTTCGAAACAACTCCGGAGATGATGACGGAAGTGTTGGACAGTGATTATCTCTGGATTTTCGAACTAGCCCCGAGATCCTAAAGATGAGCGCAGACACACAAGCTTTTACTGGGCTGAGGATACTCGACTTTACCCAAGTTCTCGCCGGGCCCTTCGCAACCCAACAGCTAGCACAGCTAGGGGCAGACGTCATAAAGATTGAGCAACCGGAGGTTGGAGATATCACTCGGGGACTACTTTCATCGGGGGCTGACGGTATGGCACCCTCTTTTCTCACCTGCAACCTGGGAAAACGAAGCCTGACCTTGAATCTCAAGCACCCTTCTGCAAAGGAAATCATCTTCAAGCTTACTGAGACATCCGATGCAGTCGTAGAAAACTTCAAGCCAGGTACGATCGAAAAACTCGGATTTGGATATGAATCTCTCAAATCAATCAAACCAGATATCGTTTATGCGTCAATCTCCGGTTATGGACAGTCAGGACCCAGGGCAAACCTCCCCGCATTTGATGGTGCTATTCAAGCATCTTCGGGAATGATGGCGATCAGCGGCCACAAAGAAACCGGACCAGTAAGAACAGGCTATTTTTCAGTCGACATGAGTACAGCTCTTAATGCCGCTTTCGCAATCAGCGCTGCGCTCTTTAGGAGACACTTAACGGGCGAAGGACAAAGAATCGACATTTCGATGTTAGATTCGGCTGCCATGATGCAAGCACCACAGATAAGCAACTATTTAGTATCTGGTGAGATACCCGATCTGATTGGAAATCAATCTCCAACAAAGCAGCCAACTTGCAATGTCTTTGAGACCAAAGATGGATTTGTTCAAGTCATTGCATTGAGGGAAACTCAAATACAGTCGTTGTTAAAAGCAATCGGTAAAGAATCTATATACGAGCAATACAATGAACCAGAATTGAGAGTTAAAAACACTGACGTATTCCTGGAATTTCTTCTACCCACCTTTGCAAGTGAAACGACCGAGTACTGGGTTAATCTATTGGAAAGCTCTGGAGTACCTGTCGCTGCAATACGTAATTTGGACGAAGTAACTAAGGACAGGCAGTTCGACCATCGGCTTTCTCTTACCACCATCGATAAACCCGGAAGCGAAAGCCAGCAAGTGAAAGTTGTTAGTGCCAGCCATCTAACAGATCCTGCTCCGCCTAACGTTCAGCGAGCCCCGCCAACACTTGGCGAGCACACGCACGAGATATTGATAGAGCTTGGGTATTCAGAAGCAGAGATCAGTTCGTTCAATGAATCTCAATGCATTTAAATATTCAAAGCATCTTCAGTATTGCCACCGAATGACATCTGATTAAAATATGAGGAAGTTAGCGAAGTAGTTCCTTATGACAGACAAAATCCATCACAAGCTGATAGTCCTCGGATCGGGACCAGCAGGTTACACGGCCGCACTTTACGCAGCCAGGTCTAACCTGAAGCCAGCACTCATAACTGGAGTAGAGGTTGGCGGGCAGTTAACCACGACAACTGAAGTAGAGAACTGGCCTGGTGGCCACGCAGAACTCCAGGGACCCGAATTGATGATGCAGATGGCAGAGCATGTAGAACGATTCGAAGCCAGTATTGTTAACGACCACATTCATACCGCAAAACTATCGAGAGAGGCACTGATTCTCAAAGGCGACCAAGCCGAGTACTCTTGCGATGCCTTGATCATCGCGACCGGCGCTTCCGCGAAGTATTTAGGTCTGGAGTCCGAAGAAAACTTCAAAGGGAAAGGCGTCAGTGCCTGCGCAACCTGTGATGGCTTTTTCTATCGAGGTCAAGAAGTAGCAGTCATCGGAGGCGGCTCCACAGCCGTCGAAGAAGCACTATACCTTTCAAACATTACAAAAAAAGTTTATTTGGTGCACAGAAGAGACCAATTGCGCGCAGAAAAGATCTTACAAGACCGCTTACTCGCTAAAGACAACATCGAGCCAATTTGGAACTCTCAATTAGAAGAGGTTTTAGGCGATGATAGCGGCGTAACTGGAATGATGATCAAGTCCAACGATGGAGACAAAAACAGGATCGACCTGTCTGGAGTTTTCATTGCGATAGGCCACACACCCAACACAGACATTTTTTCTGACCAACTCGACATGGAAAACGGGTACATAAAAATACTCAGCGGCACAGACGGCAACGCGACTGCTACTAATATGCCTGGGGTGTTTGCCGCGGGAGACGTAGCTGATCATATTTATAGACAAGCTATCACAAGCGCAGGTTTTGGATGTATGGCTGCACTAGACGCTGAGCGATATTTAGACGCTCTCTAAATTGTTAGGTATTTGTGACCGCTATTTTCTCAGCGATCTTTTTTGACCAAATTTTAGGCCCTTCAATGTGCACTGACTCACCAGTCGAATCGACCGCAACCGTGACGGGCATATCCTTGACCTCGAACTCATAGATCGCTTCCATCCCTAGCTCTGGAAACGCAATCAGCGTGGATCCCGTGATTGCTTTCGCCACCAGGTAGGCAGCACCTCCGACAGCAATCATAGAAACGGCCTTGTTGTCTCTGATAGCGTCTATCGCGACCGGGCCCCTCTCGGCCTTACCAATCATTCCTGCTAACCCGGTTTTCTCGAGCATGGTCCTAGTAAATTTATCCATCCTGGTTGCTGTTGTAGGGCCTGCCGGACCAACCACTTCATCTCTCACCGGGTCAACAGGACCGACGTAGTAGATCAACCTGTTGGTAAAATCAACAGGAAGTTCTTGACCAGACTCAATCAGATCTACAATTTTTTTGTGGGCTGCATCTCGACCAGTCAGCATTTTCCCAGTAAGCAAAAGCGTATCACCAGACTTCCAAGATTGAATTTCAGCGCTTGAGAGAGTGTCCATATTTACACGCTTTACTTCTTCACCCAATTCGAACTCTATGTCTGGCCACTCTTTCAAATCAGGAGGCTCAAACCTGGCAGGACCCGAGCCATCGAGAGTGAAGTGTACGTGACGGGTTGCGCTGCAATTGGGAATTACGGCAACCGGCTTGTTTGCAGCGTGAGTGGGATAATCCTGAACCTTCACATCCAAAACGGTAGTCAAGCCACCGAGCCCTTGCGCCCCAATACCCAGCCCATTTACTTTTTCGTAGAGCTCAATCCGGAGTTCTTCCAAATGATCTTTGGCGCCCCTCTCGAGCAGCTCATGCATATCTATTGGCTCCATCAGCGATTGTTTTGCCAACAGCATAGCCTTCTCCGGAGTACCGCCGATCCCTACCCCTAACAATCCAGGAGGACACCAACCCGCCCCCATGGTCGGAACCACGCTCAACACCCAATCCGCAACAGAATCACTTGGATTCAACATGGCAAATTTCGCTTTGGCCTCGCTCCCTCCGCCTTTTGCGGCCACCTCAATTTCAACTTTATCACCCTGGACAATCCTGGGATGAATGACTGCGGGTGTGTTATCTTTTGTGTTAGCTCTTGCACCATCAGGGTCTTCTAACACCGACCCTCGCAACACATTTTCTGGATGCGTATATCCCCTGCGAACTCCTTCGTTGATCATATCTTCCAAGCTCATATCAGCTTCCCAACTGACATCCATACCCACCGATATAAAAACGTTCACTATGCCCGTATCCTGGCATATGGGTCGCTTGCCTATTGCACACATCCTTGAATTGACCAATACCTGGGTTAAAGCCGCCTTAGCAGATGGCGATTCTTCTTTCTCCCAAGCGCCTCTCATCGCTCGTATAAAATCGAGCGGGTGATAATAGGAGATAAACTGAAGCGCATCCGCAATGCTTTCGATCAAATCTTCCTGACGAATTACTGTCACCCGAACCGCTCCCTGATAAAAACAGATTTTTAAATAACGACACCCAAGAAAATCAATACAAATGCCATCTCCCGAAGACAGCAATACTCGTATAGAGTAATACTCTAGCGCAAGCCGAATTCCGGGTATAGATGAAATTCCAACTCAATAAGTTACATCTCAAGTTAGTAGCCCAGCCCCTATCACGCGGAGGAAAACCCCCAATGTCCTTGATAAAAAGCGTTTTCTTACTCTCTATTATGGGTTTACTCCTGCCTCTCTCAGCTTTTTCAAGCAATTTGCCTCAAGAAAAGGAAAATGAATTTCACTTTGTCATACTCGGGGATTCACAATTCCACGATCCCGCAAAATTCAACCGAATTGTCGATCAAACTAAGTTATTAATGCCTGCCTTTGTGATCCAGGTCGGTGACCTGATCCAGGGTTATAACGACGACCTGGAGACTGTTAATCGAGAATGGTCTCGTTTCAAAAAGCAAATTGAACCGCTTAAGCCCATTCCATTTCTTCCAGTACCCGGCAACCACGATGTGTATAACGCTCGCCGACAAGTAGATCCAGCTCTAGAAGCACTTTACGAGTCGCATTGGGGAGATCTATTCAAAAGCTTCAACTATAAAAATTCTCAGTTTTTCCTGGTCAACACCGACTCACTAGAGGGCAAAAACCGAATTGGTCCTAAACAAATGAAATGGCTTGAAGAACAGCTAAAAAAGTCCAAGAGCCAGCATAAATTCGCATTCATGCATAAGCCCGCTTTACTCTTAAAAAACACCGAAAAGGTACATCGCTTGTTCTTACGATATGGAGTAAGCCACGTATTTTATGGTCATCATCATCACTACCACCAGATAGTTAAAGACGGTATCCAGTATTCGATGACAAACGCGGCGGCGAATCTGGCTCATTCTCTTCCTGAAGCAGGAGGTTTCCATCAATTATTGCAGGTCTCAGTCAGCGAAGAACAAGTGCAGGTTGCTGTAATCACAGCAGATTCAATTCAAAATTCGAACGTCGTTTCAGCCCAGGATAATTACGACTTGTTTGCGATTGGCCGAAACCTAACCAAACGAAAAGTCGCGCTAAAGCCACTTAGACCAAACGAGTTCATATTGGGGCTCAAATTCAATAACAAGAGTCAACGCTCACTCGTTCTTCGCGTCGAATGCTTTTCAGATGACAACCGCTGGCTATTCAACCCTACCAAAATACTTCCTTTAGAGCTTGGGCCCGAGGATACAGGCAGTCTCAGTATTAACGCCCAATTTGATTTAGATCGAGAGCCCGAATCCACACCAGAGTGTAGGGTCCACATTCCGTTCCAAACAAAAAGTGGGCAATGGCTAGACATTAACCAAAAGATCAAGACTTTTATAAAGTCTTAGCTAAATGCTGGCATCACCTCTTCGATATACTCTTGCAAAGCATCCCAATCTATTGGCGGGCGAAAGGCGATATTAATCCCTTGGATCCCAACATCGCGAAATTTTCCAATCATATCGATAGCCTCTTGGGTGCCTCCAGTGAGACTTCCTTCGGCGGCAATATCGGGCTTTCGATCTGAATTCATATAAAAGCCTAGATTGACACTGCTATCGATTTCAGAAAAATCGCGACCAACTTCATCGCAAGCTCTCCGCACTCGTTGCAAACGGTCTCCAGCCAACTCCGGAGACACATAAGGCATGTTAAATCCGTCAGCAAACCTGGCAGCAAGTCGGGGAGTTTTCTCCTTACCCCTACCTCCTATCCATAGCTTCAGTCCCAGGGGTTGGGGGCTGCATACTGCACCCCTCAAATCATAAAACCGTCCCTTGTTTTCAATTGGTTTAGCTTTCCAAAGTGCACTAATCAGCTCTAACGCTTCTTCCAACTGCGCAAAGCGCTCTCCAAGCGGAGGAAACCCATAACCAAACTCACGAAACTCTTCTTCAAACCATCCCGCTCCAATACCAATATCTGCTCGACCACCAGACAGATGATCAATTGTGACCCCAGCCTTTGCCAATAACCCTGGATTACGGAATAACGCGCAAAAAACCAAACACCCCACTCTCACATTTTTTGTCATCGCTGCAAGCCCAGACATCGCCGACACGCCCTCGAAGCAAGGGTTGTCTCTGGAACTCAGCGGATTTGCATAAAAATGATCCCAAACAGAGACCCAGTGAAATCCCTTTGAATCGCCGATCGACCACAGACGCTTCAACTCCTCCATAGAAAGGTCCTGAGGACCCGCATGAATACCCAACTTCATTCGTTACACCCCTTCTCCTAAACTAACCTGCAACTACCACATCGGAACTCACGAGTTCCTGAATATACTCTTCTTCAAAATCCAACGAACGCAGCACCTGAAGGCTATCTGCACCAATCTCAGGAGCTCTGACTGGCTTTTTCTTTTTGGCTTCTTTGACATTGATCGGACTGTTGATGGTTAAATTATAATCTCCGGTTGAGTCTCCGGTCTCTATGACAATACCTGCAGCTCTTAGTTGTTCATCATCCAAGACATCAGCCATTTTTTGAACAATCCCATAGGTAATCCCTTGCTCTTCAAGCCGTCGACTCACCTCGTCAAAAGTCATCTCGCCAATGATTTTTTGAACTAAATTCTGAAACTCCATCCGATTTCGGTACATCTCTTTTATGTTGCTAAATCGAGCATCCTCCAACCAGACCTCTTGCCCTAGCGCGCTACAAAATTTGGGATACTCTCGCCCGGTATTAATTATTGCTAACACAAGATATTGACTATCACTTGTGCAATAACAGGCGTTCAAAGGGTTCACCCATCCCTTTTCTTGTCTGTGCGCTCCCAAATCATTTCCAGCCACAACACCTTGTAAGGCCATCCCGTTGGCCCATACACCATTTGCCGCTAACGAGGTTGAGACGAAAGATCCTTCACCTGTTTTCTCCCTTCGATAGAGCCCCGTCATGATGGCACCAAAGAAGGCTGTTGCTGTAGAGTGGTCGCCCATACCGGGCGCTGACGCTAAGGGCGTCTGACCCTGATCTCTTACGAACTCCATCATCCCAGATCTTGCCCACCAAGCAGTGATATCAAATGCTCTCCGCTCCACTTCCGGGCCCTCGCGCCCATATCCACTGATGTGAGCATAGATAATCCTCGGGTTAATTTTATTGACTGTTTCGTACTCGAGCTTGTAACGATGCAACTGCCGATCCAGAAAATTCGTGGTTAACACATCTGCTTTCGCAATCATGCGATGCATAAGCTCCTGGCCTGCATCCTTAGTTAGATCAAGCGCCAAACTTTTTTTGTTACGAGAAGTCAGTAACCAGTGATAGGGGACAGGGTATGAACCAACCAGAGAGCGGTAGGTGTCTCCGCTAGGAGGTTCAATTTTTATGATATTCGCTCCAAAATCAGAAAGGATTGTGGAGGCCCCTGGGCCAGCCAAGAACGTGGCCGCATCTATCACTGTGATGTCTTCTAGCAGATATTCCATAAAATCCCCCCTTACTAGCTCTTTAACTTAACACTCGTTTTCATCTCGCGCGAGCACCGATACAATTTCGCCTAGATCGTCAACCACTACGGATAAAGAGATCGGCCGACAACAAACGTAGCAATCTTCTATGTAACTTTGTTCTTGGACACTTACATCAATAACTATCTCAAACTGCTCGCCACAATAGGGGCAACTTATAACCTCGGTTTCTGGCAGCAAACTCATTAACTTACTGTACTATTTTTTATCAGCCATGCTAATGTTGCGAACTTTTTGGAAGTAAATAAATTGTCGGAATTACCCTTTTGGTTCAATCAGGCACTCGATGTTCCGTCCAAGAAAGGATTCGTTGAAGTTGAAAAAGCCAATATCGTCTACGAAAGCTGGGGAGATCCGGGCAACCCAGGCGCAGTCCTAATACACGGCAGCAATGCGCACCTCGAGTGGTGGCGATTCACGGCACCTTTTCTAGCAGACAAACTCCATATCGTCGCTCTGGATCTATCGGGGAACGGTGACAGCGACTGGAGAGAACGCTACACGGGTGAGCTTTTCGCAAAAGAGGTAATGGCTACTGCCGAAGCTGCCTCAATGAAAGAAAACCCCTTCATCGTCGGTCACAGCTTTGGAGGCTACGTCGCTTTAGAAACTTGTTATCACTTCCAAAAAAAAATTGGTGGGCTGCTTCTGATGGACTTCACGACCGCGCCCCCAGAAGAATATGTCGAGTGGGGTAAACGGGTGGACCGAGAAGGAGTAAAACCCGGCCGAAAACTCCGAACTTATCCCACCAAAGAAGCCGCTAGAGAGAGATTTCGTCTCCTCCCTGATCAGCCGGGAGTAAGACAAGAGCTCTTGGACCACATGGCTGATTACGCAATTAAAGAGGTCGAAGGAGGCTGGACCTGGAAATTCGATCCTGCCTTGTTTGACTATCTTGAAATGGGCATCGACCAGCGCGACAAATATGCCTCGCTAGAATGCCCAAGTGCCCTGATACTGGGGGAAAAAAGTGAGGACGGCGGGGCTTTTTACGAAGCGCACATGTCCAAAATCACAAATGGCTTACTTCCAACGGTCACCATGCCCGGGACCTACCATCACCTAATGTTTGACGACCCATTAGCTGTCGCAATGACAATGAAGTTATTGCTCCTCGAGTGGCATCGACAAGCCAATCAAGGTCAGTTGCAATCTGCGCTGCGCCAAGTAGTCTTAAATTCTGGGGGGTAACTATGACTGAATTAACTGAAAAGCTTATTGAAGAACTGCAAAGTATCGACACGCCAACTGTATGCAATGCTCTCGAAGTAGTCGCACCGGAGCGGAGAGGTTATGGATACACTACTCTTCCGCTAGTTTGTACTCGGCCGGAACTAAAGCCGATGGTCGGCATTGCTAGGACTGCGAGTATCAGATCTGCGCACCCATCTAGTTTAAAAGGGAAAGAGGCCGGGCAGTTGAACGATGGATATTATGCTTATGTAGATGAGGGACCGAAGCCCAGCATTATCGTAATCCAAGATCTCGATGACGGTCAGAGAGGTTACGGTTCATTCTGGGGCGAAGTGAATTCAAATGTTCACAAAGGCTTAGGCGCACTGGGGGTGATCACGGACGGCAGCGTTAGAGATCTTCCCGATGCCGCCGAAGGCTTTCAAATGATGGCTGACCGTGTCGGACCATCGCACGCGTTTGTTCATCTCGTAGGATTCGGTCAACCGATTACCGTCGCCGGCATGCGAGTAATGAGCGGTGACCTGATTCATGCAGATCTGCATGGTGCCGTTACCATTCCTTGGGACGTTGCTGATAAAGTTCTAGCAGCAGCTCAGGATATTGCTGCTTCGGAGGCAGTCATCATCGGCGCATCCCAAGAACCTGGCTTCAACATCGACCGGCTGCGACGCGCCTGGGGCGAATCAGCGGAGCTCAAACACTAGAAGCTCTAAACCAGATCTGAATTAGTGTCGCTTGCGGAAATCTCGCGAACGATTTCATCATGGGTTTGTTCGTCGAGACGGTAGACCAGCGTTAAAAAAATTAACACCAATAAGACGGGGATGGGTGCAAGTGTCAGCAAAGCATGAATAGCCGACAAAGCCTCCTCGGTCTGTTTCTGGTTCGCTACATAACCAGAAATCCCAAGAACAAAAGCAACACCGGCACCGCCGACCGTTTTAGCCAACTTCTGAAAAAAGCTAGCGGTAGATGAAATCATTCCATCTGCACGATGGCCAAACTTGCTTTGGGCATATTCGATGGTATCAGGAATCATCGCCCAGCCCAAAACGGCCACAGGAGTAGACCCTATCGCAACGAGAGTACCCCAGACAAAGATCTGAAAGGTAGAGTCAGAGGGAGCAAAATAAAACCCTATGCAAGAGACTATCGTCAAATACGCGCCCATCCTGATTGCTCCAGTTTTACCAAATCTTTTCGAGATGACGGGAACAAGCCATACTGCGATAATCATCGCGCCGAGCGTGGTCGCCAAAAACAACCCAATCAGAGAGGGATCACCCACGTTATATATAAAATAATAGGGCGTCACCGCCATCCTCACCGTGAAACTCATCATTCCACAGCAAAAAATGCCAATCACTATAAACAAAGGCGGATTTCGGACAACAGATTGGAGACTTTCTTTCAGGTTGGGCCTTTCTTCTTTTTGAGGTACTACAACCTCCTCAACAGAGTAATAAGTAACCCAAAGCAAGATAGTGGCTATCAGAGCAAACATACTCATCAATACAAAGTGTCCTTGAGCGACACTTCCAAAAAAAGAACTCTTCACAAAGTCTTCGAAAATCAAGGATGTCAGCCAGCCTCCCGCGAAAGCAAATCCAATTCTGTAAGTGCTCAACCTAGTTCTCTCCGAATAATCCATTGTCATGGAGGCGGTTAAGGTCGTATAGGGAATGGTCACCATTGTGTAAATCACGCCGAAGAGCGTGTAGGTCACGTAAGCCCAGATAATCCGACCATCGAGGCTCAAATCGGGAACAGTGAAGGTTAAAACCGCCGCTAGTCCCAGCGGCAAGCCACCAAACAACAAATAGGGCCGCATTCTACCCCAACGAGATTGAGTTCTCTCTGCAATCATACCCATTAACGGATCAGTGATCGCATCGACAAATCGCGCGAATGCAAATATTGCCGCGGCAGTAAGCGGAGGAATTCCCATCACATCGGTATAAAACACGAGCAAGAACGTCATCACAGACATAAAGTACAAATTTATGCCAAAGTCGCCCAAGCCATAACCGATCAGAGTACCGCTTTTGATCAACCGATAACGCCCTCTTCTTGTAACTTGGAAATTCGCAACTGATTAAAGCCTAATTGCTCGAGGACTTCGACAGAATTAGCACCTGGATCGGGTGCCGCATTGTCAAATGATTCCGACTGAGGGAATTGAGAAAGGTTGATCGGTGATCTTACCAAATTCAGATCACCAAGCTCAGCATGAGGCGCCAATTTCGCTAACTTTAAGTGTTTAACCTGAGCATCTTCAAACCCTTCTCCAATATTGTTAATTGGTCCTGTGGGAACCCCAGCCGCGTTCAGCACTTCAACAAGATCACTAACTGTCCGTTGACTCGTCACTTGATTCATATCTTCTTTGATTTTCTTGGGTCGGCTGCTCCGGTCTCTGACAGTCTGATATTCAGGGTCATCGAACAACCCTTGTGCCCCTAGAGCATCACAAAATCGCTTCCACATCACGTCTCCAAAGGCAGCAATGTTAACGAAGCCATCTTTAGCCTCAAAAGTACCCATTGGTAC
>CAJWGQ010000054.1 GCA_913041025.1 uncultured Gammaproteobacteria bacterium | reverse complement strand
CAACCACATCGGAGAACCCCTCTGCTTCGAGCGTCTCAGCGATATTTTCAGCGACCACTCGGTAACTTTTCCAATCTCGACTGTTGATTTGTGGCTCGATTACAGCGTCGGGCTCATTCTTATCACCCGCATAGACAAGGGCGATCTTCAGGCCATCACGAGCCCGTTCAAGCAAGTCTTTGGTATTCACAATCGCATATTAAGAAAGGTTCTGAACAAAGGGTGAGCTCTTGACTCGATCGTAAAGCTCATACGCAAGAACGAGATCTAATTGAGGGCGGCGACTATACCAAGCATTCTTACGAACCACGATCCCTCTGATGAAATACTAGAGTCAGAGATTCACGATCCAAAACGCTGGTGACCCGTCCAGCGCCGGGCTGCCGACCGTGAATCTGTATCGCATAAGGTGACAATAAGAAGACTAAACGGTGACAGACGTTTTTATTTAATATTGCCAGTGTGAAAATCAACCGCACCTGGGGCTGCCATATTCCACCTCCGCTGCCTCGATTGATCTGCCCACAAAGCTTACCGAGTTCTAGAACGCCTCCCATTGGGTCACGATGATCGCGTTTTTCGGAACGACTCGCTGCATCTCTGATTACCGATACAAGTTGAGCATCTACGCTTCGGTCAGGGACTTGAATTTTTTTTCTTATGCTCAAAGAGCTTCGCGCGTAGATGTGAACTCTTATTGAAACAACTTGACAAGTCGATGATTCTTATTAGCAGGCTGGAGGTATTTCCTTCTCTGATGCTAGTCATATTTTTTAAACGATCAGGCGTCAGGATGGATTTGCTTTCAATACAGAAAAAAGACATGCTCCTAACGCGCAGCATCTGAAATTAAATCTGGAAAAGAAACGAACTTTTGGCACAAAGATTCTTGAACCGTTTCGGCAGGAGGGAGAGGAGACACCTCGGCCGAACCACGTAAACCGGTCTCAGAGTTTCGCTTTGTGTTAGATCGCCGATATTTTTTCGAGCAGTTGAATTGTAAGAAACGAAACTTACGGCGGCCGTTGCAAGACTGATCACTACAGAGAATAAAAAAACTTTTGCAGGCTGAGAGCCTCAAATCTGCCCGATGGTTGCGCTTGAGCCGGTTACTTTTCCCTCAAAACGGATGGTTGCGCAAGAAACAAATGTTCGTCTAAGTGCGCCACTGTGGCCGGGAACTTTGTAAATAAATTTAGACGCCCCGCCTATATCACCCGGAAAGACACATTAAGTCGAACCATCATCTTGCTTTTTTGGCAAGCGTATAATAATAGACACTCCTTCGATGGCAATGTCGCAAGCGGTCACGGGAAGCACTGAGTTGGAATTTACGTCATGCAACACAACTTCCCGCGCCAAAAAAGAAAGGATATGGCCTTTTTGATAAAGGTTCAGAGAATTACACAGATGGAATAGCCTTTGCCGCTCCTGCTCAGCCACTTTTTCCGCTGCTAGCGCCTCTGCTGATTTTTGCTCTTGGGATGCGTCTTCACCGACAGATTCCTTCTCGATCTCAGGAGCCTTCTCAGACGCGCCGCCGTGCCTGTCGTTCTCTTTTACCGCTTGAGTCTCACTACCAGAGGATTCCAAACTGCTCGGCAAAACATCCTTAAGCATTGCGGCCCCTTTCATCATTTCCTGGAGTTGATCAATTACCTCCTCGGGGTGCGCACTAATCGGAGATATGGGCTCACGTGACTTGACATCGCTCTGTGGACTCGAGGATTTAACGGGGGATCGCCGCGCTTTTTTCTTGGTAGTCTTCTTTTTTGTCATCTTCACTGCCTCTAAATAAATAAAACTATCTCATTATTAAGGTTGAGACCTGGCTTGGGGAGCAGGTCAGGCCCGCTGAATTCCATAAATTTTGGAGTGTCATATCAATCATCCTCACCACTGGGAGACATCCCATCAGGGTTGAGGTGCTGCAAGTCACCCGCGACTGCGTTGCCATGTCGATTGGGGCGCACGTAATTCCCCCAAGGAATCCGGGCTGATCCCCAAGAGACATAGGCAAAGTGGTAATCACATTGTGGGCAGGGGTGAAGAACTCAAATACGTTTACGACCGTTGTGAACGGAAGCGCAGTAGCGTTTATACCTGTATTCGGATAGGGGATAGGGATAGGAATTGGCCCAACGGGGCTGGGGATTGGAGTTAATGCGACATCAGGAAACGCGAAATTTATCCCGGGTATCGTGTAGCAATTATTGAACATAACTATCTCTATTTATATTACCCAACATGGATTCGCGCACCATCGATGCGCATATCTTGTTTTGCTAAAATGGCGGCATACTCGCTTTGGGAAACCATCGCGCCAGAGACCTTCTGGGTGAGAGCTCCGCACTGGACGCTTTCTATCGTTTTTGTGCTTCTGAAGAGTTGATTTGCGGTCTGCATGATCGTTTCAGCAGATGAAGTAACCTTTTTAAAGTAACTGGAGACCGAACTGCCTACTAACCTAACTGTAGAAAATGTTGAGGACAGGCGCTCTCCTGTAAGCCTTAATTCATTGCCCCAAACTTCAAGAATCTGACTCAGTATCTCGATCTTATCGCTGGCACTCATTGAAATACTTTTCAACGACAGTAGGGTCAGCTTGCCGGTCGACTCAAGGTGCAAATCGCCGTTGATCCTAATGTCTACTACATGCCTACCTGAACCTCGCGACAGAATTAAACCGATGAACGCTCCAGCACCCTCCACCGAATAAACCGCGACCGTGTCACCTTCAATGGGCAATACAAGACAACTTAAGGCGACATTTGCTCCCACACGACCGTCACCTATTTGGACTTCATATTGACCATCCTCTCCCACCTTGGTAACTAAACCCGCTTGGTAACTTTGGATTGGGTGACTACGCATCGCCCAATTATCACTTTCCATCAATTTCATTTCTGTGGCCTTCCTACGTTTTTCACAACCTTCGCGCGATTATCCCGTTCATCATTCAGCCTGCATACCTTCTTTAAAGAGCCTGTCCAATCCGTATCGTTGTCTTCCAATAGTCGGTCAACCTTGGCAAAGTTCAGCTTAATGTTCGTAAGCTGGGCGCCCGCAACATCATTATCCTCAAAAGTACCCTCGGACAGGTCTACCGCATCAAATTGCATCTTCTTGGCATCGCATTTGATAATTATAGACTTATCCATGACCACATCATTAAATTTCGCTCCTGTCAGTTGCGACTCTGTGAAAAGACACGATGTCATTTTAGACCCAGTGAACTCAGCCTGATTTAGGTTCGACTTAGAGAAACGAGCGTTATCCGCCCGCACTTTTTTCATTTGAATGCCATGAAGATTACACTCCTGAAATCCAGCAGAGGATAACTCCGCATTGTTAAATAATCCCGCCACATGCGAACACTCCACGAATTGAACTCTGGGAAGCTGCATTCCTTGCCAATCATGGCCATCAAAGATAGCTTCATGGATTAATACAGTATCGATTCGGCAATTTTTCTTTATCGTCGCACCCTTGGTCCGGATCTTTAGCATATTCCCCTGTTCAAGGTGCATGTTATCGAATACGTGCCCGTCCAAATCCGAATCCAAAAATGCAAAACGAAAGAACCGTCCATTTTTAAAAAACGATTCTTCAAAAGTACACTTCACCACCTGCACAAATTCATAAGAAAAATCAGAAAACTGGCACCGAGAAAAACTCGATTCCATCCACGTTTGCTTGTTGCCGACGACTGATTGCAAAAGCGAGTCAATGAACTCACACTTCATAAATAAAATTGACCCAGCTTTGCAGTTCAAAAACTCGCAGTCCACAAACTTGCAGTTCATCAATTGAGCCTCCTGCATCTCCGCGCCCAAAAAACGGCAGGAGTTAAAGACGCAATTCATAAATATGACGCCTTTGAGGTCTGTTCCCCTAAAACTCTCACCCTCGGCCGTGGCACCCATCACGCCGTGACCCTTTGCCAACTGGCCGGAAACTGATAAGTCTGACTCCTCAAATTCAATCAAGGCGACCAGTCCTCAAGCAATGTTCGATTCAAATCACACTCAGAAAAATGCGCGCCTCCTATCTTGGCGTGTAAGAATTGAACTGAGAAAAATGAAGAGTCCGAGAACTTCCCATCACGAAGATCCGCCTCTTGCATATTGGAATTTGAAAAATCACACTGATTCACAACCGCACCCGTTATGTCGGTCTTCAGGAATCTACAATCCAAAAACTGATTATCAATCCACACTACGTTAGTTATTTTTGCGTCGCTAAAGTCGCTCAACGTTGCAAAGACATTTCTGAAAACAGAGTCAGTGAGGTCGAGTTCTCGAAAATTTGCCATATTAAATTTGCAATTTTCAAAGAGCGCTCTCCGAATCTGCAACTCCTGTCCAAAGAATATCCTTTCGACGCTGCACGAAATCAGGGATGGATTGGAAAAGTTGCCTTCCGCGATGACACACTGCTTAAGGTCTGACTGCTGGATCGAGATATCATCGACGTGACATTTACTAAGAAACACGCGGGTGAGTGAAGAACAACTGATAACCGCGTCGATAAATTTAGATTCCAGGAAAATTGCTCCCGTGAAATCACAGTCTTCGAATGTTGTTGCTAGAAAACTGGCTCCCGAAACAATGTTTTCTTGGAAATCACACCTCTGAAACCTGCAGTCTCCAAACTTTCCTTTCGACAGATTTGTTTGATTAAAAGAGCATCTGTTGAAGGTGCAGTTTGTCAAGACCGCACCGCCAAATGAGGCGTTATCAAAATTACAGTCGAAAAAATTGACATTTACGAGGCTGCTTCGAGCCAGAACTACACCAGAAAGATTGCAATTTAGCCAATCAACGCCTCTCAAATTTGCCTGTTCAAAATATGCCTTAGAGAGATCTAAGGAGTTTAGGGTATGATCCGCTAACTCGAGTTCCGCAAAGTCATCAATCCGAGGGCGTTTCACCTCCTTCGCTAATCGTGAAGTGAGTAGCAGGCGAAGTTCTGAGGCTTCAAGGCCATGAGGGGCGGAGCCGTCAGGAAATTCGTGACAACCCGCGACATAACCCAAGTGCCAGATCTCGTCGGCTTCTTCCGCATCTGGGATCTGTCTCTGAATTTGATCTATAAACTCTTTCAGATCTTCATTCGAAATTGTCTCAATTTCAGAAAGGCCGACTGATACTTTTTCTGCAAAGCCGTCGGGCGCGTCACCTTGTTTGCGAATGTAGTCCAGCGCTATTTCTTCATGCTTTTTCAGCATTCCTTCAATATCGAGGGCTGCGATCGCCTCGAGAAGGCCAGTGACAGCAGGAGGCCGTGGCAACGGCACTCTCTCAGAATCATCTTCGAGCGCACTCCTGACCTTCTGATATTGTTGCCTTGCGTCTTTCTCTATTTTAGCCGTCATGTCATCGACTACAGCAAGTTGTTTTTCAGATAAGCTATCCCTGAGTTCTTTGTAATCCTTGGGGTTTGGAGTCTCTTTAAGCTTCTTTATGCCTGATTCGAAATGATCGTCGATTTGCTTGAGCGTTTCCTGGGTAAACTGTTGTCGAGATGGGGGCGACGGTGGTAGGACATCATCCGCCGCCTCAAAAGCGTCTTCCACGGCACTGAATTCGAATTTTTGAAGGTCCAAACTCCCATCCGCTTTTCGTGGAGTTACCTTCTCCACAGCTTGCAGCATTCGTTGCTCCTCTGGGCTCAATCCTTCGAGCTTATCGCCTTCGATCCTTTTCCTTTGAGCACTTAACATTTTTCGCATCTCGTCAATCTGTTTTTGCATCTCTTTGGAGGCATCCTCCGGCATATCCGCTAAACGTTTTTCACGAGACAACAACTGCTTTTCTTCGTCATCAATATACTCAAGCGCCTTTTTCTTTGTCCCCTCTTCAGCACGCTCGACCGCGTACATTTTTAAGGTATCGTCTGGCGACTCCTCGAAAATCGCCATCAGCGTACGCTCTCCAAGGGGTATCAGGTCAGCACCATTGACCATCAATCCCAGTTCCTTCATTTGGTCACCCATGCGGGTTTGCGTCGCTTTTTGATAATGCGAGACGGTCTTCCTCTGCTGCGACTTTCTTTCATAACCCACGGTGATTGATTCGATATGCTCCCAATCGTGGAACTCAGTCGGGTTAGAACCGTGAAAAATCAAAGCCCCGAGCTCTGCGTCAGGGAAGAACCAAACGGTGTCGGCTCGCATCAACACTTCATCGAATTGACCATCAACCTTATCTTTTGGTACTTGGAATACCCGAATATCAAAATCTGGTAGAACACCAGAAATCTCTTCCTTTTTTGGGTGCATATTTCGAATAACGAAAGGACAACTTTGATTGAGTTCGTCTGATATCCATTGATTTTCAGGGGTTCTGTTGAAGAACCGCGTCTCAAGGTCATCTGGATAACCAGGGAAAAATTTTTCTAGGTATCGACCATCATAACTTCCCCGGCATATGGCTCGATCTGGATGGGTAACAGAAATCGGCAAAAACGAGCCGCTCGGGGGCTCGTTTTTCGGATCGCCCATCTCTTCTCCAAATGTTTCAATTCTCGGGAGTATCAGGTCACCTGTCTCTGGGTCCTCCTGTCGACCGATACCCAACGGATTCTGTTCGTAATCGAGACCACCGTACGCGTTCTCCCAATCTAACGGAAGCGTAACAAAGGGAGCGGGATCGGTGAACGTCGTCGTGATCCCAGCGGCGCTTTTCCATCTTCTTTCTCCAAAAACACTGAGACGCTTTCTTATTGATCCAACTTCGATCTCTGCGAAACCCGCCCTAACCGCCCTACCGAGCGGTGCGAAGAAGGAGCCCGCCGCGAGAAATTCATTCTCTGGTTTCGGAATGAACTCATCGACAGGAATCTGTTTTTTATTAAGTGGCTCTGCGGCTCTCCAAAAATCTATCTCGGTTCGAGTATCGCCGGTTACTAGGTCCCAAGCTACGATCGCAGTGTGAAGCTGAAACCAGTCACCAGCAAACCGTTGGACATGGGGGAAATACGAAACTTGGAGGGGCTTAATAACTTTCAATCTAATTTTTAGGATGCCAAACGATCGCCAGCTTCCACCCCCAGAGCTCCCAAACCTGAAGACGGGCCATTCGAGCTGAGTTGTGGCCCTGTGTTCTGGTTAACATCAACTAGTGAGTTTTGAGCTTCCGAACCAATTGCGTTTACTGAATTAGATGTATCACCCTGGAGGTTCACCGCTGTGTCAGACTCTATTTCACTCACCACTTCTGCATTATTGTCTGCACCTTCTGCACTTGACTTCCCATCGCTTCCTTTCGCGTTTCCGATCAACCGGTACACGGCGAAATCCAGGCCCGTTCTTATACCAGCAGCATCAACCTCTGTGGACGCACCGTGATATGTCGCGTCAAGTTTGTAAACCACATTTAAGCCAGACGGTGGTCTGGGAAAGGTGCCTTTAAGCTCCGCTCCGACAATGGAGAAATCTGCAGAAGCTCCCAAATTGATTTCAGCTTGAAGAATAACCCCGAACTCTGCTTGAGAACTAACGGTTCTCGATAAAGCGTTATCAACGTCAAATTTAATGCCGGTAACATCCAAACCAACGGAGGTTCCGACATTTTTTACCTCATATAACCCTGGGTCGGTCCCGGAAATCGTCGTGTCAGAGTTGGTCGAAAAAATATGGGAATAGTCATAGCCAGCACCTTCACGCTGGTACCATGTGTCCGTACTGTCTTTTGTGAGCGAACGCGCAGCGCCCCAGGAGACACTATAAGTATCACCTAGGGTCTTCTCCACAACCACACACTTGTCCTGTTCTTCCTGGCTGTAAGTGCTGAACTCATCCTGAGCCCCAAATTTGCCAGCCACGTCATCGGTTGAAGGACTCCAATCGCTCTCGCTTTGCGACCAGATATTGAAAGTAGCAGCGGGTCCAATATTTATCTCCATGTTGTCGGCGTGGTTGCCAAAATTGAAGTTGTTTCCAGATTGATAAGTAACGCTGTCGCCCACGTGCATACTTGCATAGCTCCCAAGGGGCATGAAATTATTAAGTTCCTCGTCAACTCCGGCTGCTGTGAGGGCATCTTTAACAATCTCTCCTTTGAGTTCTAGACCTTGTCCGTTAGCCGAATCGTATTCCGCTGACTCACCATCTCCAGTCGCCTCCCTACTGACCGACGCGGTTTTGCAGGTCGAGCTGAAATTGGTAGTGTTATCCCCATCATCCGGACTTGCGTACGCAGAATTATGCAGCCAACGCTTGGTGCCTTTAGGATCCGGATCAACACCCCAATCGGTAGTGACAGCCGGCCACTTGCCATAATGTGGCGCCATGTTTCCACGGCCGCCAGTGGTGTCATCGTTGGCTGAAAACAAGTCTTCGGTTGCAAAACTTGCATCGTCACTAGTTCCAATAGTAGTACTACCGCCAGTTTCAAACCCAAGATTGAAATCCGTCCCTTTTCGGTAAAGGTAATTTTTACCGACGACAACCTTCTTTAATCCGATCGGGTCAGTTGATGCGGCAGTGGAATCCCAGCTATGAATATTATCTGTTGATGTAGTTGTTGCAGTGGTGCCTGAGCCCGAGGTAGCGACTAAACCCGCACCCTTGTTGCCTTGGTAGGTAGTGATGTCACTTCCAACGCCTGCTTTAATAAAGGTTTGAAACCCAGCCAGGAGCATCTCAGGGTCAATGGCATCGGGTTGTCCAAAACCCAAGGCGTCACCAATTCCACTAGTGGCGGTTGAGTCATTAGCTCTCGCGACTTGCCCAGAGTTGCGGAAGCTCTGATACGCCGACCTTGTAAAATTAATCTCAAGCGATTCCACGCCTGCATACTCCACCACAGAGCCCGAGGACGCACGATAAACATTGACTTTTGTCGAGTTTGTTGGAACGGAAGAATCAGTGAGGCCATTACCTCTCTGCACAATAAACGAAGCTCGTTTCTGAGCGCCAAGACTAGGCGTAGGGCCGGCAGACCTGATTAAAATGCCGGCATTTGATTTTTCATTAGTAGTGGCGAAGTCATCGCTGGACTTAAACACTTCCGCAAAACGGATTTCGGTAGTGCCAAGAGCGATGACTTCGCTACTACTAGTGGTGGAATCTGTAGCAGTGGCGTCCTGACTTTGAACGGTTGCGTATGTGCTTTCGATCTTAAAGGTGTCAGTCATCTCAACACCTTGCGCAAAAAGCGTGGATATTGGAAAAAATTGCACCCAACGTCGCCTTAAGCGTTGAGCTTTGCTGGATATTCAGGGCATCGTTACGTACCTTCTGAAGGCTTGCCTGGGCAGTCGGAGCAGACTTAGCCTCTAACTCCGCTATGCCCACTTTTGCTCTGCTAGTTTTTACGTAATTTTGCACGCCCTGAACCAGCATAGATCTAAAAGTTGCGCCTAAATTGATTCTATCCTCCTTGCCCGAAATTACGGCTTTGTTACGCAATCCACTGGCTATTATTTCGTTTGAAACAACGTACCCTTCCAATTCCTTTTTCAAGTTGATCGCTGGCGTAACTCCCATGATGACGTTATCTATTGTGACCCCAGCGACACCGAAGCTGAACCCAGCGAGCCAGGGGCCTGTGGCGATTTGGGCCCTAAATCCTTGCGCCTCCCAGCTATCCGGATCTGCATATTTTGCCCATCCCGCCGCACTCTTTAGTGGCCCTTTCCACGTATAGCCAGTATTACCTATTTCCACAGCCACGCCAACGGCATCCAAGCCAAAGTTGACTCCAATAACATCCTTTTCAAAAATGTTGACCGCTCTTTGTTCGCCGATGTTTAGATTAGTAATCGTTGTCGCGTTGACCCAATCTTTCTGCGCTTTTTCTACCGTCCTGCCGAAAGCCTTTGAGGACTGAGACCGACGCTTGCCTTCGACGTCCTCGACGTGTAACTCATGAACATTTCCTTTGGAGTAGTTATAGGTTTTTTCACCTTCAGGAATGACCGTATACGATTCGGCAATTCCTCGACCAACCAACTGCTCTCGTTTTTCTTTGTTGTTAGCCCCGACAATGTCTAAATATGATTTGTTATATGCCATCCCCCAATAAAGTTCGTCAATCATCTCGTCACTAATCTCGATAACGTATTTTCCAGTTCTCGTCGGGTAGTTAAATTCCAGAGTTGGTCCAAGATTAAAGTCGCCCGAGCCTGTTCCGTACACCACCTGATTTCCCGTAACAGTGCTCCACGTTGTTCCAAATGTCCGCGACGCAAAATTGTTGTCTGGATTGTAAGAACTCGGCCCGTTCAGAGTGTTGAAATTGGAATTGAATTCAACCCTCAGCGCGCTGTCATAGTTACCAGGTGTGGTGGTATCACTCCCTGTTGGGGTATGGCTTCCTAACGTAGTTGTCGCTAACACGCCTGAAGTGCGCATCTCTGGCCACTTACCTCCATAGAAACGAGGCCCCGATGCCTGATTGACATAGGCAAACATGGCGTTAACATCTAACGCAGCAACTGAGTCATCATTCCCAAGTGAGATTTGGACGTAGTCTTCGAAAATATTCAGATCATATCCGTCTGCCCAGGTCATACTGTGCCCCTGGACGACATTCAGGTAATGGCTTCCATCCTCTAGCGCCTGCTCCAGGGCTGTCGAGGGCGAAGCCACACCTTTGCTAGCAGGCGATGCTGCAGCCGTTGATCCAGTCGCGTCCCAAACAGCAATGGAAGCTGCAGCATTTAACGAGTCATTGAAATCAGTGTCGATCCAGTAATCTTGTAAGCCCTTAAACCAATTTGTTGGTATCATCCCATCTGGGTCGTCGGGAGTCGTTGGTATGTATTCGGTGGATGGCGGCTTATTGATCACGCCGGCACAACCTCCCATTGCGTAAAACTCAATCGATCGACCTGTTGTCGAAATCGTGATCGAAGATGAATCGCCGTACGGATCAGCGGCATCGTACTGACCTCTAACCCGTAGAAAGGACCCTCCTATCCAAGTAGAGTAATTGGTTGTAAGAGCAGCACTGCTCGATAACCAACCAGCACCATATGAGGCATCTAAATACTTGGTTGACTCTATTTCTGATTTGGCAATCGAATTAAATATGACTTGCTGTCGCCCCGCAGCGGTAGACCCGTCCTCCTCTTTGTCCTGGCTATAGGAGCCCGTTTCTGATGTCCCGCTCGAGTCTATATACGTGACCGACCCCGTAATTTCTGTTGTAGTTGTCATAGAAATTTCTTAACAAGAAAACAGTCTACCCGGTCCTCCCGCTTACGGAATCTCTCACGTCTGTGGCGACCCCCTGATGCGCTTCTGGAATACGTGCGTCATCTCCATCCTCGTCCACGTGATCGGCTATATCACTCAAAGAGAAGTCTTCTATTAATTGTTTTTTCATTTGGTCTCCCGATGTTAAACCGCCTTGGCCATGACTACTATGATGCGCCCCAGCCGTAAGTGCTCCCATCATGACAGAAAAAGGAGCAGCATAGAGGCGGACTCCCCTTACAGAGGCTGCCAACAATTGTTGCTTCATTTCCATAATTCTTGTATACATTCTCGTGAGCCCCGCGGCAGCTTTAAGGAGTTCTGCTTTGATATAGGCAAGGGCACTGTTAACGCCAGTCTTAATTGCATGCACGCCCCAGTCCCAGATCACCCCATTGTAAAACGTAGTCTTCGCCGCACCAATAGTCGTTTCTTCGTCCACCGGCGTGTTTTCATTTTTAACCGCCAACCCCGATATCGTGTTCTTAATTTCCAATCCCTTTATACCGATTTCGATCGTTGAACCTGCGTAGCTGGCATCAATTTTGCTACCTGCTGCCCGCCCTACCGTACCCACAAAGCCATCCGTAGCTAAACTGACTTTTGTCTGGGCGACATCCAGACCCACGTCAATCTGTCTGTCTTGTGAAGTCTCATAGCTACCGCTTACAGTTGAGAGGTTGTAGCCAAAACCGTTAATATTTACCTCGGTCTGATGAGCGACTTGCACATAAGTTTCCGAGTTTTCCAATACCTCACGGCTGATTATCTGATCTCCACTGATTTCTTCCCGTGACCATTGTCTTGCGTCAGCATCTTCCCAAATATCAATAGAGTCTCCTCTAGTGTAAGACGCTTGCGTCCCCACATGCCGCTCAATGTTCAGCTTGCTTCCAGTGAGAAACGCTGCCTGAATATCGTTTCCACTATTGAGGGTCAGCGTCGTTGGATCCGCACAATCCAGAAAGTCCGCCGCTGTTATCATAGCCACCTGGCTCCCGTTTGTTGGGGGCCCAAATGAGTAACTTCCTAGATCTTCCCAAGCATCAGTGACGATACCCGAAAACGCACCTCCGATCTCGTCCGTCAAGCCAGTATCGCCGAATCCGCCTGCCGCCGCTGTAGCGATGACTGCTGTTGAAACAACCGGAGCTGATATGAACGCGGCACCAGTTCCAAAGACAATTCCGACATTTTTTATTGTTTCAAAACTAACATCAGGAATCTGAAGCGTCGCGAAACTTTTTAAAAAATTGATGATCTGCATCCAAACCTCTAGGCCCCCGGGCGGCGAAGGAGATGGTAGTCCACTAAAATCAAAGTGACTTGGGATCTTCCAACCGGATTCAGCATTGCCTGACGAATCTTGCGGCGTGACTTGATCGGGCCTACTTTCGTCAGTTGACCCCGGCCAGAACGAATCACTGTAAGACCATCCAGTGGCCAGATTTATATCGTTTCCATCGTTTTGGCCAACAGCGATGTTTATCCCTCGTTGAAAATTAAAGGTGTGGCCGTAAATGAGATTCTCAAAACATCCTTTCGCCACTTCGGTTGAGTCGTCCGCTGTCGTACCGTTAGTCAGAAACGTGGCCCCGACGTTGACTATTTCAGAAATGTGCTTCGGATAGTCAGAGTACGTCTCACTGTCCTGACCCGGCCAAACGAAACTGGTGCCCTGCATAAATCCGCTCGTTCCCGAATACGGTGTATTGTCTATCGACTGAACTGAACGAATTGGCCCGATCGAAATTGAACCGTCCCCTCCAATACCATAATCGTAAACGGTGCCAGACGATGTTGATCGTTTACCCTGTGTACCGTTACTGCCGAAACGGACATTGATTTGATCGCCTAGAATTCGCGTGACATTTGCGTCCTCTGCTGACGTCGTGTTTGAAAAAGTAGTACCGCTTACCGGCTGACCCGCGGATGCCAATACTTGATCCCAAAGCCCGGTCGTACTTGAAGTTTCTGTTATGGTGAACTCTGCGATGGCGCTATTGAGGAGGTCGACTGACGAGCAGTCGATAACCTCTGAATACTTTGAGTCGTCACTTTTTCCGTTGCTGGCGAGTGGTACACGCAACGACCCCAAATTGATAGCGTTTTCGGACGAATCCGTCAAAGAAGAAGCGCTAGTGATTTTTGTAAGGCTTGAACCTCCCAAGGCAATGTCATTGAACACACCACTCGTTACTGTCCCTATGCGGGCGTTCGTCGCGTCACTGATGGTGTCGGTAGAGGTATTCTCAGTAAAAAAATAGCTTCCGCAGGGCATCCACGTATAAGTCGAGTAGTGGTCTGCATTGTTGCTTGCCGAGTAAAGCACGAATCCCCGCGCGTCCGCGTCAGTTGTATCCCAAATTTTGCTCCCGACCGTGGAAGTGTACCCAGAAGGACAGTACTCCTCGAGCCATTGAGTAGTTCCTGCGGGTAGAGTCAAAGCCATAAATGGTGTTCCAGTAACTAGTTGTAGAACCGCTCTAAATGGTCGGATCGCGATCTATTGTATTAAATACCGAACCGACAACAATAGGCTGATCGGGATCACCTTTATAAAATCCGACGACTACTTCGGCACCGTCGAAAAGAGCCGAATATGTTCCCCCTTGACTCCCTGCTCCCATCCGAATCGATCGCATGCGGAACACATTCATCGAATCCTCCGTACCGTCGAAGGCTTCGAATTGATACACCACGTTAAACCGGCCAAGTCCATCTCGGTCAGCAATTGAGGGAGATTCAAGCGATGGATATCGGTACTCGTTAATAAATCCCGTGAGAAAGCCGGGGATCGAAGGACGTTCGGTAACCCGCGCAGGACGAAACTGAACTTCGTTTGAAGAAGTCATCCGATAGGCTTTAAACGTATTTTTATATGAGAGTCCTGGTGTGTTATCCGGGCCGTAGGCGGTCACATGGTCGACGGATGCGACAAAAAATGTCTCTCCAGATTCGCAAATATCGGAAAACCCTGCTATTTCAATAATAGAACCAGCACTTAATCCGGGTATTACGCTTTCGCCCTCAATAAAGCGAGCGGCTGACACTATCTCCTCCGCGCGCCGTAAAACCAGATAATTTAAGTCCGCGAGTACAACGTCATTTTCGATTACATCACCGGGAGGCGTTACAAGGCCCTCCAAAAAAACCGTATGCGGCTCAGATAGATCGGTCTTTTCACGCGAGATAACGGGAGCGGCATACGTCAATGTACCGGTATCAACCGAGGTATAAAGGTTAAGGCCATCTGCGAGGTAATGGTATCCAGAGACACAAACGTAACGCGGTATAACGCGGCTGAGTGCGCTGACATGAGATACAGACTGATCTGATCTTACGTACGGTTCTGTATGCTTATTGACAGATGCGTGTTCTTGGTAGGAATCACACAGGTGTATTACCGTTTCGAGTTCTTTCTGCTCAAAGAAGAAATAGAGCCCGTCCCTTTCAAGAGTACGCTTCAGAAAGTCCCAGTCCGATTCTCGGTACTGAACTCGAGATTCCCATGTTGGATAGTCCGTCCTGGCTAAATGCTTTTCCAAAGAAATCGTGACCCGTCCACTGGTCAGCAATTTAAGTTTTTCAATACCTTCCTCGAAAAGATCGATTACGCTTTTCTCTCTGTAGGATCGCGTTGCCCGGGCAAAGCTTAAGGGATAGGTGACCGGCGCGAAAACCGCTTTTAGCGTCCGCTGACCCTCCCTCTCGGAGATCTCCCTGACCTCTTCCAAGAAACAGTGAAAATAACGAACCTGTTCCCGCGGTTCGGCGTTACCACCGCTATCGACCAAGGGGCTCGCGGTGACAGTTAGTCTCCAGGCTGATTCACTAACGACATTTCCCTGATCAATAAAGTGAGCTCGATCGGAATCATTAGGAAGGGCAAGGATAGTTTCAATATAAAAATTCTTTGAACAGTCCTCTCTTGCGGACCAAGCAAGTACCTCGACACCAGGCTCAGCCTCAGGTCCCGAAGAGGACATTTTTTCAAGGGTCACCCGAATTTCGGACATAGGTTGTTTCTAATTCTTTGGAGGTTGAGAGTCAGGCGTTAACCCTAGCCTGCGGTATTTCTCTGGTAGCTTGACCGAAGCTAGGCCCAACAGCGTTGCAACTGCGTTTTCAAACAACAATCATCAACTTGACATGGCCTAATATAATGCTTTTGAAACGATTCAGCCTATTTTCACGGGGGAAATATTGATAGCAATATTTAGCTTCGAATGAAT
>CAJWGQ010000053.1 GCA_913041025.1 uncultured Gammaproteobacteria bacterium | reverse complement strand
CTACAGAGCTTTTCTCTGCTTGTCCAGGAGATTTTTTTCACTTTGATATTCCTGTCTCTGTTGTTGTTTCGATTCATATATATGCGTTCTATAAGGGCCGCCAGGCCTCCACTCGATATGCCTAAAAACTTGGTCCTATTAGCACGAACTGTGCATCTGGGAATGTATATAAGTCTGGCGTTGATCGCTGTTACAGGATTGATAATAGGAGGGTTGTACAATTCGGGAGTAGAGGAAGGTTTAGTGCTGGAAGCTTTCCTTCTGCTACATGAAATAATTTTTTGGACAAGCGTAAATCTGATGGGTTTGCATATTGCTGGCGCGATCTACCATCGTGTAAAGAAAGACGGGGTCTGGAGCTCTATGGTGCCAATATTCAAGGAAAAGTCTTAAAAGTAACGATTACTTTTTAAGAGTCATACAAGAAGAGCCTTAACCAAAAAAACAGAAAAGTATCAATTAGGAAACTGGTGGGAAGTCCGGGGGGAACTCCGTTTTTATTCAGGTTGGAGTTGTGTTTACTATTAAATGGGAACGAAAGTGAGGTAGGGAAGGTAATTCGATAGGCATCACATTGCTCTTACTTCCTTTTGTCTATCTGGTATAGTTCGCGCCTGTTTTTTAAATTCAAGATTGTCAAGTGAGAAAAGATATACATCCAGAATACAGAGAAGTTTTGTTTCATGACACGAGTGTGGATGCATACTTCTTAGTTCGTTCCACTCTGCAAACAGATCAAACTAAAGAATGGACAGATGGAAACACCTATCCTTATTGCCCTCTTGATGTGTCCTCTGCTTCCCATCCATTTTATACAGGCAAGCAAAAGCTTGTAGATACGGGTGGTAGGATCGATAGATTCAGAAAACGATTCGGTAATAAATCAAAAGTCACCGCTGCAGCAGAAGAAGCACCAGTCGAGACAGAGGTTAAAGAAGAAACTTCTTCTGAGTAAGCTCACAACGCTTCCGAAATTGCTTTTATCCGAGACTTGGGTTTCAGAGAAGTGTTTTTTTGTTCCACCAGAAGATTATCGGAGTAATGGCGGTCGTTGGTAAGACCCACCAAACCCATTCCGGGTCGAAAGGGGGGTTGACCACTAAAACGGCGGTCACAACGGCTATAGTTCCTCCAAGCATGTTGGTTAAGTGTTTGGCAATTCTTGGTTTTCCAGTCGCTGATTCATCTTTATGACTTTTGTAGTCTGCATAGCCAATAGAAATCGCTAAAAAACCAAAGACAATGAGTACTATGGACTGAGAATTCTCGTTGGCTAAATAGAATGCTGCCAAAATCCACATGCCTATTCCGGATAACATCATTGAAAAGACGGCGAGCCAGTCTGACCTGGTTGGAACGCCATTTCTGTTTCTGGCAAACCGCATCCCCGCAAATGCGAGATAAAAAGAAAAGATTGCTATAAGGAATAAAAAAATATTACTGCTGGCGATCGACATAGGGATTGCGGTCAGGAAGATAGTTACCATACTCCAAAAGTAGATTTTTCCGGAGAGGATGTGTGTTCTTTTGCCTTTTACAGAGTAGAGTGCGACTGCAGCACTAACGAGAGCGAGCGCGCCGGATAAGATGTGAATCGGTAACAAGACGAACATATTCTTAAAATTTCGTTAGATCTGTTTTCAATCTTTCTCGCCTACCTTTAAAAAAATTTAAGCGTCCATTAATCTTACCTTAAAACTAATTCGTGATTTTATGAGAACCCTATATTTTCTTCCTTGGTTGTTACTATTTGTTGGATGCCATTACCTACCGTTCAGCAGCGGAAAACTAAGCGGACAAAACGAGGAATACCCTGACTATTGGGAAACAATAATTGAGCGCCAGATTATTCAGTTAGAGACGAACCCTACAGAACCTTATTCGGTCAATTTGTGGATTGTTAATATAGAAAATCAGCCTTACGTATACGCAGGCGATAATTATGCAGCTTGGGTTAAAAATATAGAGTCGGATCCTCGAGTCGTCCTTAAATCCGGGAATAGTATCTACAAGTTGAAAGCACAACGAATTCTGAATGCTGATTTTTTTAAAAAGTTCGCGGTTGCGTGGGAAGAAAAGTACGGGAATCGTCCTCGTAACGAAAATTATTCGGAAACTTTTTTGTTTCGGCTTTCTAAAAGAGAGTAAAGATACCTCTTTGGCTTCGCATTTTTCAGCTAGACAATATCCTGCGAGTCCTAGGGTAACTGAAACAGATCTTCTACCGAGCAATTAAGAGTTTTCGCGATTTTTAGTGAGAGAACGGTAGAGGGTATATAAACGCCATTTTCGATTGCGTTGATACTTTTTCTTGAGACCCCCGCGCTTTCTGACAATTGTTGTTGGGTTAACCCCGCGGCTTTTCTGAACTCTTCAAGTTCATTCGAAAGTTTCTTATGGTTCTTTCCCAAGTCTTAACTTCTCTCGGGTTTTTCAAAATTTTCGATCGCTTGGGACAGATTCCCGGCTTCTTCCCGACCGAATCTCTGACTCAAGTTATAGCTCGACAAGGTGCTGGTGAAAAAGCCCAACGTAAAAGCCATCGAGAAACTCAATTCCCATGCGTAGCCCAAAGTATGGGCTAGATAAAAGATTAAAAACCCTGTGCCAACGCCGATTACATGTGAAAGTTCTGTCCAGTGGTTTGATAAATTCGATTTCATTGTTAGTTACTTTCTCTCGAATTCTTCCACAGCATTGGTGAGCTCCTCGCTGGTGTTGGGATAAAAATATCCTGCGATAACACACCCTATGCCGATTGAGCCGACCAAAAGCCCGATGCCTTCGAAGAAGGACCCCATCTTGCTTACACCTAGGAGGTATATGCCTATTCCAACAAAAAGCGTAATGACTCCTCCTCGTCTGTAATCTACCGGCTCTTTCTTTCTTTCTTCAAAAATGCTCATCAGCTCTTCGACCTTGGTGGGATCTTGCAGGTGCTTGGCTATTTCGAGTGCGGTTTCTCTTTTGCCTTTTTCTTCGAAATAAAGCCAGACAAATACAGCAATTGGGATAATGATGCCGGCCAGTATGCCCATGATTGGGATGATTAGATCCATGATGATCAACTCGTTTGAATATGTAACGTGAACTTAACATCAAGAAAATGTGAAGTAAAGGTTACATTGCTGGGTCTTCTCATTTATTGAGGGTGAGGCTATCTTTTAGGTGATTTCCTGGGCAGTTTCTGTAGAGGATGATGTGATCGATAAAAGGCTATTGAATACACTAGAGAAAAATACGCGAGGTATTTATGAGCGAAATGCCAGACTATTTGACAGTGAGCGTTCAAAGAGGCTTGAGGAAAAAAGCTGGCTAGACCGATTTTCTGACCTATTACCAAAAAGTGCGAAAGTTCTTGATGTCGGTTGTGGAGCTGGTGAACCCATCGCTCGGTATTTGATTAGCAAGGGGTTCGAAGTAGAGGGGCTAGATTTTTCCAGGACTATGCTTGAAATTATTCGGGGACGATTTCCGGATCATTATTGGCATGAGATGGACATGCGGATACTTTCTCTAAGCACTAGGTTCGACGGAATTATCGCCTGGCACAGTTTTTTTCATTTAAACCATGATGACCAAGAGTTAACTCTTCACAAACTTTCAGAACATCTTCAGCCAGAGGGTGTCCTTTTAGTAACAGTGGGCGATCATTATGGCGAAGTGGTAGGTCGAGTTGGAGCGGAAGAGATTTATCATGCGAGTTTTTCGTTTGAGACTTACGAAAAAATACTAACGAACCTGCATATGCGAGTTTTAGACTTTGTGCCTAACGACCCTGACTGTGGAATGTCCTCCGTTCTTTTGGCGCAAAAAGAAAGCTAGGCCTCGCTGGCAAGACTGCTTTGCTTTAACGATTTTTTATTGGTTGTTGGTTCCTAGTAGAAATTCTAACGGAATATGAAAGCGTTCTCTCCAAGCTTTAGGGTGATGATCATCTCCCTCGAAACGGCGAGTAATCCAGTCCTCGCCCTGCAGGTAGCCATGCTTACGCATCACTTTGTCCATCTCTAACTGATAAGGCTCATAGAGAGCATCAAAGGTTTCTGTTCCATAATCGAAATAGACGCGATTCTCACCCGCTGAGGGCCAATTCTTGTTGAACCAGTCTACAGCAAGGCCGTCCGCTATTGACCAATCCGTAGACAAGCAGGCAGCTCCTCCAAAAATTTCGGGATACTCAGCTATTGCGTAGGCTGAAATCAAGCCGCCCATGCTGGATCCCGCAATAAAAGTCTCTTCTTTTCCCGTGAGCGTCCGATAATTGTTGTCGACAAAGGGTTTGAGTTCCTCGACAAAAAATCTGAGATAGTTGTCAGAAGATATAGATTCCCCACCTACTTCTGTTGCGAAACTATCGGAGTCTTTGAGCATTTCTTTCCAAACCTCGCTCGGCACTACCTTCTGTGGCATGAATTCGGCCCCGCGGGCTCCTTTGGCCCAGTCCGACATCCACACAGCGACCACGATGGCAGGCCTGATTTTTTTCTCATTCGTGAGTTTTGTGATTGTTTTATCGACATCCCAGAACAAGTCCATTCCTGCCAAAGAAGACTCCTCGTGGTGAAATATCATTTGTCCGTCGTGCATGTAAATCACTGGAAAGTGATCAGCAGATTCGGCTTCATAATTTTCTGGAAGCCAGATGTCGATAGGACGAGGTCGAATAAGTTCAGAAGCAAAGTCTTTTAGGTGTTCAAGTTTTCCCTTCAAGCCAGGTACGGGTATTTTTTTGACTTCCTGTTTCGCTTCCTTAGATTTGTGGACAATCTCTTTTCTTGTTAACACCATAAAGTGCAGGCCTTTACTTGTATCTTTCTGGTTGGATCATGTTAACCGATGAGAGAAGACTAGGAAAAATGCAAAACCTTTCAATATTTCTTAAGCCTCTAAGGCTGAAGTTTGCAGTCAGGTTTGAAATTGAGTACATAAAGACGGCTATCACCCGTACAATGGAATCATATTAATTGATAGTCGAAAAAAGCAATCTAGAAAAATAAGGAAGACACAATGCGAGAAGCTTTAATTGTATCAACAGCAAGAACTCCGATAGGCAAGGCTTACCGAGGGGCGTTTAATGACACCACGTCTCCAACGATGGGCGGCCACGCGATCAAGCATGCGGTCGAGCGTGCGGGTGTAGACTCTGCTGAAGTTGAGGACGTAATTATGGGTGCGGCAATCCAGATGGGTTCAGGGTTTCAGAACGTGGCTCGCCAGAGCCTACTGAAGGCGGGCTTGCCAGATTCGGTGGCTGGTCAGTCGATAGATCGCCAGTGTTCCTCTGGGATGATGGCGATCGGTATGGCTGCGAAGCAGATCATCTCCGATGGTATGAACGTGGCTGTTGGTGGTGGTGTTGAATCAATTTCTATGAATCAGACAGGGGATATGTTTGCGATTCCGGATCCTGATTTGTTGGCGAATAAGCCTGAACTATACATGGCGATGATCGAGACGGCTGAAATCGTGGGAGAGCGCTATGGCGTTAGTCGCGAAGCCCAAGACGAGTATTCGGCTCAGTCTCAGGCTCGTACTGCGGCGGCTCAACAGGCAGGCGCGTTTGATGATGAGATAGTTCCTCTTCCGTCTGTCATGAAGCTCCAGAATAAGGAGACGGGCGAAGTCAACGAGATTGAAACAACTCTAGATAAGGATGAGGGTAATCGCCCTGGAACCACTGCGGAGAGCCTGGCAGGTCTGCAGCCAGTCTTTGCTAATGGCCAGGTGATCAAAGAGGGCAAGCACGTGACGGCAGGAAATGCGTCGCAGCTTTCGGATGGGGCCTCGGCCTGTGTGGTCATGGAATCGAAGTTGGCTGAACAGCGTGGTCTAGAGCCTCTGGGCGCCTATCGCGGTATTGCCGTTGCTGGTACGAACCCTGACGAAATGGGTATCGGGCCGGTGTTTGCTGTTCCGAAATTGCTCGAGAAGAATGGTCTTTCGATGGATGACATAGGGCTTTGGGAACTGAATGAGGCGTTTGCTGTTCAGGTGCTTTATTCTCGGGACACTCTCGGAATACCGGATGAAAATCTAAACGTTAACGGCGGTGCTATTTCAATAGGCCATCCGTATGGTATGTCAGGATCGAGAATGGTAGCTCACGCGTTGATCGAAGGTAAACGTCGTGGCGTGAAGTACGTTGTTTGCACCATGTGCATCGGCGGAGGTATGGGGGCAGCAGGTTTATTCGAGGTGCTCTAAGGACCTCAATTTCTTTCTGGCATCGATAGGGCCAGCAGTGATTTGAAAGAGTTGCTGCTGGCTTTTTACTCTACGGCTCCCTGATGGTTTTTCCCATCAAACTCGACCACTCGGCCTATCGCAGGTGGCGTTTTCACGCACCTGATATCAATACTGTAAGAGTCTGGGTGAGAGCGAGGTTGATAAAAGCTCTTGACGCCGCACCTTCTGCAAAACAAATGTTCGGCTGTCTGAGTGCCGAATTGGTATGAGGTTAAAAATTCCTTTCCACTGACTAAAGTGAAATCAGAGTGCCTCACAAATAGGTGATGGAAATCGGTGACAGAACAAATCGAACAGTTGCAAGTCCATACCTCCACTTCGTTGGGAGATCTGAATTCGAACTTGATCAACTCGCAGTGACAACCTCCCTGAAATAACAGTTTCTCGCTCATTACTGGTCTCCAATTTTTGACCTATTTTACGAGAAATTTATTTACGGCAGACGATCAATAAACATGATGAGCAGATAAAGGTATTAGTGGAGCTAAAGCTGAGATTAGCTAATGAGATCTATGATAGTCTGTGGCGACTGCTACAAGAGAGATATTTGATGTTATTGCGAGCTTTCCTGGCTTCTACCCTACTTATTGGTTGTACTTGCACAATACAAGTTGCGGCCAATCCAGTTCCTGATAAGGCTCTGGCGGTCTTAGTGCCTGGTAGTGGAACCTATAGCCGTGAAATTTCAACAAAGAATGCGCAAGCTCAGGCCTTTTTTGATCAAGGTTTGAGGTTTGCGTGGGGATTTTATTTTCCTGAGTCGATTGCCTCTTACCAAGAAGCCGCTAGGTTGGAACCAGATCATCCGATGCCTTATTGGGGGATGGCTCATGCTATGGGGCCAAATCCGAACTCGCGTTACGTTGGGATGCCAGACGATCCGCTAGGTGAGGGGTTGAAAGCGATCAAAAATGCCATGGAACGCATTGACCTTGCAAGTCCTCTTGAGGCGAAATTGATTAAGGCGATGTACGTACTCTATGACCAGGCAAGTATTCCGGATCCGGATATCCGGGATCAGGCTTATCTAGGCGCTATGCGACAACTCAATAAAGAGTTTCCAAAGGACCCTGATATAGCCGCTCTCTATGCGGCAAGTTATATGTCGATAGGGCGTTGGGACTACTGGGATAGCGAGGGCAACCCTAAATCAGAAACGATGCCGGTAGCCGAGGCCCTTGAATACATTATTCACGAAGACCAATCGCACCCTGGAGTTTTGCATTTGCACATTCACCTCATCGAGGCGTCGTTGGAGCCTGAGAGGGCTCTGGTTTCTGCGGATGCGTTGGAAGCGACTGTTCCGATTGCGGGTCACGTGGTTCATATGCCGGCTCATATTTATGTGCGTGTAGGACAATATGCGAAGGCCATCGAGAGTAATATTCGTTCTCAAGCGGTGGATTTAGAGTTCGCAAAGTTATGGGGTGATTATCCTCTACCCGACATTGGTACGTATCCGTTGTCACATCAAATACATGCTGGACACGCAATGGATTTTATTCGTTATGCGGCCACAGTTCAGGGGAACTCTCAAACTGCTATTCAAACGGCGTGGGATATGGCTGATCGAGTGGGGAGTGATGCAAATCAGGTTAGAAGTGGACAAAAGCGAGTATCTGCGCCGTGGCTGGTGTTAAAGATATTTGGTAAATGGGACGAGCTTTTAGCTTTAGAACCCGCTCACCAAGGAACACCCTACTTAGATGGTATTTGGGCGTATGTTTCGGGAAGTGCGCATTTGGCGAAAGGAAATATCCAGGCGGCTGAAAAAGCACTTGATAGGCTCAGGGCAATCGCAGATGCGCCCAACGCAGATGAATATCGAGTGGGAGCCACTCCTGCCTCGGCCGTGCTGAAACTGGCGTCTCATGGACTCGAAGGCGAGTTACTGATGGCGAGTGGTGACCTTCCTGGTGCGATCGCTGCCTTTCTGGCAGGTGTGGCAATAGAAGATCAAAATAACTACACAGAACCTCCTGACTGGGCGCAGCCCATGCGCCATTACTTGGGTGCTGCATTGCTGCGCGCAGGACAAGCCGAACGAGCCGAGGCAGTTTATCGGAGAGATTTACGCTGGAATCAAAACAACGGATGGTCGCTATTTGGTCTTCGACAAGCGCTCATTGCCCAAGATAAAGAAAGAGAAGCGGCAGAGATCCTTGAGGCTTGGCAAAAGGCTTGGGCTTTCGCTGACGTTAAACTAAGCGCTTCACATTTCTGATCTGAGTCGGCTTAAGTGTGTTTCAGAATTCATGGGGGTACATTAGTCCATTATGAGCGATCTCAAATTTAGAACCTTGCCCTTCAATAGTACTGACCAAGAGTTTGCCCTGCTTTACGAGTTGGAGAATACGCTCGATTATCACGTGAAAGACTGGGGCTCGCCGAGCATGATTAAGTATCACGCAAATTTGATCCCTGAAAAATGCAATGCGGTCTGTGAATTCATAGAGATCGACGGGAATATTGTTGGTTATGGTTATATGGGCCACGATGAGTGGGCCTTTGATGAGAGCTTACTTGACTCAAACTTGGCGATCCCCAACGAGGGTCGATACTTCGAAAGCGCGCAGTCTTACTTGAAGCAACAAATTGCTAGGGCTCGACAAACTGAGGGTGTAAAAACGCTCAGGGCCGAGTTTAAGGAAAGCGACTTCATGAAAGAGCTCTATACTGTTAATGGTTTTGAAGTGTCGCTAACGGACTTTGTCTCGATCATCGATCTAGATGACTTTAAAGGTGAGCGATTTTCCAAGCAGACTCAGCGATTCAATAAGAGCGACTTTCGTGTAGAAACTTTAACTCAACTTCAAAAGAGTGAGGCTGATTGGCAGCGTAAGCTGTTCTCGCTTTGGCACAGCGTTGAAGAGGATGTGCCAACGGACCTGGTCGAACCGAACATGGATTTTGAATATTGGAAATCTTCGTTGTTCGCACCTTGGTTTGAGTCCGACGATATTTATATTGTTCTGCATGAGCGCCGGTGGGTCGCGCTTTCGAGCTATGATAGATCTGACAAGCCGACGGATACATTGTCTACAGATTTGACCGGCGTTCTTCCCGAATATCGTCGTAAAGGGATATGCACGGCGTTGAAGGTGTTCGCGTTGGAAGATCTAAAGAGTAAAGGCTACAAAAGAGTATTTACGGACAATGAGGAGAATAATCCTATGTTCCAGATTAACTTACAGCTAGGCTTTAAAAAAATAGGCAGCGAAATCGGTTGTAAACTGAATCTCTGAGCGGCTCGCTTTTCACATATGTTGCTTTGGCTTCTAGTATTTCGGGATCTCTATGTCCTTTCTTTTGAAAATTATTTTTTACTGGTTAGTTCTAGTGCATGCCGGGGTGCAATGATGCGACCCATCGCGCCGAGTCCAGCCTCTTCAAGTATTCTATGACATTCGATCAGAGCTTCTCCCAAGACCGTGTCTGTCCAGAAAATCACCTCTAGTGCATGTTGATTAGGCTGGCCGGGTCGTGCGGTCATCGCTTCCAGATAGAAAAATTTGAGTTCCTCGATGGCTTCTTTAAACCAGGTAAATTCGGTCGGGGGTATTGATTCTGCTGTTAGTAAATTAGCGAGTCTTTCGATCGATTCTCTTTTCGAATTGATAGTCGAGTTCGTCAGGGTTCGGCCTTTCCGCCGCTGCTTAGAGAGTTCATGCCACGGGAGCAACAACGATAATTCTTCGTTTAAGCGCTCTGACCAACTTGTGTGTTCTTTGGTCCGCTTGGTGAAATTTATCGGACAGGTCGCCTCCGCATGAACCTCTGAAGCCGGAAGGTCAATGGGATAGTCCTCCAAGACTGGGCCTTTGGGTTTGTTCAGTAAATTTAGCATCGCCTCAATGACATTGGTCTGAAACACGGCGTCTGCTGGTTTTCCTAAAGGGCGTCCTAGAGGAAAGCTCACCCAAAGCGCTCTTGGTACTTGCATGCTGACGGAGTTTTCTCTGACCAGGCTGATCCCGGCCGTGAGAATGCCCTCTCGTTCAAGATAGTAGCTTAGCGCTCCGACCGAGCGGGTACAGTTGGGTCAGACTGGTGTTAAGAGAACCGCGTCGACCTGATCCTGCTTTAATAGTCCTGCCACTTGCAATGCGGTTTTCTCAAATGCTTCTGGTTCAAGGCCGGCCCCCATGAAGCTGTAATGAATGTCGGCAACGGATCCTAGTTTTTTGTTTTTAGCCAATTCATGGATTCGGTCCAAAGGAAAGACTACGTTGATGTCTTCGACAAAGCCGCTTTTATCGAAATTCACTGAGCTATGGGACATGACAATATCCGAAGCCTTTTGATCTTTCGAAATTGGTCTATAGGAAGCATCAGTAAAGTTAAAGGCATCTGCGTCTCGGGTATGAATACCAGCGGTGGTGATCAGTGCGACTCTAAGATCCGAGACCGGTTTTTTTAGATCAGTCCAGGCTGCAGGACCCAACGGTCGGCCATTCTTTGATAAGAGGTGGTCTCGCTCGTATTCAGGAAGATCGGTCAGTTTCACCATAAACGAATTCGTGTAACGTGGTCTGATTCTCCCGCTTGAAGACAACGCGAAATCTGTAGACCATACGTTTTGAGTAATTGATAGGGTTTTAGCATGCCAGTTTTCCCTTCAACAGTTAATACGGATTGTCTAGAGCTGCTTCATAACACTGAGTTCAAACTTAAGGAGTTAGCTGACAGTCTCAAGATAGAAGGAATCTCCGATGCGTTTTTCGCACAAACAGTAGCGCCGCTGACCGTCTATCTGAACTCATTGGAAAAAGATGACCGACCCCTGTTTATTTGCTTTACAGGAGGGCAAGGTTCGGGAAAAACGACCCTCTCGGAGTTCGTCCAGCTAGCGCTTCAAGTCGGCTATGATCGCAAAACGGTTGGATTTTCTATTGACGATATTTACAAAACCAGAGAGGAACGAGAACGGATAGCGGCTTCGGTTCATCCGATGTGCGCGGTTAGAGGTGTTCCAGGGACTCATGACGTAGGCCTTGGCTTAGAAACTCTGGAGTCGTTGTCTCAGGCTAAGGAGGACACGTTAACAGCTATCCCTTCGTTCTCTAAACCCTTGGATCAGCATTTTCCGCGAGAATCATGGAGGCGCTATAAAGGAAGACCCGACTTTATATTTTTTGATGCTTGGTGTGGCGGAGCTCGACCTTTGCCTGTGGAGAATTGGAAAGGTCCGATGAACACACTCGAGGAAGAGGAAGATCCAGACGGTGTATGGTCCAGGTGGAGTAATTCCGAGCTCAGCAGCGACTATCAAGAGCTTTTTGATCGTTTCGATTTGTTGTTGTTGATTAAAGTGCCCAGTATGGAGCATGTGTATGAAAGTCGTTGGCTGCAAGAGCAAACGCTTGAGAAGACGTTGTCGGACCCCGAAATGTTAAAGAAAATAATGACCAAGGAGCAGGTCTATCGATTCGTCATGTATTATGAGAGGTTAACGCGCTATGTGCTCGAGGAGATGCCCAGCTTTGCGGATATCGTTCTGGAGAGAAGCGAGGGGTTTGAGTTTGCCTTTTCTAAATATCCTTGACTAAGAATCATGTTTGACGCGTTTTGCTTATTGAATTTTGGACAAAGAAACAGGGGAAGAGTAGGCGTTGATGGACGTGTAGTGGAGTGTATCTATTTTGATGCGGTTGGTTTGTCATGACAAAACCTAATGTGATCTTGATTTATCCAGATCAGCTTCGCGCTCAGTCGTTGCCATTGTTTGGTGAGACTCAGATTGAAACTCCTCATATTGATCGACTGGCCAGAGAGGGGTTATCGATAGATAACGCCATCTCTAATTGTCCAGTTTGCACTCCGGCACGAGCCATGTTGGTCACAGGACGCTATCCCCAAACAACCGGTCACTTGATCAATACAACTCGAACACGCCATTCGGAAATATCCTTGGGAGATACTTTTGCTCATTGGGGTTACAAGACCGGCTGGGTGGGTAAATGGCATCTTCACACGGGGTTATGGCCAGCGATTGATAGGATGCCCCAGCACCCGGACTGGGTGCCAGAGGGAAGAGATCGCTTAGGCTTCGATTATTGGAGAGCCTACAATCAACACATGGTCTATTTCGATGGTTTCGTCCACAAAGACGACTGGAATTATGAGCGATGGGAAGGCTATGAGACCGAAGGGTTGCTTAAGTATGGTTTTGAATTCATGGATTCCGTTGCGGATGAGCCTTTCTGTTTAGTTTTATCTCCTCACCAACCTCATTTTACTCCTTTTGAGTTTGCGCCTCGGCGTTTCTATGAAGATATACCAGACCAGATTGAATTGCCGGTTAACGTTCCCGACCAAAAATTAGAGGTATCTCGCGAGATGTATCGACATTATCTCGCAATGATTCTGGCAGTTGACGAAATGGTGGGACGAGTACTGAAGTATCTGGACGACAAAAGTCTCACTGAAAACACGATCGTATTATTTACTTCCGACCACGGAACTCAGGCCGGATCCCAGGGCGTAAATCCGTGGTCAAAGAAAAACCCATTCGATGCGTCAATACATGTGCCTGGGATCATCCGTTATCCTGGAACGATAACCCCGGGAACACGAACGCAGCAAATCATGAACATGGTGGATTGGTTCCCGACGCTCTGTGGTCTGGCTGGATTGAGGGTCCCACGAAGTATAGAAGGACAAGATCGTTCTGAGACACTTCGCAATAACGAGAGTATTGAACAGGATGCCGCCTTTATCATGAATTTTTCGAAGTGGTTTGACTGGTTTGAAAACGGTGCGGAGTGGCGAGGAATCCGAACTAGCACCCACACCTATGCGCGTTGGCTTGACGGGAGGGAGCAGTTGTATGATTTGCAGGAGGACCCTCTTCAGATGAACAACCTTTCAGGTAAGAATTTATCGGTACAAACGTCCCTGCAAGAGTTGCTTGCTCATGCTCAATCCTTGCGAAACGATGAGCTGGTTCCTTGTGAAGATTGGAAGCATTGGCTAGACGAACAGCGTCGGGTGATAAAAAATGCGCATGGCACGCTAAGTCACCCGGAGAGTGAACCCGATTGGTCGTTACTGCATTGAATACTGATTTTCCTATTCGCTTGTCGGAAGAAATGATCGCTAGCTACGAGTTGTCGGGATACTTGGTAACGCCTGGCGCGCTTTCTCAACAAGAAATTGAACGCTACGGACCTGCCGTAGATGCGGAGGTTGGCGCACGGACTCAAAAAGATGAAAGGTCGGTGGCCGAAAAAAGCCTCTACGAACAGTCTTTTATTCAGTGCATGCGTTTATGGGAAACGAGCGAAGAGATCCGCCCTTTGAGTTGCCACTCTGGCTTGGCTGGCATAGCAGCGCAGCTGATGCGAGTGGACAGTGTCCGTATGTGGCAGGACCAGGCTCTTTACAAAGAGCCAGGAGGTAGAGAAACAACCCCACATCAGGATCAAACATTCTGGCCTATAGGTGACGAGCCACTGGTCAGCGCGTGGATACCGTTTCAAGACGTCACCATAGAAAATGGCGCGATGGCCTACGTGCCTGGTTCTCATAAGGCGGGTCGACTGAAAGTGGTGGATATTACTCATTCGACCGATCCCTACGAGATTCTTAACGATTCTGCCTTAGGGGGTAGAAAACCGGAGTATGTCGAGGTACGAGCTGGATCGGTCATATGGCACCATGGGTTGACGGTTCATCAGGCTGCAAGTAACAAGAGCCAGGAAGTTCGTCGAGTGTTTACGGTTGTCTATATTTACTCCGGGGCTAGGCGCATTAAGTCATGGCCGACTTTCCCTTTAGACCGGGAGCATATCGAGGTGGGCGAACAAATTCGTGGTGATGGCATGCCCGTTTTGTGGCCGCCTCAAGACCAGCTTCCAGATGCTCCAAATATAGTCGGAGAAGCCACCGGACCGCAGTTTCGAACTCAAGCTGATTGAGCAGCTTTTATTCGCCTGATGCCACAGGATCGTTTCTAACCTTTAATTTCTAAAAAAGACGGCGCAATAAGTCGCTTGGCGCGAAAAATTGCTTGGTGTAACGTGTTCGACGTGAAGAAAAATGGGGAAACAGATGGAAGATCAAGCTGTCGTGGCGCAAAAAGCGCCGTATATGGTAGAGGTTGAAGAGGGTAAGACCTATTTTTGGTGCTCTTGCGGTCAAAGTGATAACCAACCGTTTTGTGATGGCTCTCACAAAGGAACGTCATTTGTGCCGATGAAATTTGAGGCAGAGAAGAGCCGACAAATGTATCTTTGTGGATGCAAACAAACTGACAAACAGCCCTTCTGTGATGGAGCGCATTCCAAGCTTTAAAAGCTGCTCGGTCAACCGTTTGATCAGAAGGTGGTCAGGTCAGTAATGAGTGCAGATAATTGCGATTGGTGGGCTGCTTCGTATCTGGGCTTTGTTTGTCTGGTTAACCTGAAGCGGGTTGGCTAACTCGGCGAGGTGTATATTGACGATTAATCTGCTTTTGACATTTGTGGGCGTGGATCGGCCTGGGATCGTTCAGGAACTTAGCGCTCTCGTTAGCGCGCACGAGGGAAATTGGCTTGAGAGTAAGATGTCAAGAATGGGCGGCAGGTTCGCTGGCATCGCCTTGGTAGAACTGCCAGCCGCTCTAATTGAACGCTTTAAGGCTGAGATCTCACAGGTACGAGAACTGTCGGTTTATTTGGAAGAATCTGGTGTTCAGAGAACGGATGCAGATACCCTCAACTACCAACTCAATATTGTAGGATTGGATAGGCCGGGTATTTTGCAAGAGGTTGCGACTGAGATGTCGCAGCAGAGCATCAATGTGGTTGATTTAGAAACCAGTGTCAGGGCGGCTCCGATGTCCGGAGACAAAATGTTTTTTGCGGATGCTCAGGTTCTTGTACCATCGGATGTTGATCTGGCTGACTTGCATGATCGGCTCGACTCGGTGGCCAATGAGCTTGGTATAGATATTTTGTTGGAGTTGTCAGATTAAATGCGAGAGACCAGCACAAAGAATGACCTTGTCTCTGAGAACACGAGCGTTTGAATGTTTTCCTTCGAAAGATTAGTTGAAGATGCCCGCGATTATTTCGAGTTGGTTGACGTGGGCGTTAACGAGGATTTTGAGTTCGAGCAACAGGATAAAGTCTTTCTCATTTTAGAGGGCTCGATCCTCGCTTATGGAGAAAAAGATCCAGAGACAGGAATCAAAGCAACCCAGACCTTTACCAAAGATGATCCGATAGGGTTTGCCGAAGCAATCGCTGGGAGGGGCATGCAGCTGCAGTTTAGGAAGCTTACTGATCTGAGTTTAAGGGGATTTGGGGCTGCTGAGCTGAAAAAACAAGTTAACGAATCTAAAGTATTTTCGCAGACCATCATTAAATACAGCCTTAGTAGAATCTTCGACCAGAAACGAAGCGCAAAGTATTTTTCGTTTGAAGATGAGTTTATTGG
>CAJWGQ010000052.1 GCA_913041025.1 uncultured Gammaproteobacteria bacterium | reverse complement strand
CCATATTTCAAAAATTCCTCTTTGATCTGAGCAAAATCCGTTTCACCGATTTCAGCAAGCTTGACCCCTGTAATTACTGCACCAAAGGTTTTATTTTCTATTGGAGACACTTGCATTGGAGACACACCCATTATTTCCTACTCGCTAACAGACCAATATTAACATTATTCAAAACCCTGCCAAAAAGACAGCACTGAGGCCCTCAGAATCGGTCACTTTGTAAGCTCCTTGATGGCATCACAAAAGTCTGTCGTCGTTGCGTTTCCTCCCTGGTCCCTTGTTAACAAATTCCCTGCTGCATAGATACCTGCCAAACCATTTTTTAACCTGATAGCGGCTTCTTCAAAACCCAGATATTCGAGCATCATGCAGGCCGACAATATAGTTGCGGTAGGATTGATAATATTTTGACCGGCAATGTCGGGAGCCGTTCCGTGAGCAGACTCGAAGTACGCATAGTCATCTCCATAACAACCAGAGGGTGCTAATCCCAATCCACCAATCAAGCCTGCCGCTCCGTCTGACATGATGTCGCCATACAGATTTGGCATAACAACCACATCCAATGCATGTGGATCACTGATCATCCGACAGAGAAAATCATCGATGATAAAGGTTTCGAAATCGATTCCTGGGTAGTCGCTCGCAAGCGATTGACCGATCTCACGAAAAAGACCGTCTGAATGGCTGAGCATGTTGTACTTCGAAGTAAGAGTCACCTTTTTCTTACCCGCTCGTTTCGTGGCTAACTCAAAAGCATGCCGAATGATCCGCTCTGAGCCCTTTTCGGTAATCGCCTTGATTGCATAACGACCGGGGCCAAGATCAGTCAGATTACTACGAGCGTGCTTGGAGTAGAAATTCAGAGCATGTAAATCCTCTATATCGCCTTCTAATCCTAAATAAAGATCTTCTAAATTTTCTCTAATCACCACAAAATCGATTCCCTCCGGATTCGCTAGCGGCGATCTAAATCCGGGCATCCACTCACACGGTCGAACGTTCGCATAGGTTTGCTTTCCCCACCTGAGATAAAACAAAGCCGCAGTACTTTGCCCACTGGTCGACCCAAAAAAAGTGGCGTCAGCAGCATCAATAGAGGCTCGGGTAGAATCTGGGAAATTTTCTCCAACCGAATCAATCGCGTCCTGACCTATCAACGGATACTCATAACTAATGGGCAATCCCATTCCCTCAAGAATTTCTACGACAGGAATCATGACTTCGGGGGATGCATCATCTCCATTAAAAACCACAACTTTTTTTTGCTCCACGTGTGTTCTCCCTTGGTTTACGCGTCAACTGATAGTGAAGTATTATCAGGGCCACGCATGAAATGCAAAGAGGGGATAGCGCCATGTGGAAAACAATTGAAGTAGATACAAGCCTAGGTCCAGTGGGTGCGATTATATCTGGCGTGGATCTTAGTCAGGACCTTGAAGAAGATGTAATCAGCGAGATTCATCAAGCTTGGCTAAAACATCACATCGTCTTTTTTAGAGACCAAAATTTAACCCCGACACAACAGGCGAGCTTTGGTGAGCTGTTTGGCGAACTAGACACTTATCCGTTCATGCAGTCAGTTGACTCGCATCCAAACGTTATCCCTATCATCAAAGAACCAGAAACAAAAATTAATTTTGGAGGAGCTTGGCACACTGACTCTTCCTACAAGGAAGTACCTCCCAAAGCCACGCTACTCTATGCGATCGAGGTCCCACAGAATGGAGGTGACACTCTGTTTGCCAATGCCACAGCCGCCTATCAAGACCTCAGTGATGGTATGAAATCCACCTTTGGAGAAATGAAAGGCGTCTTCACACCCAAGATGGTCCATGGCTCCGGCGGGAGCTACGATAAAAAGGAGATGAAAAAAGAACTCGGGCCCTCCTATGGAGGAAACGAGGAATTTGCAGAGTCTGAAGTAGAACATCCGTTGATGCGTACTCACGGAGAGACGGGTAACAAAAGCATCTATTGCAGCAAACCCCATACCCATCGAATTAAAGGCTGGTCACATGAAGAGAGCCATTCCATTTTTTCGTTCTTGACCAAACATCTAACTCAAGAAAAATACGTTACTCAATTCAAATGGGAAAAGGGATCGTTAGCTATGTGGGACAATCGTTGCGTATTCCACAACGCGCTCAATGATTACCCGGGAGAAAGGAGACATATGCACAGAGTGACCATTAAAGGTGAGAGACCCATCTAAAATAAAAAGAGTGGTAATCGCAAGGTTGTCCGCCTAGACCAAACAAAAAATCTAACTGAGAGTAAGTATTCGCTATGGAAGTATCTTTAAAAGACGCAGTGATGAACCGCCATTCGGTTCGAGGCTTTCAATCACAACAAGTGCCAGAGGCAAAATTAAAAGAAGTCTTTGAACTAGCACAATGGTCTCCCTCTGGAACCAATCAACAGCCTTGGCAAGTCTATGTAGCGTCTGGCCAAACACTAGAAAACCTGAGACAGGAATTCATACGGCGTTCCATGGAAAAAGTCCCTTCAAACCAAGATTATAAAAGTAAGGGGCGTCTCGCCGATCCCTGGAAGGCACGCCAGCGTGGGTGCGCCAAGGTATTGTATGATGCAATGGGCATTGAGTGGGAAGACAGAGAAGGTAGAGCTAGAGCAGCATTCAGAAATTTCGAAATGTTCGATGCGCCGCACGTCCTGTTTTTGGGCATGCACGAATACTTCAGCATGAACTCCGCCGCCGACCTTGGGATGTACGCGCAAACTTTAATGTTATCGATGACTGCCCATGGGCTAGCCAGTTGCGCACAAGGAACTATGGGGCACTATCCCGACCTTGTCCGAGAGACATTCGAGATCGAAGATGAGATAAAAATTCTGTTCGGCATTAGCTTCGGTTATGAAGACACGTCGATTGCAGCTAACAATGCTAGAACAATTAGAGCACCGCTCGAGGAGAATGTATTCTTTAAGGACTGAAGGAATCCCTAAAACACACTGCTCCCAATAGTCGAATTTAGTTCCTGGGCAACTTAAAGTTTTCAATACAACTAACTGACCAGACCAGATCGCGTAACCAACGCAGGAATATTGGCCTCCCAACCAGGCGCCATGATATGCACGCCTGAACAACTAGATTGTAACCCCTGAATGATTTCAGCAGATATCGTTAAACTCTCTTCCAACACATCTTTAGCTTGCTCAATTCGAGTCATTATCGAATCCGGCACTTCGATTCCCGGGATGTTGTCGTTCATATAGAGAGCCATCTTGATGGACTTGATGGGCATAATGCCAGCGAGAACCCTAATATCCAGATGCTTTATTTGCGCCATGAACTCGGAAAAAGAGTTCACGTCAAACACTGCTTGGGTTTGAAAATAGGTTGCGCCACTTTCCACCTTCTTCTCTAAACGGTGGATCTCAGACTTTAGGTCGTCGGCCCCAGGGTTAATGACAGCTCCAATATTAAATGCGGTACCACCCTTCAACGCATTAGCCATTAGATCATGCCCGTCATTAAGGCTCATAGCCGCTCTTATCAGTTGTTCAGTAGGAATATCAAACACTGGTTTTGCATCAGGGTGATCGCCCAGATGGGGCGGATCTCCTCCCATGCACATCAAATTTTCTATGCCCAGCACCCAGGCTCCCATCATGTCACTTTGAAGGGCGATACGATTTCTATCTCTGGTTGTCATCTGCAAAATGGGTTCAACTCCGATGTCTTTAACCAGTTTTGCCGATGCGATAGGCGACAAACTCATCTTTGATCCGTGTGAGTCGGTTAGGTTTATGGCGTCTACCACAGGCGCGAGATTTTCGGCCTTCGATAATAACGCTTCGACATCCGTCCCTTTAGGAGGTGTTAACTCCGAAGTGACAATAAAATTTCCGTCATTAAATTTATTAACAAGCTGATTCAAAATCGCTAGCTCCTTTCCAAAAATACAGCAAAAAAAGAGGGCCAAAACTGTGAAAAATACAGTGAATTTTTGGGACGAAATCAGGCGCTTTTTTTCGAAAAATTGCAATCAAAATTTCAAAAAAAAACAGTTGTTCGCACGCAAATTTCAGCGATAGAATCGCGGAAAAATATGATGAGGAATCCCGTCTTTGCAATCCTCAAATTTTACTACTGAAGCCGATGTAGTCATCGTCGGTGTCGGCGGAATCGTGGGCTCAATGCTGGCGTATTGGTTAGCTGAACTGGGCCAAAAAGCTATCGTCGGCTTAGAAAAATCTTCCGTCATTCCCTCGGACATTGGGTCAACAGCCCATGCCTCGGATTTCGTCTATAACACAACCCACGATAAGTTAAGTAACTGGGCAACAGGCTTTAGCCGCAAATTTTATGAAGACCACGGCTTCTTTCTAAAAAAAGGGGGGCTGGAAATCTGTCGCAAGGACGACGACGCGCGTTGGGAAGAACTCAAACGCAAAGTCTCATCGGGCAAGGCTTTCGGAACCAATGTCAGCTTGATCTCGGCCTCTGAGGCTGCGGAAAAATTCCCGTTGTTGGATGAAGAGTCTATTAAGGGTGCAATGTGGGATCCTGACGCGGGGCTGGTGATACCTCGCTCGCAAGATGTCGTGAGCTATGCCGTTGAAAAGGCTAGAGAAACTGGCGCTCTAACCACTTATACCGATACGCCTGCAACAGGATTTGCAATTGAAAAAGGACGGATAGTCGGAGTAGAAACCGATAAAGGATTGATCCGGACCGATAAAGTGGTGATCGCATCCGGGATTTGGGGTCCCTTATTGGGGGAAATGGCCGGAGTTCCAATTCCACTGTCTCCTGTCGAGCATCCTTTGCTGTTTTTTGGCCCGCTCCCGCAAGCACAAGGCGCCGAGGACTTTCTGGTGTACCCACTGCTCAGAGACCAGGGCAATTCGGCTTATGTTAGAGACACCGGCAGGCTGCACGGCGGCATGCTTGAGTGGGGATATTATGAAGACAAAGAACCACGCCTCGTGGATGCAGAGGACATCGGGAACCCAGACAAAACAATGACCTCTCCTTCTATGCGTCATTTAACTTTAGAGGAAATAGCAGAACCTCTTGAGAAGGCTTTCGCGACGACACCAATACTCAATGAATTAGGTTGGGATGAAAGAAGCTCCTTTAACGGACTACTCTCCGTGACCTCTGATGCCGGTTCCTTAATAGGCGAAAGCCCCGAAGTCCGAGGCTTCTGGTTATGCGAGGCAGTCTGGGTGAAAGACGGCCCAGGATGCGCAAGGCTCTGCGCAGAATGGATGGTCAACGGTAAAGCGCCGATGGACATGCACTCTTTTGATATCGCCAGGTTTTATCCAGCTCAAAAAGAAAAAGCCTTTGTTAAAACTCGTTCTTTTGAAAACGCCAAGACCATTTATACGCCGGCAGTCCATCCCAGAGAACCCTACCTTACCCAAAGAGAACTCTTTGTCAGTCCATTTTACGCTAGAGAAAAAGAGCTGGGCGGTTACTTCGATAACGAAGTCGGCGGCTGGGAGCGGGCGTTTGCCTATGAGAGCAATCGACAAAAACTCGCTAAATATCTGAAAACAGTACCAACTCGAAACAACGAGTGGGATCGGAGACACGTGCCCTACGAGATAGCCAATGCAGAACATCTGGCAATGAGCGAATCCGCCGGCATGATCAATCTATCTCACTTCGCAATCATGGATGTGAGAGGACCCGATGCTGAGCGAATGCTCGAATACCTTTCTGTTGCCAAGGTCGGCGGCAAAACACCAGAGGGGCGCGTAATTTACACGAATTTTCTCGACGAAGACGGGGGCGTCCACGCGGACCTTACCATATCTCGGTTAGGGACAGACTCCTATCGGATCGTGACTGGCGGCGCGGACGGTAACCGGGACTGGGTTACTTTACGTAATTACAGAGATGATCAAGGATTAGAAGCCGACATCAACATTAGAACCCATGACATAGCCACCCTGGGGTTGTGGGGGCCTCAGGCTCAAAAAGCACTGGGGTACTTGACCGATCCTGCTGAAATTAATATCGGCAACTTTCCCTTTGTTACCGCTAAAGAATTAACATTGAATCTACCTCAGGGAAAAACTATCCAGGTATGGGCTGCTCGCATTTCTTACGTCGGAGAGAGCGGCTGGGAGATTTATCTCAACAATGATAGGGAAGAAGGTCTTGCCTTATACGACGCCCTCCTGGAAGTCGGAGTGGTGCCAGTCGGTATAGAGACCTACGCCAACAGCCGTCGGCTTGAGAAAAGTTTTCGACTCCAGGGCGCGGATCTCGAGACCGAATACAATGCTTGTGAATCTGCCGTTGAAAGACCTCAGGTAAAAGCTGCCGATTTTCATGGCAAAAGTGCGCACCTAACCCACAGAACAGAAGAGCCCAGCGCGATTTTATGCACGATGACTCTCGATGCGTTGAATGTATCAGGAAATGGGGCCCGCTATCCGGTTGGTATCTCTCCAATTCTCGATGCGGACACTGGAGAGGTGCTAATGGATAGCAAGGGCCGAAGGTCATATACCACTAGCATGTCCTATTGTCCGTCAATCAAACAACACGTCGCTATGGGTTATCTCCCAAAAGATATCGCCATAACTGGCAAATCATTGTCACTGGAGTACTTCAACGAAAATGGGGATGGCATCTATCCGATGACCGTCCAAATCGTCGGCAAAGGGTCGCTCTTTGATCCTGAAAACAAAAGAGTCCGTTCATAAATAATCACAATAAAACAATTTAAAAGGGGGAACTAATCATGACACATCCAAATCATCCAAGCGTCGATCAAAGCGATCGAGTAGTACCCTATAATTTAAGACAGAGCGGCCGCACTCCTGTCCAGTTGTTAATTTCAACACGGGTGAGAAAATCGCCCTTCTGGCATCTATCTATCGAGGCGGGCTGCTGGAGAGCAACGACCTACAATCGCATTTACCATCCACGGGGATACGTGAAACCAGAAGACGGCGGGATGATGGCCGAATACGACGCGCTGGTTAATCGGGTGACCATGTGGAACGTAGCGGTTGAGCGACAAATCAGGGTTAAGGGTCCAGACGCTGAGGCTTTTGTTAATTACGTCATCACCCGTGATGCCACCAAAATAAAACCCGGTAATGGTAAATATGCAATTCTGTGCAACGACAAAGGGGGAATACTAAACGATCCGGTTCTGTTAAGACTTTCCGGCGATGAGTTCTGGTTTTCTATTTCTGACAGCGACCTGATGCTTTGGCTCCAAGGTGTGAATGTCGGCAATAAGTTTGACATCTTGATAGACGAAATCGATGTTTGCCCTCTACAGATCCAGGGTCCTCTCTCAGAAAATCTCATGGCCAAGCTTGCTGGTGAGGCAGTCAGGGACATCCCTTATTACGGACTCATGGAAACCACTCTTAAAGACGTAGAAATAGTAATCAGTCAAACTGGATTCACAGGCGAGAAGGGCTACGAAATCTATGTACGTGATGCTCACCAGAACGCTGAAATCGTTTGGAACGCGGTACTAGAAGGCGGAGAAGAATTCGGGCTGCAGGTTGTTGCTCCAGCCCATCATCGTCGAATTGCCGCTGGGATTGTATCCTGGGGCCAGGACTTGGACTTTGAAACCTCCCCTTTCCAGGTAAACCTAAGCTACCAGGTACCAAGGAACAAAAAAGCTGATTACATTGGTAAGGAAGCGCTCGAGCGTCAGCGAGCCGCGATCGATGGTGGCAACTTTCCGTTCAAGATGCGAATGGTGGGGCTAATCTTTGGCGGAAAGCAAATCACGGACTATGCGCCTGATTTCTGGCTAATTGCAGACACAAACGGAAACGATATGGGCTATATCACCTCTCCGTGGTGGTCACCAGAACTCAACACGAATATCGCTCTCGGCTGGGTGCCTGCGGCATCGTCAGAGATTGGAACCAAACTGCTTGTCAGGCTACCTGATGAATATTCGGAATCATCGGGCGTTCCTGTTGAAGGAGAAATCGTCGACGTGCCTTTTCGCGAGTCTGTAAACCCGAACATTCGGGAGGTTGCCAAGGCGAAGGGGCTCGATTACGCAGAGTAAAGCGAGCTACGAGATCGATTCGAAACCGAGTCGATCTCGACAGGCTGCAACAGGTCATCAGTTGAAGTCCTCCAAAAACTCTTCCTAATTCATTGCTAAAGAGGCGAATACATCGGCCATCCTATCAACATCGTAGCCCAGTATTTCGGTGAGCACATGCGCGTTATGCTCTCCAATTTCAGGGTTTGCACAAACAGGACCACCCGGCGTTCTCGACAAACGAAATCTCGAACCTTCAATAACAAAGTTACCTACACTAGAGTGAGGCACCGTCACAAAATGCTCTCGATATTTTAATTGTGGGTCGGTTACGCTCTCTGGTGAATTTTGCACAATATGCGAGGCCACCCCAGAGGAAATCAACAAAGATTGAAGCTCTTCTCCCTCAAAGCCACAGGTCCAGCCCGTCAGAAGAGCATCCAACCTGTCCGATTGCTCCACCCGCTCTGCTCCAGTCGACAGACTCGAATCAGAACTTTCAGACGAAAATCCGGCTACTTCACACAACTTATGCCAAGCCCTGTCATCCTGACAAGCAATGGCTATCCAATGATCTTCTCCCTTCACCGGATAAACTCCATGGGGGGCCAACCGCAAATCCCGGTTGCCTTGCCTGCGCCAAATTTTGTTATTCATTTCGTATTCGAGCACAGCAGGCGCGAGAAAATGTATCGCCGCTTCAGCCTGTGAGATGTCGATATGTTGTCCCTTTCCAGTGTCTCGTCGATGTTCCAGAGCCGCCATCAGTGATGCCAGCATAAATCTTGGCGAAACGCCGTCTGTATAAGCTAAATATGGTCCAGCTGGAGAACGATCCAGCCAACCAGTCAAATCGTAAAACCCAGCAATGGCGGCCGCCATGTTACCGTAGCCAGGAACCTGGGCTCGTGGTCCCGTTTGCCCCATCAAACAACTCGATAACATGACGATATTGGGATTAATTTTCTTAAGGCTCTCATAATCTAACCCCCAGCCTTTCATCGCTTTCGGCGAGAAAGATTCGGTCACAACATCCGCCCAGCGAACCAGGTCCTCTATCACCTTTTTACCACTTGGATTTGATGGATCCACCGTAATCCCCAGCTTGCCGGCATTAAAATTGGCAAAAGGCACACCGGTTTCCAGTCCAGGTTCATCGTTTAAAAAAGTTGGAGCTGCACGAGCAGGCTCGTTACGTTCACTCGATTCAACTTTGATCACGGTTGCTCCGTAATCGGTCAAAGCACGCGTGAACAAGGGGCCCGCGATAACCCACATAAAGTCCAGAACTTTTAGGCCCGCCAGAGGCAATGAGTGATCGAGGTCTGGCGGGTTGGAGTTAAATTCTCCTGTCTTTTCGGAACTCGCTCGATCAGTAATTTCGACGTCAAAGTGAGGAATCTGAATCGGAGTTTCTGAGAATTTAGCAAATGCACCAGGTATTCGAGCCTGTTTGCCATCGGGACGAAGAAGGTTCGACTCCCGACTTTCATGCCAAAAGCCCCGAGAATCAAAGTGGTTTTCAGACAACAAACCTTCAATATCCCTGGCTGGAGCAATGTAAATACTTCTCCTTAAACCTTCTTCGAACAGCTCTTCCTGAGCCAAAGTCAAAGTGAAAGCCTCTATCTTTTGACAAAGAGCTTCATAGTCGTCAAATGGCTCCTGACCGCTTGCCATCGCCATAATCCTGGCGCCCCAATCCATATCCACATCATCCTGATCGCAGAAACCCGCCTCTTTCACCCATGACAGTAACCTTCTATTTGGCTCGGTAAAAGCAGGACCAAACAAGAAGGCGATTGCGACATGCCCGTCTGCGCAAGGCCAAGTAAGCTGAGCTTTGATTGCTCCGGACAACCCTCCTGCCGCTCGCTCAACCACAACCTCCGAATTGTTGTGCGTAGCGAGATTCGCCGAAAGTGCGGCTTGTGCTGCAGACTGCTGAGCCGACACATCAACGTTCTGACCTCTACCCGACTTATGGCGCTCCTGTAGAGCAATTAACGCGCCGCCCACCGCATCTGCTCCGGCATGCAAGTAGGTTTGTGGGACACTCGTCCTGACCGGCGCTCTATCTGAATCGCCCGCCAGCGCCTGAGCGCCACTCGCAGCCCAAACAGTTAAATCCGTGGCAGGCCAATCTGCTTTCGGTCCATTTCGACCGAATGGTGTCACTGACACAGATATAATCTCAGGGTTTACTTCTTCCAAAGAATCATGATCCAACTTCAGTTCACTTGCCGATTGGGCCGACAGTGACTCAACAAAAAAATCCGCCTCTGAAACCAATTGATGCAATTGCTTCAGGTCCGAGTCCTTCTGCAAATCCAGCCTGATTTTGGTTTTACCCCTGGCATAGGCTTGCCACCACAAACTTTCACCGTTTTCCTCGGAAAACGGCGGTATGGAGCGAACTACAGAGCCTTCAGGCGGCTCGATACAGATGACTTCGGCGCCAAGGAGCGCAAATAGATACCCACAAAAGGTCGTCGGTTCGTCGCTAAGCTCAACAACACGATATGAAGAAAGCATCACTTATTTCCCCCAAATAAGCACTGTCCTTAACTTAATCCGCCAGCATAAGAAGATCAAATGGATAATTCTTAGCAATCACCATTGATTAATATTAGAGATTGCATCTGGCTCGTGTTAGTTTACGCGATAGGGAAAGAGATCTGGTTACATATTGGCCAGGTTACTTATGCAAAATCAAATAACTAGGGGAACTTATGAGAGTTTTAAAGTACGCCTCTATCTTCACCGCAGTCTCTGTTCTATTGAGCTTTTCAAGCTTTAATGTGCATGCTGCCAGTGATGACGAGGCCATAGAAGAAATTGTTGTAACCGGCTCTTACATTAAGCGCCGAAACCAGCAAGACCTTTCTTCACCTCTAAATACCGTAGGGCTCGAAGACATTGAAGCCAACGGCTGGACAGATTTGGAAGATGTCGCCGAGACATTCACCTTTTCACCCAGCAACTACGGCCGTGGAGGGTTGAGAAATGGATGTTGCGGAAGCGCGAGAGCGATCGAACTTCGCGGGCTGGGTGTCTCTTCGACACTCGTGCTATTGAATGGCAAGCGAAGTGCTTCTACTTGGACTGGTCCTGCTGGTGCAGACTACACCAACATCAAGCAATTAGTGCCTATGATAGCAGTGGATCGTATAGAAACATTGCTTGATGGCGGCGCTGCATTGTATGGCTCTGACGCGGTAGCAGGTGTTGTTAACATGATGACTCGTACCGACTTCGAAGGAGTCGAAGTACGTGTCGGCGGCAAGCAAATCGACAACAGCGGCCAACAGGAAGTTCAATTCATTGTTGGAGGTGGAAATGATCAATTCCATGGAATGTTCGCTTTTGCCTATGAGCGCCAAGATCACATGTGGAACAAAGACAGACCGTTCAATTTGATCAACAACACGTCATCAACTGGTATGCCAGGCACTTATTTCACCACTCAAAGACCTGTCTCCGCAACCGGCGGCGATGTCATTATAGATAATGGTGTTAATGATCCTGTGAACTATTCGACCTTGTTCGATCATTCTGTTGCGGGAACAGGCCCTTACGCAGACATCGGTCCAAATGCGGCGGGTGGTATGAGCTTCGCAGACCCTTATTGTCTACCAGAAGCGGGTCCTGCAATAGGACCAGTTCCAGGAGGCGGACAATTCGCACCTTCGTATGATGGAGCACCGTTCCCCGTGGGTATTTGTCGATCAAGTTATCAGCCATATAACTCGATTACACCCCATGAGAACAACTACAGCTTCTACACGCACTGGACCATGGATCTTAACGAATCAAATCAGCTGTCCTTAGAAGCAAGCTTCGTTAGGACTCAGGATCATACATTCTTCGTCGCGACTTTCCCGCAAACAAACGGAAAGCCGATCGTGCCAGCTGATCACCCTGCAAACGAGCTGGGCGTTCCTTTGACCTGGACTGGGAGAGCAATGGGTATCGCCTACGGAGACCCTCACGGCTCAACAAAGTCAGATGGTGACACCACTTCAAATCGTGTGGCCTTCACATGGGATGGTGACTTCGCTCAATTTACAGATGCTGATTGGGCAGACACCTGGAGCTTTAATGTAACCGCTCAATATTCTGATCAAAGGCGATATGGAGAAAATCCAGACACCGACCTACGAAGAATACAGAATGCATTGAACGGATTTGGCGGACCAAACTGCCAGATCAGATTTGATGGTCCAGCTGCCAGCGAGACTGCAGGTGGGGGTAACTGTTATTACTACAGTCCCTTCGCTAAGGACATTTACGGAACTTTTGGTGATTATAACTCACCTTTCACCGCAATCATGGACGCTGACGGAACCCCATTATCTGGAAATGATAATGTTCTCGACGTCTTAAGATTTGCAGCCCAAACGGATGGAACCGGTGAAGCCTTTGAAAGAAGTCTTACCGTTATCCAAGGGTTAGTAACAGGCGATCTTTTCGAACTGCCCGGCGGCTATGCAGGTTTAGCGATAGGTCTGCAACATCGTCGTCAGATTCGTGAAAGACAGGTTCCAAACTTCCAAACTAACTTTGCACAGGGGTTCCTGACTCCAAGATTAGGAGGTAAGGGTGGCCGAAGTGTAGACGCCTATTTCGCTGAGTTGTTCTTACCCATTCATGAAGCAGTGGACATCCAGCTTGCTGTACGAACAGAGGACTATGGCGAAGTTGACTCCACTGATCCTAAGATAGGCATTAACTGGCGAATCATGGACAACCTGACGGCTAGATTCTCGGCAGGTACCTCTTTCAGGGCGCCTTCTCTAGGTAACGTAGTCGGTAATGATGCAAGCTCTTACGTGGCGCAGGTTATCGACCCGATTAACCCAGCAGAATCGGATAGCGCGGGAACCTTCAGGACCATCATCCTGACCAAGAATCCAAACCTGGAACCAGAAGAGTCTGAAAACTTTAACATCGGACTAAGCTGGTCCCCTGAATTATCTTGGGGGGATGGAAGCCACGAGTTGCAAATCGATGCTGACTACTTCGACTTTGAATTTGAAAATCAAATCCGAAGTGAGGACGTCGTTCAGGTCGTAAAGGCTGATCCTTGTGGACCTAAAGTCGTAAGAGATCCTGTTAACTTCCTGGTTGGCGCATTACCAAGCGACGGCCCCACCGCATGTCCTTCAGCGGTTGGCGAGCTTTTGCTGGTTAACCTCGGCTACTTCAACTCGGGACAGACTACCACTAATGGCTTTGACATCTCTGCGAGATACTCACTAGACCTACTTGGTGGCAGATTGACAGCGATGAGCGAGACCACAGTCATGAATACCTACGACATACAGGTTTCAGATGGTGGTCCGATTCTTGATGGGGTCGGTTTCAGCAATGACGGCAACCCCGGTGTTGCAGCTCCGAAGTTGAAAACCAATCTAATGCTTAACTACATCAGAGATGCTCACAGCTTTAATGTCACCTTCCGGTACATTGACGAGGTTGAAGACGATGCGTTTGCATTGAGAACCGCGGATGGCAAAGGCCAGTTTGGTGTAATCGACTCTCACAATGAAGTCGATATCCAGTATGGCTATTCGTTTGGTGATAACCAGCAATACGACTTCAAAGTAGGCGCGATTAACGTTGGTGACAAAGAGCCACCGAAGACATTTTTCAGAGGTTACTCTGAAGAATTGCACAATCCCTACATGAGACAGTTGTATGTGCGGTTTAGTGCTTCTATGTAAATAGAATCTCGCTAGAACCTAAAAAGGCCGGCCTAAATGCCGGCCTTTTTTATTTAACCCGTCTAGCTTTGTTTTTGCGAGAAGTTCGTTCAGAGATAATATTGTAGGTACCCAGGACCCCTCTTTTGACTATCACTGCATCACCCACTTTATAGCGTGTTCTTGGGTCATACTCGATTTCTTCCCAAACCTGCCCATCCTCAAAGACCAATCGGTAGTTCCCTCTGGACAACTTGATTACCCGTTCGATCTTGAAATTAAATCCTGCATCAGGATCCTTACTCACTGATCCGAATTCGTTCCGCTTGGTGTCCCTGGACTGGGGTTTTATTTTTGCTGTCTGTTCTCGAGAATTATCTGACGATTTTTTCTTGTCTTTACCGACGTTCGGGGGTTGACTATCAGATGCTGCAACTTGCCTGCGCTCAGGTTTTCCCGTCTTAGTTGTGTATTCTTCTTCCAATATTTGCTCAAAACAACCGAGCCTTTTTAGAGGACCCAGCACTTCACCACACGACTCTAGCTTGGCAAAAAGCTCTCCTCGAGACTCTGAAGACAAAACCTGCGAACCAAATAAACTCAGCAAAATGAACAACAAAACACGCATCTTAATCTCTTCCAGCTTAAACAGTGGGCAACGATAACCGATCTATTCACAATTCGCTCCATGAATATGTGTATCAATAAAAATGCAAATAAAGATAGACTGTCCTTTACCCTAATCATTTAGGTACTAAGATGAATCACCATAAATCATTATTGATTTTAGGGTTTGGGCTTTGGGTCTGGACAAGCTCCTCTTTCTCGGCTGAGGAATCATCCGGGACTGCGATCACCAATGTAACCATCATCGACGCTCTTAACGGAACTCGAGAAAATCAAACCGTAGTTTTTAAGAACGACTCAATAACAAAAATACAAAACGCCTCTGAAAAAATCCAGGAGCTCCATACAATCAATGGGGACGGAAAGTTCCTAATCCCTGGATTATGGGATTTTCATGTTCACCTAAGCTACGAGGATTCTCTTATCGATAAAATGCCAGCATTACTTTTATCCTATGGAATAACCAGTGTGCGTGATACAGGTGGATTGCTCGATAAACTCCTGCCTATTGTTGAATCCATGAAAAAACCGGACTCAGTGGCGCCAAGGGTCTTCTACTCCGGGCCGCTTCTCGACGGACGGGATGTTGTCTATGACGGAAAATCACGACCGCATATCGGTGTGCAAAACATCGATGCGCAATCAGCTCGAAAGCGAATCCAATTCCTGAAATCACAGGGTGCAAGCTTCATTAAAATCTACGAACTAGTGAGCCCAAGAGTCTTTGAGGCAATGGTGGAAGCCGCTAGAGAAAATAGAATGCCGATAGACTCCCACATACCTTTGTCCATGAGGGCTAGTGTCGCAGGCGAATTTGTAGACTCGATCGAACACCTTCGAAATATTGAGCTAGATTGCGCACGAGACAGTGAAGCATTACACGAAGAACGCCTGGCAATTCTCAAAAACGCAGATCAACTGCCAGGTTTTGCGCTTAGATCTAATCTTCATCGTTTACAGCGAATCCCTGCAATTAGAAACTTCAGCAGAGACAAATGCCTTAGCACTCTTCGCGCAATGCAAATGACACTTCAAGTCCCAACTCTAAGACTCAATAGTCTTGCTTTAAATCCGCCTTTCGAACGAACAGATTGGCAATCGGCATTTTCAGGTCTACCAAGTAGCACTCAAACTAACTGGGACAGACAGATCAGAGTCCAGTCTGGTTCGCGGATGGCAAACACCGAGTTCGCTGAGTGGAGCTTATTCCTCGTCGGACTGATGAAAGAACAAGGCCTGCCAATAGGTGCGGGCACGGACACTCCCATCGGCTTTGCAATACCAGGATATTCTTTGCATGCAGAACTCCAAATGCTAGTAAGAGCTGGATTAACTCCTATGGAGGCACTTCGATCGGCGACCCTGGAACCCACCAAATTTTTCGACCTGTC
>CAJWGQ010000051.1 GCA_913041025.1 uncultured Gammaproteobacteria bacterium | reverse complement strand
GGGCATAAAAAAGATAGTTTGATCTAACCTTAAGGCAACTAATATGCGAGACTCTAAAGCTATGAATACATCGCAAATTACAATCAAGCCTAACCATTTAACCAATTCTGAAGAGCCTATCCTTGAATCTATACCCTACATGCAAAGGCTCAGAGACTATTATTTAGCCCTTGGCTATGGCAATCCTTACCAATGGGCCGCCTACTCAGAAGTACCTTTTACAACTCTGACTAAACCACTGGCTCAGTCTAAGATCGGTCTAATTACCACTGCCGCTCCTTATAAAAAAGGCGCTGGAGACCAAGGACCAGGAGCTCCATATAACGCGGCCGCAAAATTTTACGAGGTCTATGCAGGAAATACTGATCAGGTTGACTTTCTGGGTATATCGCATGTCGGCTACGACAGGAAATATTCTACTGCCGAAGACATAAATTCCTTCTTTCCTCTTGAAGCGCTTAGAAGAGCCCAACAAAGAGGCAGAGTCGGCGAGCTTTCGACAAGATACTACGGAGCACCTACCAATCGCAGCCAAGCAACCACCATTCAACAGGACTGTTCTGATTTGCTAGATCTTGTAAAAAAAGACGGCGTAGACGTCGTGCTACTGGTGCCCAACTGACCGGTCTGCCACCAGACCGTGAGTCTGGTCGCGAGACACCTGGAAGCTAATAACATTCCTACTGTGATTGCGGGTTCTGCTAAGGACATCGTTGAGCACTGCGGTGTTCCTAGGTTTTTATTCTCCGATTTCCCGCTTGGCAACTCCGCTGGCAAACCAAATAATGCAGCTTCGCAAGACATAACATTAGAGCTTGCCCTAAAGCTCTTGGAAAACTCAATTGCACCTAGGACCACTGTTCAATCACCTGAAATCTGGTCAACCAGTCACGACTGGAAACTTGATTTCCAAAATGTGGACCGTATTCCAGCAGACGAGATCAAACGCCGCAGACAAGAATTCGATAAAATCAAGGAAATCGGTCAACAAGTGCGCGATGAAACCTTGAATGCCAAAGCCAACTGATACGCTTGTACCCACTCTTAACTGAGACGATGACAACCAAACTTTTCAATCTTTGTTCACGCAGAGTTCCTACTTGTCACTTTTAGAAGCGCTTCTACTTGGGGTCATACAGGGGCTCACGGAATTCCTCCCGGTTAGCAGTAGCGGCCACCTTGAACTCGGGAAATTCTTGTTAGGCGACAATAGCATCCCCCGAGAGAGTATGATGTTTACTGTGGTGCTTCACTTCGCGACCGCTTTCAGCACTTTGATTGTATTTAGAAAAGAGGTCACATCGATACTTCTGGGCCTTTTTGAATTTAAAAACAACGAGCCTTTTCGATTTTCGCTGAAAATTCTATTGAGCATGGTACCAGCCGGCTTTATTGGGTTTTTCTATTCTGAAGAGCTAGAAAGGTTGTTTGATAAGCAAATACTGCTCGTCGGCCTCATGTTGTTGGTGACAGGTTTACTCTTGTTCGTTGCCGATCGATCTCGCGATACCGATAAAGAAGTTTCTTTCGTTTACGCACTAGTATTGGGTCTTGCCCAAGCGGTTGCAATTCTGCCTGGAATTTCACGCTCCGGTGCGACCATTTCCACGGCCGTGTTGTTAGGGATAGACCGAACCAAAGCGGCTAGCTTTTCCTTTCTGATGGTTATTCCGTTAATTTTTGGGAAAATTACCAAAGATTTACTCGACGGTTCTCTAGCAGTACAGGAGGGTCAGCTTTTAGTCTTAATTGGTGGGTTCACGGCCGCTTTTCTAACGGGCATCGTTGCTTGTAAATGGATGATCTCGCTAGTTCAGAAAGCCCAGCTAAAATATTTCGCTTACTACTGCTTTATCATTGGAACGCTGGCGATCTTTGCCGACTTAACGCCTTAAAATAAATGGACCAACGCATCTAATCGATGCATTGGTCCACAGATCAAATTACAAGATCGCTGTCTCTGCAATACTCTGGAGATGCTCCGTCGGATCTGCAGCACCCATCATAGGCACCACAACCCGTCCAACTCCGACGGACGACAGTTCCTCAAGAAAATCTCGGCCACCCTGTCCGGGCCACATACAGGTAATCTCGATTTCACCCACATCTCGGCCGACTTTGTCACATTCTATTTTCAGGCTTTCTAAATGCTCTTTAAGTTCACTCGGATCACCCGTTGGCGCAAACCAGCCATTTCCTAACTGAGCCGTGCGCTCAAAGATCTTGCCTTTGACGCCACCCATGACCACAGGAAAAGGATTTTGTATCGGTAGGGGGTAACTCTTGAAGCCATGCCACGAAATAAATTCACTTTCATGTTCCACGACTTCCTCTGACCAGATCTTTCGCATACCTGCTACATAATCGTCAAATCGCGCACCTCTTTTTTCATAGGGTACGCCTAGGGCTTCAAATTCTTCTTTCAACCAGCCAATGCCCACACCAAGCATGAATCGACCATTCGAGACGAAGTCCAAGCTCGCTGCCTGTTTCGCCATGTACAATGGATTTACTTGGGACAATATATTTACTCCCGTTCCCAAACGAATCTCCTCAGTCACTGCAGCAACCGCTGTCAAAGCAATAAGAGGGTCCACAAAATTCGTCTCTGGCGGCATTCCCATCTTACCCGAGCTGTTGTAAGGGTATTTGGATTCATAATCGATTGGCACTATCACATGCTCGAAAGTCCAGACTGACTCATACTTCAATGATTCAGCAAGTTTTGCCAGACCAACAATTTGCTCGACACTTTCCACACCAATATTTACAGGAATAATTCCTACTTTCATTTAAACCCCCTCTAGCTGAAAAACTAATACAGACTCGACCGGACCATTACTGACAACCCTATACAAAAACATCCTCATGAGAAACAAAACCACAAATTTATTATTTAAAAAATTCACAAAACTACCAGCCTGACAAACGCCTCCCTGATAGACTGTAAGCAATTGAACTGCCAACCGAAGTCACTAGGTATGAAAATTCTCAAATGGATTGGCCTGGCCTTTTTAATTTTGATTCTGACTTCAGCGCCCTTTGTCTTTGAAGGCGATATTCCAAAAGAAATCGTTGATGAGAAATACACGAACTCAGCTTCAAAATTCTTAGTTACAGAAAAAGGAGCACGAATTCACTATCGCGACCAAGGAAAAAAGGCAGCTCCTACAGTTGTTCTAGTGCATGGAGCAATGGCGTCACTTCATACCTGGGAGCCATGGGTAGAAATTTTAAGCTCTAAATACAGAATAGTAACGCTAGATTTACCAGGCCACGGTTTAACGGGGAAAGTCCCTAAAGATGCCTTCGGCGAAGACAACTTCACTGAAACAATCAATACGATCGTTAATGAGCTTGGGATAGAGCGTTTTATTCTGGGTGGAAACTCGATGGGCGGTGGCGCGACATGGCGCTATACGTTAAACCACTCAGAGCGCGTACAAGCTATGATTTTAGTTGCCTCTGTGGGACTCTCGTCGTGGAGAAAAAGTGCTCAAAAGGCAAAAGATAGATCGAGCGGAGACACTCCGATAGGCTTCTATCTGCTTAGTCAATCCTGGTTCCGAGCAGTTGCTCGCTATCTAGATCCTGGACTTCTAGTCGAACAAGGGTTGAGGGCCGCCTATAACAACTCGCCGGTAGTCGACCAGAAACTTGTTGATCGATACTACGAGCTAATTATGAGGGAAGGTACTCGGGACGCCATCCTTCAGCGGGGGGCGCCATCAACGACTCGGAATAATCCAGAGCCTGACCTTAGCCGGCTAACTCAACCGACCCTCGTTATGTGGGGAGCGAAAGACGCCTTAGTACCGGTGTCTATAGCCGAACAATTCGATAGAAATTTACCCAACACCGACATTATTATCTACCCAGATCTTGGGCATATACCAATGGAAGAAGATCCAGTGCGCACCGCAACAAAGGTGATGGGTTTTTTGGATTCACTGGCCTTTTGATAACATAAGACTTAACTCACGAAACGCAGTAGGCGCGCTAAACAAGGCACAGGAGAAAAAATGTGATGCCAAGTCCTTTACTCCAGTTGGTTCTAGTACTATTCCTGATAACATCTTGTGGGGGTGGATCAGGAAGCAGTTCTCAGCCCAACCAGGTCCAAACGGCTGCACAAACCTCCTCCAATGCCTCTAGCTCCGCGAGCACAACCGACGATAGGACAGATAACACGACACCGAGCTGCAGTGAATATCAATCAGAAACGTCAAACTCAGAAACTCAGACCGAAACCCCTGCGAACATCCAGCGCTGCGCACTCAGGCATGGTGGCCTCGATAGAGTATTCTACATGTACGTTCCTACTTCTTATTCAAATTCAAGCAACAATCAACCGCTGTTGTTTAGTCTTCACGGTTACACTAGCAGCGCCCTAACCAATCTTAGCTATACCGGCTTTGAAAGCCCGGCAAATGCTAATGGTTTCATCGTAATTTACCCGCAGGGATCGATCCTACAATCAACAGGAGCGACTCACTGGAACGTGGGAGGATGGACAACCAGCAGTACAACCGACGACGTAAGTTACATTGAAACGATAATTGATTACATGCTAATCGAGTATCGAATAGATCCGGATCGGATCTATTCGACCGGAATGTCCAATGGCGGTTTTATGAGCTATCGACTCGCTTGTGAGCTAGGTACAAAAATTGCGGCAATAGCATCCGTCACGGGGTCGATGACACCTGAAACCCTGGCGGCGTGCGAACCAGCACACGCGACGTCGATACTGCAGATTCATGGTGCTCTCGACAATACTGTCCCAAGAAACGGTAACGACGGAATGAAACCCATCGATGAAGTAATGACGTTCTGGCAAATGAACAATAGGTGCGACGAAACTCCAGAAACCAAGGCAATCAGTGATCTAACCTTAGATGGATTTGGCGGTACTCAAAGTAACTATTCCAATTGCGAGAATGGTGTTGAGGTGTCGCTGTACCTGCTGGATCAAATGGGGCATGAATGGCCCCTTTCTGGCGCACACGATTTAGACGCTCCTAGTGCGATTTGGGATTTTCTATCTAGATTCGACCGATATGGTCTAATTCAGTGATCGATTTCACTCGACCAAAATTGCCGACGATTGAAGCCACGTCAGTATGTTTGAAATCCATAATCTGAAAATTGAGCCCCAATCAGAGGCTTTTTCACACGAGTTCAAAAAAGCCTCAACAACAGTCGTGTTAGGCCGCAACAATTCAGGAAAAACCAATCTACTAAGATTTATCGCAGGGTTATCTAGTCCTGCGAAAGGAATTTTAAAGCTCGACGAAGAAAATATAACTGATAGGAGGGCTCAAAACCGGTCGATCGCATTAGTCCTACAACATTTCGTTAACTACCCCAATTGGAATGTTAAGCAAAATATCATCTCGCCGTTGCTGCAAAAAGGCTTGTCAAAACAAGACCAGGATCGAAGAGCAGCAAATATCGCAAAGAGAATGGGACTGGGGGAATTGCTCGATAGGATGCCTAACGAACTGAGCGGCGGGCAGCAACAGCGACTGGCCATCGCAAGAGCTTTAGCCAAAGAGGCACAAGTCTTGTTACTAGATGAACCCTTTGCCAATCTCGATTACAAACTGAGGGAACTCATTGCTTTAGAGCTGCAGGAACTACTCGCAGAACAAGGCACTATAGTCATCTATGCAACATCAAGTCCTCGCGAGGCCTTTGCCATGGGCGACGAGGTCTTATTACTTGCCAATCAGCAAAAAATACAGGCGGGTCCAATTTTAGACCTGTATCAAAAACCTGTTAGTAAGGAAGCAGCTGATCTCTTTAGTGAACCCAGTGTTAATTTAATTCCCACTAGTACAGGAGGAAGTTTGCCCGCCCAATTAACTGCGGTCAGACCAGAGCACGTGCGCATCGCAAGCGAAACCACCTCTTCACAAGAAACCTATTTTAAATTCGCCGTGAGTGCCACGGAGACAACGGGTGACGAGACGATCCTGCACGGAAAGGTAGATGGCTTAGATTGGGTAGTTCGAAGACCAGGAATGATGTCAATATCAGCAGGGGAGACCGTTTCCGTATCGGTCCATCAGAGAGACCTGCTGCTCTTTCAGGATAAGTCGTTGTGACGATAATCCGATTAGAAAACCTTGAGTTTCGTTATCCAGGCTCAGAAGATCCCGCCTTAAAACCCGTCTCATTAGAAATAGAAAGCGGAGAAGCTTTTGCCCTATTAGGAGCTTCAGGTGCTGGAAAAACCACACTGTTAAACCTGTTATCAGGCATATTGAAACCTAGTTCTGGCCTCATTAAATTTAATAAGAACTGTATTAACTCAGTCAAAAGCCGCGACAGGAATCTCGCTCAGGTATTTCAATTCCCTGTTCTCTACGAGGCTCTATCCGTAAAAGAAAACCTCGAATTTCCTCTTAAAGTCCGCAAGTTTAATCGTCCGCTTGTTCAAAAACGTCTTGATCAAATCGTTCAGCAATTGAACATCTCATACCTATTTGATAAGCGCCCAGCAGATCTATCACTATTCCAGAAGCAATTAATTGCTATCGGTAAATCGCTAATTCGTCCCGATATTTCGGTTGTACTTCTCGACGAACCACTCACTTCGGTTGAGCCTCGCATGAAGTGGCAACTTCGAGACACATTACGCACGCTCCAGCAAGATTTGGGATTAACCATGATCTACGTTACTCACGATCAAACGGAAGCCCTTACCTTCGCAAATCGAGTCGCGGTAATGGATCAAGGCGAAATTTTGCAAATCGACGACCCTCAATCTCTCTATCATAGGCCGGCTCAAAAATTTGTTGGATCCTTTATTGGGTCCCCCGGAATGAACTTTGTTTCAGTCGAATTCTTGAGCTCAAATATTTCGAAGAGGGGTTCAGGGAAAGAGATTGGCTTTCGGCCAGAGTGGGCAAGATTTGCGCCCGCTGAAGATGGTGATTTGAATGGGGTAGTAACCAAAACTCAGCTCACTGGTACTGAGCTGGGCATTGCCAAAGGTATAACATGGATTTCAACACAGGCTGGCGAAATAGCCGTTGCGGGCCCTCTGGATCATCCAAGAAATAAAAAAGTAGCAGTTAAACTGGAACATTTTCTGAAATTTCAATCAAACAAACTCATAGAAGAATCTGAATATGTTTAAAACTCGAAACAACAGGGCATGGTTGGGCGTGTTGCCTGTGGTGCTCATTGTTTCATTCAGCGGCGTTATCCCTTTGATGGCCGTCGTTAATTATTCAGTGCAAGATATACTAGACTTCAACACCCGATTTTTCGTTGGACTGCAGTGGTACCAACAAACCCTTCAAGATCCCAGATTTATTGAAGCTTTCCTTCGCCAAATAACTTTCAGTGCCAGCATTCTACTGATCGAAGTGCCTCTAGGAATCCTGATAGCCAGGGGGATGCCAAGGGCTGGTTGGGCCGCCTCTCTAATTCTAGTTCTATTAGCGATACCGTTATTAATCCCTTGGAACGTCGTCGGCACAATCTGGCAACTCTTTGCGCGTTCAGACATTGGACTACTTGGGGTGGCTTTAAACGCTATAGGTTTTTCTTATAACTACACTGCTGACCCTTTGGATGCCTGGCTAACCTTGTTAGCTATGGATGTTTGGCACTGGACCTCTCTAGTCGCATTACTGGCTTACGCCGGCTTGTCCTCAGTTCCCTCTGTTTATTATCAAGCTGCAGAGCTTGATGGCGCCAATGCTTGGCAGGTATTTCGATACATAGAACTTCCCAGGCTACGGAGCGTGCTAATCATCGCAGTGCTCCTCAGACTGATCGACAGTTTTATGATTTATACAGAACCTTTTGTTCTTACTGGAGGAGGCCCTGGAAATACCACAACCTTTCTGAGTCAGTACCTGACGACGATTGCGGTTGGACAGTTCGATCTCGGGCCCGCCGCTGCATTCTCCGTCATATATTTTCTTTTTACCTTACTGTTTTGTTGGATCTTCTACTCGAGCGTAGTCAATAACAATGACTGAATTCAAACCAAAATTATGGACTCCTAGCCAATGGGTGCTGGCGCTTTATTGCGTCTATCTCGCAATACCAATCTACTGGCTGTTTACGTTAGCTTTTCAGTCGAACAGCAACATACTAGGAAATTTTTCTATTGTTCCTACTGAGATAACGTTAAGTAATTTCGCAGAAATTTGGTCTAACCCAGCCTGGTATCAGGGGTTCATGAATTCTCTCAGCTACGTCATTATCAACACCACAATATCAATCATAGTCTCAATACCGGCAGCTTATGCCTTTTCTCGCTATCGGTTTTTAGGTGACCGACAACTATTTTTTTGGCTACTCACTAATAGGATGGCACCACCCGCCGTTTTCTTAATACCATTCTTCCAGCTTTATTCAGCGATAGGACTATTTGATACGCCTTTCGCAGTTGCCTTAGCGCATTGCCTGTTTACTATTCCTTTAGCCGTTTGGATTCTCGAGGGGTTCATGTCTAGCATTTCCAGAGACCTCGATGAGATGGCTGAGATTGATGGCCACAGTTTCCTTTTCTTTTTTTTCCGAATTTTCCTTCCTATCAATCGTAGCGCAATCGGAGTGACTATCTTTTTTTGTTTTATGTTCAGCTGGGTCGAGCTACTTCTTGCAAGAACTCTCACGGCAACAAATGCCAAACCTATTGTAGTAACGATGACCCGAACCGTGAGCGCTTCGGGCATCGATTGGGGTGTTCTCGCGGCAGCAGGTGTACTAACCATAATCCCGGGCATTATCGTAATTTGGTTTGTTAGAAAACACCTGACAAAAGGATTTACCTTGGGGAGACTCTCGTGAGTTGGATGGCCTGGACCCTACCAACGGCTATTTTTTTTGTGTCGATCGCGACCGGATTAGCTCTGTTTACTGTTTTGGAGATCATCAGGCCGACCGTTAAACGCAAAGGGTTTTTACCAATAAGCACTACTCGGGGGGATCGAGTCTTTATCAGCTTACTAGGGTCAGCATTTATCCACATTGCTTTCCTCGGACTTTCCTCAGCCTCAATATTGTATGGATCCGTAACAGCAATTGCTTGGGCAATAGTAGTGTTACGGTGGGGCTGAAATACTATAATTCTTGAGGGAAAGACTAATGTCATAAGGGAGCGCAACTTGAAATACATTATTTACTCGATACTTGTCTGTACGCTTTGGGGTTGCTCAGAAACCGAGAGCATTTCAACCCAAAGCATCGACTTTGCCGCTAATGCGGAAAAGCTCGTCTTGAATGAATTTCAGCCCTCCACCTTAAGTAAAGAGGAACAAGCCGATGAGCTTGCTTGGTTCACAAAAGCTTCAGAACCATTTCGGGGAATGACAATCAACGTTGTCTCAGAAACCCTAACTACCCATGAGTACGAGAGCGAAGTACTGACCAAGGCGTTTTACGAAATCACAGGCATCAAGGTCAATCACGACCTGATCCAAGAAGGCGATGTAATCGAAAAACTTCAGACTCAAATGCAAACCGGTCAAAATGTTTACGATGCTTACGTCAATGATTCCGACTTAATTGGGACTCATTCGCGCTATGGATACGTCGTTGCCTTGAGTGACTTCATGGAAAACGAAGGCTTAGACTTCACTTTACCAACTTTGGACCTTGAGGATTTTATCGGTATCAGCTTTACCACTGGACCCGACGGCAAAATATATCAGTTGCCCGATCAACAATTCGCGAATCTGTATTGGTTTCGATACGACTGGTTCAGCGACTCCCAACTTAAAGATCAATTCGAAAAAATCTATGGTTATCAATTGGGAGTACCCATCAACTGGTCTGCTTATGAAGATATAGCGGATTTTTTTACTAAAGAAGTCAAAGAAATTGATGGCCAACCCGTCTATGGTCATATGGACTACGGTAAAAAAGACCCCTCGCTAGGGTGGCGTTTTACAGATGCATGGTTATCCATGGCTGGAGCTGGCGACAAAGGAATTCCTAATGGTTTGCCAGTAGACGAATGGGGAATCCGGGTTGAGGGTTGCCGACCTGTCGGATCCTCAGTGAGCCGTGGAGGAGCGACCAATAGTCCTGCTGCTGTCTACGCCCTACAAAAATATATTGATTGGTTAAAGAGTTATGCTCCAGCAGAAGCATCAGGCATGACTTTTTCGGAAGCCGGACCGGTACCAGCACAGGGCCAGATCGCACAACAGATTTTCTGGTATACCACATTTACGGCCGACATGATCAAGGAAGGACTTCCGGTCGTAGACGAGGATGGTTCGCCAAAATGGCGTATGGCACCCTCTCCTCACGGACCCTATTGGTCGGAGGGCATGAAACTGGGGTATCAAGATACTGGCGCCTGGACTTTATTAAAGAGCACTCCATTGGAGCGTCGACAAGCAGCGTGGCTCTATGCTCAATTCGTCGTGTCGAAAACAGTTTCGCTCAAAAAAACGTTAGTCGGATTAACACCCATCAGGGATTCTGATATTCGATCTGAAGCCATGACGAAACTCGCTCCAAGGCTGGGGGGTCTCGTTGAATTTTACAGAAGCCCAGCGCGAACCGCTTGGACTCCTACAGGCACCAACGTACCCGACTACCCCAAGTTAGCACAACTCTGGTGGGCTAACGTGGCTAACGCTGTAAGTGGAGAACAAACAGCGCAAGCAGCAATGAATCAATTGGCCGAGCAGCAGGACAGAGTTCTAGAACGTTTAGCCACTCACGGAGTCCAAGGAGAATGCGGTCCTCAACTCAACGACAGCGTAGATCCCGCGTATTGGCTCAATCAGGAGGGGGCACCAAAACCAAAACTTGCTGATGAAAACCCGAAGGGCAAAACCGTACCCTACGATGAACTGATCAAAAGCTGGCAAGACCAATAGTTGTTCCTAATGGTTTGCTAAATTTTGTTCCCGCCTTAGGCAAGGCATTAGAGTGAAAATTTTTACCTATTTCGCGGTCAACTTGTTCCTCTTCTATCAAAGATTCAAGACCAATTTAAATCGCAGACTTAGTAGGAATTTTTCGAAGATCACCTCGAGTCAAATTTCTCTGACTTTTGGTGACCAGGGATCTGGGCCTCCTCTTTTATTGCTGCATGGAATAACTCAAAATGCCTCGTCATTTGATCCACTTATCAGGCGCCTCAAATCAAGCTTTAGAATCATCGCGCTAGATTGCCGCGGGCATGGTGACAGTGATAAGCCCAGAAAAGTCGCGGATTATGGAAGCAACATGGTCGAAGACGTCGAGAACCTACTTGCTCAACTAAAAATCGAAAAAGTCCATTTGTTGGGGACCTCTATGGGGGCTGAGATTGCTCTTCGTTTTGCCGCATACAACCCCTCTTCTGTCCTTTCTTTAACCGCTATAGGGTCTGGGCTGTCCGGCGGCAAAGAATCCGAAAACTATATGGCTGTGGGCGAGGCGCTTAAAAAACACCATAGCTTCGGCCCATGGATTAAAGCGACAGGCGGCATGGGCTATTTTTCACCAGACAAAATCGGAATCGCGACGGCAGATTCTATGCTAAGAGGCCAAGACATTGAGGCCCTTTCTTCTGTATTCCTAAGCATGCCAGAAATAATCAATCTCACGGAAGATGAAATCAGCACACTGACAATGCCTGTTTTAGGAATATGCGGTGAACTCGACGAGGAAAGACCGGCTATAGAAAGGATGGTCGGCAAAATCCCAAATTTCTCTTTGAAAATCCTTGCCAATCGAGGCCACATGGACCTAGACCAAGATCCAAGCTACTACGCCACAATCGAAGCATTCTTATCAGAGTCTATGCAATCAATGCGAAACGGCAACCCCTAAACTGATGATAGAGAACATCTACTAAGTTAGAGTTCGAATCGATGAGTTAAGGACTTTGTGTGTCGCCCTAAGAAATGTATTGGTAGGCACGGGCGAATTCGAATCGCCGACCTCTTGCATGTCAAGCAAGCGCTCTAACCAACTGAGCTACGCGCCTATAAAAACCAACCTTCCCTTATTGTAACGAAGTTGAGCGATCAAGGCATTGAGCAAAATCCTGCCACTCCCAAATAATTAAACTCTATCCAAATCGATCGATGAACATATTCATTCGACAAAGGCACGCTCGAAGACATAATCTCCTGGCGAACCCTGTCCAGAGGAAACCTTAAAACCCCTGGAGTTCAATAATTGACTCACATCCTTAAGCATACTCTGACTACCACACAACATAACGCGATCAGATAACGGATCAAGATCTATACTTCGATTCTCAATAAGTTGAGTAATTCTCCCTGTCGTTTTAAAAGGTTCTCTTGTTACGGTAGGGATATACTTGAACTTAGCCGTGACATGATCACCAATATATTCATCTTCTCTCAAATCGCTCGTAAGATAATCAAAATAGGCTAAATCCTCTTTCTTTCTAACACAATGGATCAATTTTATGTTCTCGAAACGTTCGTATACATCGGGGTCTTTGATAATGCTTAAAAAGGGCGCCAAGCCAGTGCCTGTCGCCAAAAGATAAAGTGACTTCCCCAAATTGAGGTCGTCTACCACCAGAGTACCTACTGGCTTTTGACTCATCAAAATTGAGTCTCCTTCTTTAAGGTGTTGCAGTCTTGAGGTCAAAGGTCCATCCGGAACCTTTATCGAAAAGAACTCTAAGTAATCATCATAATTCGCACTCGCGATGGAATAGGCTCTCAAAAGCGGTTTACCTTCGATCTTTAAGCCGAGCATTACAAAATGACCATTTTGAAATCGAAAAGAGTTGTTCCTGGTACAACGAAAAGAAAAGAGATGTTGATTCCAATGGATGACTTTCGACACCCGTTCTTCAATATACTTAGCCATCTTATTGATCCACAAAACTGAGGCTAATTTTCAAAATACTTCTCTATCAACGTTCATTTGGGTCGTTGCTCGTCGTAACAAATCGTGAAAAGCGAGATTCTAAATCAAGTAGAACACATTACAAATGCACTGGAAGCTTGATCACCTTGGAAAATTGATTCGAAAATCTAGCCCTGCCTCCAAAGATTATGCAATTTCAGGCCAGTAACTCTTGATCGCGCAGCTGCTGCAATTGGTCGCGCACCTTGGCAGCCTCTTCAAATTCTAGATCCTCTGCATGTTTTAACATTTTTTTCTCTAGTTCAACCAATAGCTTACCCCTTTCCTTGCTACTCTTTGGAACTAATACCAGATCGTTTTGTCTCTTGCCTTTGCCAGAAACCTTTTTCTTAACATAATCTTGCGACCGAGCGCCTTCCATGACATCTGCTATGTTCTTTGACACCGTTTTAGGAGTGATCTGGTGCTCAGCGTTATAAGCTTCCTGCCTATCTCTTCTCCGAGTAGTCTCATCGATAGCCTTTTGCATGGACTTCGTGACTTGATCAGCATATAAAATCGCGCGTCCATTAATGTTTCTTGCTGCTCGCCCTATTGTTTGAATGAGCGATCCTTCAGAGCGAAGAAAGCCCTCTTTGTCTGCATCCAGAATCGCGACAAGGCTTACCTCAGGCATATCCAGCCCTTCTCTAAGCAAATTAATACCAACTAGCACGTCAAACTCACCTAGCCTCAAATCTCGGATAATCTCCATTCGCTCTACAGTATCGATATCCGAATGCAGGTAACGCACTCGAATGCCATGCTCATCCAAATAATCGCTTAAATCTTCAGCCATTCTTTTGGTTAACGTCGTCACTAACACTCGTTCCTGCCGATCAATAACTTCCCCAATCTGACCAAGTAGATCGTCTACTTGTGAGGTTGCTGGCCTGATGTCCACCTGTGGGTCTACCAGACCAGTGGGCCTGACTACCTGCTCGACCGTCTGTCCTGACATTTTTTTATCATAAGGGCCTGGCGTAGCCGAGACCAATATCATTTGAGGAGCTAAGGACTCCCATTCGTCAAATCTTAGCGGCCTATTATCTAATGCTGAAGGTAGCCGAAAACCATACTCAACTAATGTTTCTTTACGCGATCGATCCCCTTTATACATGGCCCCGATTTGCGGCACGGTCACATGGGATTCATCCAAGATCAAAAGGGCATCTTTTGGAAGATAATCGAACAAAGTGGGGGGCGCTTCTCCCTCCTGTCTTCCTGAGAGATACCGGGAGTAGTTCTCTATCCCAGAACAGTAGCCAAGCTCCTGTATCATCTCCAAATCAAACTGCGTGCGCTGTTCGAGTCGCTGAGCCTCGACAAGCTTATTTGCTTTTGTGAGAACCTTTAGTCGGTCTTGCAGTTCAACCTTTATCTCATCAATGACCGCCAAAAGCCGATCTCGGGGAGTCACATAATGAGTCTTGGGGAACACCGTATATCTAGGAAGACGATTAAGAACTTCTCCAGTAAGCGGATCAAAAGTCGACAAGTTCTCAATTTCATCATCAAACAGTTCAATCCTTAGCGCTTCTTTTTCTGACTCGGCGGGAAACACATCGATAACATCACCACGAACTCGATAGGATCCACGCTGAAAAACAACATCGTTTCTGACATATTGGAGCTCTGCCAAACGTCGAATGATTTGCCTTTGATCAAACTTGTCCCCCCGATCAAGATGCAAAACCATCCTCAAGTAAGATTGCGGATCGCCAAGTCCATAGATCGCCGATACAGAGGCCACTATTATCGCATCCCGCCTTTGCAACAACGCTTTGGTCGCGGATAGCCTCATTTGCTCTATATGAGCATTGATTGATGAATCTTTCTCTATATAGGTATCCGAGGCCGGTACGTAAGCTTCCGGCTGGTAGTAATCATAATAGCTAACAAAGTACTCAACGGCGTTATTTGGAAAAAATTGTCGGAATTCCCCATAAAGCTGGGCAGCGAGTGTTTTGTTTGGGGCCATCACGATGGCGGGCCGCTGAACCTCTTGGATTACATTTGCGACAGAAAATGTTTTTCCGGAACCGGTCACACCCAAGAGTGTCTGATGGGTCAGACCATCTAATAAACCATCTTTCAACTGGCTTATGGCCAGCGGTTGGTCGCCAGCCGGCCCAAACTTCGAGACTACCTCAAATTGACCTTCAGTAATCATGGATGATCGCCCCTGTTACTTTCGAGACAGCGAAAAACTTCCCCGTTCTTGCTGTTGCTACGCATCTTCTGTTTTGTCTTCCTCCTCCTCGGGCTGTTCAGATGCATCGGTCTCATTATCTTCTTCTGGTTCAGCTAATGGCTCTGGCTCGGCGTCTGCTTCAAGATCAGCATCAACTGTCTCAGCTGCTGATTCGGTCACTTCCTCGTTCGTTTCATCAGGGCCGGCCGACGGCACCTCGTCTTCACCGGCAACGGATGGAGCGTCTTCTTCAGTATCTTCCGATGATGGCTCCTCTTTCGCCGGCAACGCAGCATCGATCAACTCATGTTGGAGCAATATTTCTATTTTATCAGCGCCATTGACAGGCTTTCCTTCGACATCTTGAATCGCAAATCGGCCGTCACGGCGTTCAAAGATGTTGTACTCGTCAGTTTTCACTTTGACTTTCAATTCGAACTCCTGGTTCACAATTTAGACGCCAGATTACGTTAAGAGAAAAAAGAGTCAATGCTGGAAAAGACCTATTTTTGATTCTGAATTCCGCTTGCTTTTTGTAATCTCTCCTTTAAAATGGCCAGTCCAAATTGGTATGACCAATTAGGTTATACCAAGAAGGCTAGACCAATTTGCATCAGCATTATGGAAAAAACAAGTAAACACGAAGAGATTGCGGCAGGACTGATACAAGATATTCTCACAGGAAGGTATCGTGTTGGCGAACGATTGCCCTCTGAGAGAGATCTAGCAACTCGGTTTGATGCGAACCGAGGCTCTGTTAGAGAAGCTATGAAAAAACTTGAGCAAATCGGTCTTGCGGCTGTCCAACCAGGAGGCGCTCGCGTAAGAAACAAAGAAGAAGCCAGTCTAGAGGTAATAGGTCACCTCC
>CAJWGQ010000050.1 GCA_913041025.1 uncultured Gammaproteobacteria bacterium | reverse complement strand
AGGGTTATGTTTTCAGTAACTACAGAGAACAATCAATGAGTGAAGCAGCGTTAGACAATGCGATGAGCATGCTTAATGAAAAAATTGATATAGCGGGCGAACCGACTGAATGGTTTGAGATGACGCAGGATCGAGTAAACACCTTTGCGGACGCGACTTTGGATCAACAATGGATTCACGTTGACCCCGACAGAGCGGCTAACGGACCGTTTGGAGGGCCGATCGCGCACGGACAGCTGACGATGTCCATTATGAGCTTCCTTCCTGGTGGAGAGGGCGTTGGCTTGCCTGAAATAGATGGGATGAAAATGGGCATAAATTTGGGTTGGAATAAAGTTCGATTTATGTCGCCAGTTGCGGTGGGATCAAAAATTCGAACGGTTGGAAAATTGAAAAGCGTCACTCAAAAAGGCGAAATGTTGGAGCTAATCAACGAGATGACCGTGGAAATCGATGGTCAAGACAAGCCTGCGTGTGTTGCAGAGAGTGTATTGCGTATAGCTTTTTAAGGAGTTTCTTATGGACATCGGCATCTGTGTAGCCTCGCATATTAATGACATAGATTATGTTGTAAGAGCTGAAGAGCTTGGATACAGCCATGCTTGGCTCGCTGATTCGCAGATGCTCTGGTCCGATTGTTACGCGACGCTTGCATTAGCTGCCTACAGGACTAATTCAATTAATCTTGGAACTGGTGTTGCTATTACGGGCACGCGCCCCGCTCCGGTGAATGCGGCCAGTATCGCTTCGATAAATGCGCTGGCGCCGGGTCGAACTTTTTTCGGAGTTGGCTCAGGTAATACGGCTCGCAGAGTTATGGGACTGCCGCCTCAGAGGATCAAAGAGTTCGAAACCTATATCAAGACTCTGGTTCCGCTTTTAAAAGGGGAGGAAGTTGAATTTGAATATGAAGGACAAGAAAACCTAATCAAACACATCATGCCTGACAAGGGTTTTGTGAACTTTGAAGATCAGATTCCGCTTTATATTTCGGGCTTTGGCCCGAAAAGTTTGGCGATAGCTGGTAAATACGGGGATGGTGCTGTAATAGGAGCCACGAGGTCCACCTCAATGGGTAGTATGTGGCATATGGTTCAGGCCGGTGCGAGAGACTCTGGTCGGGAGTTGGATCCCGGGTCAAACTACTACACGACTGCGTTGACCACCATGGTAGTGCTTGATGAAGGAGAGGCCGTCGATTCACAGAGGGTCAAATCTGAGTGCGGTGCGATGGCAATGGCGGCGGTGCATTACACTTACGACCAGTATCGTAATTTTGGTCATCAGCCACCTAACGAACTAGCTGGTATATGGGAAGACTACACAGCATTGCTGGAGAGTTTCCCTGAGGAACGCAGACATCAGAGGATACATGCAGGTCATAACTGCTGGGTGATCCCGGAAGAGGAAAAATTTCTTACCCCTGAAGTATTGACTAGCTCTAGTATGATAGGCACGCAAGAAGACCTTTTGGAGCGGCTTCACGACTTATCTGATTCTGGATTGAATCAAGTCATGATCCTTCCTAACTTTGATACGAGGTATGACGTGATTGAGCGAGTGGCCAAAGAGATCATACCTAACGTCGGATGAATCAGACGGTTAGTGAGTTTACTCCTAACCGATTAAGTTTCCTGCATTGTCACGAATCTCAGGCCCGAAGACTCTGGCTCTGCCGTCTCCGAATTTGGCATCTCGTGCTTTTAAAGTTGCCTTTAGACCGTTCTCGGTGACGGATTTCCTATAGTCGGCCGCGGCTCTTGTATTGTGGCCTCGAACGTCGTTCTCTGCGGCCATTCTTTGCAGTGTTCTGGCACCCATTAGCTCGAGCCCAGTGTTGATGATGCGTTTGTTCGCACTTAGTAGGTCAGGATCTATGTGCGACATACGCGATGCGAGCCCTTCGACTTCTCGCTCTAAATATTCACCTGGAACCGATTTAAGTATAAGTCCGATAGATTGCGCTTCGGAACCTGTGACCGTATCTCCTGTAAGCGTTAAGCGCTTTGCCCATTGAGGGCCGACGTTATAAAGCCACATATTGTTAGGTAATGCTCCAAGGTCTCGCGCTGGCGGAAATCCAAATACAGCGTCGTCGGCGGCAATGACCATATCGCATAAAAGAGCAATGTCCGTGCCTCCTGCCAGACAGTACCCGTGAACCTGCGCGATCACAGGCTTGTGCATGTCAAAAAGAGCCATTCGATAACGTTGGCCACGCTCCAGTTGCCATGCATCATCATCGATCGATCTGCCTCCCCGATAAGCTCTGTCTTCGCTTTCTACTCTAGAGACAGGGACTTTTTTTCCGCCACCAGTTAGGTCATATCCGGCGGAGAAGGCCCGGCCAGCGCCTTTAATTATTATGCTGTGAACCTCTCGGTCGTTGTCCGCCTCCCACAGAGCTTCTGATAGCTCAGATTGAAGCTGGAGCGATAGGGCATTGAGCTTTTCCGGCCGATTTAGCGTAATCTTTGCCGTCTTGTTAACAACTTCGTATATAATTTGTTCGAAAGCGTCCATAGAAATTCCTGATATTTAAGCTGTTGTAAGATTGTATGCGTGTTGAAAAAAAAGTCATTGGCGTTGATTCCCAAATAATTTCGGAAACTTAAATGTTTACTTATTTGAATCCTGAGGTACGAGAAAAATTAATTACCCAAGGTCGCCTGGTAAGAATTAATTCTGAAGGGGAGCTAATGGATGCAAAGAGCCTGGATCATCCGGGTGAACTGGCGATTAATCTCCTCGGTCCAATTCCCATGCCAATGGCGCTTGGTCAAGTTGAGGTCCGTGTCGATTGGTATGCCGCGGTAAGAAGTACCGAATTAAGTCAGGTAGAAAACTTGGCCTCTGATTTAAGGGAACGTGGCGGACAGCACTTGTTTTCTCACCTTGTTTCTCCCTTGGCCGTAAATAGTGTTTTAGTGATTGGTAAGCCAACAGAAAATCCGCTTGTTCGAGTTCACAGTAACTGCTTAACAGGAGACGTCTTTGGCTCGCAGCGATGTGATTGTGGTCCACAACTAGCAGCGGCGATTAAGAACATCGATGAGGACCCGGCAGGTGGGTACATCGTTTATATGGCCGGCCATGAAGGACGAGGTATAGGCTTGTGGGCTAAAGCGGCTACTTACCTCCTTCAGGATGCAGGAGAGGATACCTATCAGGCTAATCGCTCTTTGGGGTTGCCCGACGACTCTAGAGACTTTACTGATGCCGCCATTTTGTTAAAGCATTTTGTAGGGAATGAGTCTTTTCGTTTAATGACCAATAATCCCAAGAAACTAGACGACTTAGCAAAACATGGATTGAGTAATTTCACATCGGTTAAACATGTGACAGGAACCGGAGAGTGGAATCGAAAATATCTAAAGGCAAAACGTGGGTGGGGTCATAACATTGAGGAGTCAGATCTGATCTGATGAGGTGGTTTTATCTCATGCTCGTTTTTTGCGTATTTAACGGGCAGGCGCAAGAGGACTTGAGAATCAATCAGCTACAATTCGTTGGAAGCCACAACAGTTACAAGTTGAAGATGAATCCTGTTGTCTTTGTAGCGCTTTCGGCGTTGGATTCCAAAATCGCTCAGTCTTTGGATTATTCGCACATACCGATTGACGCACAATTGGATCTAGGTGTTCGCAAGCTTGAGCTTGATGTGTTTTTCGATGCTATGAGCAATACTTTTGTAGTTGGGCACGTGCAGCTTATTGACATGAAATCAAATTGTTCCCTTTTGCGCGAATGTTTCAAAGTGCTATTGGACTGGTCAGCCGGTAACTCTCAACATGTTCCTATTTGGATAAGCTTTAATGCAAAAGACCAGGAAATTGATGGTCTTCCTGATCCTGACGTGTTTTCTGATCAGGCTTTTCGCCTGCTTGATCGCCGTATTGAGGAAGCGTTCGAAGAAAAATTAATCTGGCCGAGAGATGTTGACGAACTGAACTGGCCCAGCGTGGATGATGCCCGTGGAAAGTTTATTTTTGTACTTGATGAAGGTGGAGATAAGCGGCGGCGTTACCTTGATCGATGGGAGGAGCGCCCTATGTTTACTACCGTTGAGCCTCCGCACCCTGCCGCTGCAATTTTGATTATTAATGATCCGATAAGCCAGAAAGAAGCGATAACAGATTTGGTCAATCGAGGATTCATGGTGAGAACCCGAGCAGATGCTGACACCATAGAGGCCAGAAGGAATCTAACTGATCGGAAGATGGCGGCTATAGAGAGCGGCGCTCAAGCCATAAGCACAGATTACTATGTACCCTCTGAACATTTTGACTCTCCTTATCTGGTAAAACCCTTTATCGCTTGTAACCCGGTCACCACAAAATCAAGCTGTGATTTTGAAGAGTAGCTTTGCGTTTATTGAATGCCACTTTGGATGTGTTGTTCAAGCAGTTTGTTGAAAGTGTCGGGTTGTTCAAAATATGGTGAGTGGCCAGCATCTGCCACGATTTCGATATTTGCATCGTAAAAGTAGGGCACTAGCTCTGACAATTGTTTCGGCAGAAATAGCGGATCCTCCTCTCCAGAGATAATGAGAGTCGGCACTTTCATATTTTTTAGTCTGCTTTTATCGACCTGGTCTTCCTGGCTGCTGAGATTAGAGAGGCGAGAGAAAGAAAATTCCGTGTTGAACGCTTGTATCGAAGAGTAAAGTTGCACGAGGGCAGGATTCTCAAAAGTACTTTTTGACATCGTTGCCTTGATTCCATCTGCGCCCCTGGAACCTAGCTCCTGCAAAGCTTTGCTGGGGTTCGATAGCGGAATGCCTCCTGGGGTGCAGCTTAAGGTCAGACTGGAAACCCTATCTGGATTATCCAGCGCGCACCGTAAAGTGCTAAAGCCTCCCATTGATTGGCCAACCAAGTGGGCTTCGTTGACCTCCAAGTGGTCCATGATCGCGAGAATGTCATCTCTGAAGTTTGGAATCGTCAAGCTCGGATCTGGTGCAGGTGATCGTGCAAAGGACCGATGATCGAAAGTGATACATTGGTATTTAGACTTGAAGTGGGCGATCTGATTGAACCAGATTGCTGCGTTACCGCCTGCTCCATGTGCGAATAATATTGCCGGTCCGTCACCTGTGCTCTCATAGTAAATTTCTGTTCCGTTTGAATTTACGTAAGACATAATTCAGAATTTTCCAGATTGAGATTTAGGCCTATCATAGTGAAAAAAGTCTTTCTTTGTATCCTTGGTTTTTTGGTTGCGGGTTACTTTTTTGTTATGGAAACGGAGTCAGGACAAGACCTCTTTTTGGATCGGTTGCTCTCCGTCATGACACAAAGCCAGCAGGAATTTCTGGTCGATGGTCTTGATGTCTATGTTTGCGGAGCGTCTAGTCCGCTTTCGACGACAGGGAGTGCCCAGTCCTGTGTCTTTGTCAAAGCCGGGGATAGAAGCTTTGTTGTGGATGTTGGACCTGGCTCTCCAGGAGTCATTAGACGTCTGGGGTTGCCTTTGCATAATCTAGAAGGCGTCTTATTAACTCATTTTCATGGAGACCACATCGCGGGGCTGGGTGACATTAATTTCAATTCGTGGGTGGCAGGCCGGAATAAACAGTTAATGGTTATGGGGCCTGAAGGAGTTGATCAGGTAGTGAGTGGTTTCAATCAAGCTTACTCGCTAGATAGCAGCTATCGAACTCGGCACCATGGCTGGGACATTTTACCTCTTGAGTATTCGGTGATGGAAAGTAAAACAATTAAGTCAGGTTTGATACTGGAGGAAGACGAGTTCACCATACGGGCGTTTCGTGTGGATCACTCTCCAATAGAGCCTGCGGTTGGTTATCGATTTGACTATAAAGGTCGTTCAGTTGCGGTCAGTGGCGATGCCATCGTCACCAAGGAATACCAGGAAGCTGTTGAAAGTGTGGATTTGTTGCTGGCTGATGCGTTATCTACAGTACTCGTTAGCAAAATGTCCGAAGCACTAGCTGATAATGGTAATAAGAGAACGTCCAAACTGATTCATGATGTTCTTGATTATCACGCCAGTACAACCAGTTTGGTTGATATGGCTAAGCAAGCGAACGTCAAACAACTTGCTTTTTATCACATGGTGCCGATGCCGACGAATATGTTTACGGAAAAAGTGTTTAGAAGAGGCTTGCCTGATGATGTTGTCATTACTGATGATGGCTCCCGATTTATCTTACCAGCGGATTCTGATGAGATAAGTATTGAGTCGATTTGATTTTGTGCTGAGGAAAAGATTTTAAATCTAATAGATTTCAAATAACTTGGAGCTCAGATTGTTAATAGGAATTGAAAAATCAATAAGGAGGTCCTAGGTGGCCAATAAAGTTTGTCTGATAACCGGCGTCGGCCCAGGAACGGGTAGTGCGCTTGTTAGACAGTTTTGCAAAGAGTATCGAGTGGCGATGATAGCTAGAAACGAAGAGAGATTGGCAGGTTTGGAAGGGGAGCTGGCAAATACTAAAGGTTACCCCTGCGATGTCTCGGATCCTGATCAACTAAAAAGTACCTTAGAAAGGGTAAGAGAAGAACTTGGTGCTCCGACCATCGTTGTTCACAATGCAGTCGGGGGGGCCTTCGGTAACTTCCTGGAAATCGATCCTATGGTGTTGCAACAGAATTTTCAGGTAAATACGATGGCATTGCTACAGATCGGGCGAGCTGTTGCTCCCGATATGATTTCGAATGGGGAGGGCTCAATCATTATCACTGGGAATACGTCGGCGTATCGTGGTATGCCAGGCTTTGCGGGCTTTGCGCCTACAAAGGCTGCGCAGCGAGTACTCGCAGAAAGTATGGCGAGGGATTTAGGACCCAAGGGAGTTCATGTCGGGTACGTTGCGATAGATGCCGTTATTGACCTTGAGTGGACACGTAAGCGCATGCCAGATAAACCTGACGATTTTTTCTGTAAACCGGAGGATATCGCTGGCGAATGTTATCGTATTGCCCACCAGCCTAAATCGGCTTGGTCGTTTACTTCGATTATCCGGCCTTATGGCGAGAATTGGTCTGTGAGCTGACCGATAGGCAAAAAAAAGCCCGCTTTCGCGGGCTTTCAGATTGTTACTCAGGTTTGATTTTGAGTACGTTATCTAATGCAGAATAGCGCTCGCCTTCGTACTTGCGTACTTCGGCACGACCCACAACCATGTGATGAACCTCGTCGGGACCATCAGCAATTCTGAGTGTTCGCTGTCCTGTATACATACCTGCGAGTGGTGTCCATTGAGAAACGCCAGTTGCACCATGCATCTGAATAGCTTGGTCTATAATCTGACAGACCTTCTCAGGAACCATAGCTTTAATGGCACTGACATAGACTCTAGCTTCCTTATTGCCCAGCACGTCCATCGCCTTGGCTGCTCGCAGCACCATCAAACGACACGCATCAATTTCGATTCTTGCGCGTGAGACTAGCTCGAGATTTTTACCCAACTGAATGATGGGCTTTCCGAAAGCTGTCCTAGTGGTAGTACGACGTATCATGAGTTCTAAAGCTCTCTCAGCAGTTCCAATGGATCGCATACAGTGATGTATTCTTCCTGGGCCTAGTCTAACCTGAGAAATCTCAAATCCACGGCCTTCGCCCAAAAGAATGTTCTCTTTGGGAACACGGACATTGTCAAAATGGATGTGCATATGGCCATGAGGCGCATCATCGTGACCAAATACTTCCATACCCTCTAAGACGTGGACTCCAGGGGTGTCTATTGGCACAAGAATCTGGGACTGCTGCCTATGCGGAGCTGCATCTGGGCTAGTCTTCACCATGGTGATCATGACTTTACATCGAGGGTCTCCGGCACCCGAAATGTAGTACTTCTCGCCATTAATAACCCACTCGTCTCCTTCAAGCACGGCTTGAGTAGAGATATTCTTGGCATCCGAAGATGGTAGAGCTGGCTCTGTCATCGCGAATGCTGATCTGATCTCGCCATTAAGTAGTGGTGTAAGCCATTGTGCTTTTTGCTCTTCTGTTCCTACTCGCTCTAGCACTTCCATATTTCCGGTATCTGGAGCACTACAGTTCATGGTTTGGGAAGACAGTCCGTTCTTTCCAAGCTCGTTAGCGACGTAGGTATAATCCAGATTGGTTAATCCCTCCATACTCTCAGAACCCGGAAGAAAAAAGTTCCATAGTCCGTTTTCTCGAGCCTTTTGCTTTGCGGCTTCCATGAGTTCGACCTGCTTGGGATGGTGGTCCCATCGATCGATTTTAGCTTGTTCTCTTCCGAGCGCGTGATATTCCTCAGTCCAAGGATCAACGTTTTCTTTCACGTGTTTTTTTACACGATCTAGTAGAGGTTGTGCCTCGTCTGACATGGTCAGATCATATAGATCTGGGTTTTCAAGGGCTGCTTCAGCCATAATCCCCCCTTTAGGATGGTTGATTTACTTTGCTTAAATTCTAATGCAGTAGCGGGGTTTATTCTAACCTAGTAACGCCTGTGGTTACACAGAAAAATTAACTGATGTAGGTAAGGTAAAGCTGAGTTAACGGATGTGTCCTAAAGGTTTTTACATAGTATTTCGTATAATCGTGACTGAGTAGGCTATTTTTTGTTAAGCGAAAGCTTTTAGGGTTAATCGCCGATATTGATTAAAGGTCTTCTAAAACTCTAGTCATGTAAAATCCCAGAAATATGGCTCGACTGAGCATGAAAGCGCTCATTGCCAGCCATATTGCATGATAGCCAAGCGTTTCGTAGCCAATTATTAGAGTTACAAGCCAGACTAGCCCCGCGAAAAACATGGAATTTCGCATTTCTCGAATTCTTGTAATACCTATAAAGATACCATCTAAGACGAAGGCGCCAACGCAGAAGACGGGTGACATGGCGATCCAGATTGTGAATTCGTCTGCCGTTATTCGGACGTCTTCTGATATGGTCATAAAATCAATGAAAGTACTCGAAAATAGCCAATAAACCAGAGCAATCAATAGGGCTAGCACAAAAGACCAAAGGGTGGAGAAGAAGCACGCGGCTCGAAAGGCTCTTTTGTTTTTGGCCCCAAAATAATATCCAGACAGTGATTCTGCACTATGAGCAAAACCATCTAGACCATAGGTCATCATAAAATAAAACTGCATTAAAATTCCGTGGGTAGCAAGGACCAGATCGTCGAAATCCGCTGCTAGTAAGGTCCCCACAAAAAACGGGATCTGAACAAAAAAGGTCCTGATGATAAGGTTGCCGCTGACATCGAAGAATTGTGAAAATTGTTTTTTTTGAAATAAATCTTCTTTACTGAACTTGAATGGATTGGATCGATTTATTTGGTAGGCGACAAGGGAAACGCCCAGGGCGGCACTGACCCATTCGCTGATTAGAGTGCCTATAGCAACGCCCTGTACTCCGAGATCAAACACCAGAACTAACAAAACATCCAATGACAAATTGCTCAGATTCAAAAATATGGTCAGAAATAACGTGGTCTTCATTTTTTGTAGACCAAAAAGTACGCCTACCGAAGCAAGTGTGATAAGCACGGCTGGAGCGCTAAAAATACGAATAGAGAAATACTCTTTAGCCATCTGTTCAACGTCGTTAGACGCATCGAAAAGACTGAACAAGAGGTGTTCAAGCGGTTTTTGTATCAACACTAAGCTGATGCCCAACAAAGTAGCGATCAGTAGAGCTCTGGCGTAAGTTAACTTGACTTCGTTGTCTTTTTTAGCGCCATAGGCTTGAGCTACCAGACCTGTAGTTCCCATCCGAAGAAACCCGAATAACCAATAGATTGCACTGAATACGGCCGTGCCGACTGTAATCGCTCCAATGTAACCGGGATTTGATAGTTGTCCCAAAATGGCGACATCTACTAAGCCTACGAGAGGTATAGATAGGTTTGAAAGAATGACTGGCCAACTCAGTGCCAGAATTCTACGGTGCCAATTTTGTTGTTCGTCCGCGAAAGTTTTTTGCACAGGTAAAGAGTATCCAATGCCGGCGGATACGATTCTGGATTAGTCTATCTGCTCAGTCTAGGCTCTTTTAAGCTCAGGGTCGTTGAATAGCCAGGCCTTGAAGGACGCAATAGCACTTAGCAAGTCTTCAACTATGAGGTAAAAACAGGGGACTAGTAAGAGGGTGATGAAAGTGGCAAATAGTACGCCCCAGGCCAAGGAAGTGGCCATTGGTAAAAAGGGCGCGGTATTTGGTGTGATCGTCGTCATTAACGGAATGAGACCGACGAAAGTAGTGAAAGAAGTTAGAATAATAGGCCTGAACCTTACGGTGCATGCCCTGACGATTGCATCATGGAGAGTTAAACCCTCTCTGTATTGTCGATTTGCATAGTCGACAAGAACAAGGGAACTGTTAATAACCACGCCTGATAGGGCTACGATTCCAAGCACTGAAAAAAACATCAATTCGATACCGATGATGTAGTGGCCGACGACTGCACCGACTGCGCCAAAAGGAATGACTCCCATCACAACTAACGGTTGTAAATAGCTTTTCAGAGGTATTGCCAGTAAAGCATATATTAGGAACTGGGAGATTATGAAGCCGTATAAGATTGCGTTCATTGACTCATAACGCTCGTTTTGTTCTCCTCCTAGCTCAATATCTATGTCTGGGTACTTATTCTGGATCATTGGGTAAACTTTATTTTGAACGCTGGTTAGCACTTGTTCAGGCGAGACTGTGGCTCTATCTACATCTGCGGAAACCGAGACCGTTCTTTTGCCATCGATTCGGTTGATCGTAGAGTAGCCCCTTTTTACTTCGAACTTGGCTACGCTGAAAAATGGAACTTGGTTTCCATCCGGGGTGCGTATGTACATGTCTTCTAAACTGCCTACTGACTTTCTTTCGGCTTCGGGAAATCGCACCATCACACGGACATCATCTTCGCCTCGCTGAACTCGTTGTGCTTGTGCCCCGTAAAAAGCATCTCGTACTTGAATTGCGAGGTCATTAAGTGTTAGCCCCAGGTTTCTTGCCTCTGGTAAAAGACTTAATTGAATCTCTTGCTTGCCTGATCTGAAAGAGTCGCTTATATCTAGCATGCCGTCGAATCGACCTAATTCGACTTTAAACTCTTCGGCAGCCATTCTTAAACGATCAACGTCCTTACCCTTCAGCTCGACTTCAAATGCCGATCCTGCACTAAATGTTGACGCGTCGAAGGTGATTTTGACTGCGTCAGGAATTGAGCCAGTGTACTCTCGCCAAAGCTTGGTGACTTCTTTGGCGCTTAGGTTGTTTCTTTCGCCAAGTGGAATTAACTCAATCGCTACTTCGGCTAGATTACTTTGCCCTGGTCCACTTGGCCTTCCTGGACCATCTCTATCGCCTTGCTGGCCAATGCTGGTAAAAGTATTTTTGATGAAAGGAGTGTTGAGATTTAGCCTTTTTTTCATCTCATCATTGACGAGTTTGGCGGCTTCAGTCATTTGTTGGCTGGCTCTTAAAGTCGCGTCGACTGCTGTTCCCTCTGGCATTTCAATCGTTGCGTAGATTCGGTCGCCCTCGACCGAAGGGAAAAATCCGAATACGACTCTTCCACTTAATACCAGTGCAAGTGCGATGATTAGTATTCCCACACCGAGTGAAACGGATATGTATCGAGAGCGCAGCGTTCTCTGTAGGAAGCTTTTGTAAGGCCCTAATGCAAAACTTTCGAGCGCGGATGCCAGTCTGCTTTGAAATTTGATCCATGACTTAGTGATTGTTGTTTTAGCCGGAGCTCGGCTTCTATGAGCTAGGTGAGCGGGTAAGATTAATTGGGATTCAATAATCGAGCAGATTAGAGCTATGATTACGGTAAAGCCGATTGCAGCGAAAAAGGGTGAGAAACCAACTTCAATGACTACCATGGGAAGGAATGCAGCGATTGTTGTAAGCACCCCGAAAATCACTGGTACGCTAACTTCCCATGTTCCATCCACTGCAGCTTCCAGCGGTGATTTGCCGAGTTGTTCATGAGCATAAATCCGTTCTCCCACAACTATCGCGTCATCAACGACAATACCGAGAACTAAGATAAAGCCCATGATAGTCATCGTAGAGATAGTCATGTCATAAAATGGGAAAAACGCAAGTGTTCCTATCAACGCTATGGGTATACCAACAGCGACCCACATCGCCACTTTGAATTTAAGAAATAGAGTCAGGATGATTAGCACTAAGATCAGCCCGCCTCCAGCATTTTTCAAAAGAACATTTATGCGTTCTTTTAGTTTTTCAGTTGTATCAACCCATATGTTAAGGGAGATTCCATCGGGTAAATTTCGTTCGAACTTCTGAATGATTTCTTTTGCATCTCGTGAGATCTGAATTATGTCTTCGTTACCAACCTGGGAGACATTAACAAAAACGCTCTTGGTCCCATTAAATTCTGCGACCAAGTCGCCCTCTTCAAAGGTGTCTCTTATGTCTGCAATATCCGCTAGCGCTAACCGAGTACCATCTTTTCTGGTCTTGACTATAACGTCCTCAAATTCGCTACCAAGGTACGCTTGGCCGGTCGTGCGTATCAGGATTTCACCGTTGCTGGTTTTAATTGTTCCGCCTGGCATATCCAGAGAACTACTTTTTATAGCTTGGGTAACTTGCCCTAGAGTAATTCCATAACGACGGAGTTCTTTCTCTGAAACTTCGATGGAGATCTCATATGGCCTTGTATAACTTAAGTTAACTGTTGAAATGCCCCTGACAGCGGAGATTTCATCCCGAAGTTCTCTTGCTATTTCTTTCAAGGTTTTTTCGTCGGTATTGCCGGATACCGCGATTTGCATTACTCGACGTGCCATAGTTAGCTTTGATACAACCGGTTTTTCCGTTTCTACCGGGAAACTGTTGATTCCATCGACCTTACTTTTGACCTCATTTAAAACGGTAACAGGCTCAGCCCCAACTAGTAGCTCGGCATATACCCCACACATCCCCTCTGAGGCTCCGCTTCTGACTCGGTCAATACCTTCTACCCCCTCGATGGCTTCCTCAACCCGTGTACAGACTGCCTTTTCTGCTTCGACAGGAGCTGCTCCCAAATAAGGTACGTGTATTTGGACCATCCTTATATCGATACTAGGGAATTCTTCTTGATTGGTTATTAATGCGCTTATTGCCCCACCTACGAGCATCATGATCATAGTTAGATTGGCGGCGACTGGGTTGTGCGCAAACCAGCGTATGGCGGTATGCATAATTTTCCTCTGGTTTTACGCTTCGATGGAGATAGGGTTGACCTTCATGCCTTCGATAACAGTTTGTATAGGCGAAACACACACACGTTCGCCAGCCTCGAGGCCTGCCTTTATCAAAAGATCATCTTGGTAAAGGCGTAAAGTGTCTATTTTTCTAAAACGCAATCTGTTTTCTTTATCGACGATTAAGACCTGATTATCATTTCTCAGAGCTTCGCGAGGTAAAACAACGATGTTGTTTGCCGCTAGTCCCTCTATTTCCGCTGAGACAAAAAGACCGATTGATAAAGGTACAGGGTTAGAGCTGCTCTCTACTCTCGCGACTAATTGCACCATCCTGCTGGATACATCTATTTCTGCCTCGGATCGCACTATTGTTCCCTTCCATGCGAGAGTTTGACCTGCATACTGAGCGGTTAAAGTAACCTCCGGTTGAAATTCTTTGGGTATCTCTCCTCGGATGCTGACAGGAATATTTAGAAAGGCGAGCTGGCGATCTGCTATTGGGAGTCTTACTTCTGCTTGATTGCCTGCATAGATGGTTGCGATAGGGTTTCCTCGTGAGACAAACTGACCAATATCGACGTTTTCGGCTCGGACTAACCCAGCAAAAGGCGCCTTAATCTGGGTTCGAGATAGGTCTTGCTCCGCTTGATTGAAGTTTGCGGTTGCATCCTGGAGCGATGCTTCAGCAACTCGGAATGCTCTTAGCGCGTTCTCCAGCTGAGACCTAGAAACTAGATTACGTTTCACAAGACTTTGCATTCGACGATATTCAAATTCGTTATGTTGTTGTTCGGCCTCAGCTCTTGTCAGATTAGCTTGAGCGCGATCTAGTTTTGTTTTGTAATCGGCATCATCGACGCGAATCAGTATTTCTTGGTCGTCGAAATAACCGCCAGCCACTAGATTAGGTGACATCCATGAGACCTTGCCGGACACTTCGGGGATAAGCTGACTCTCGGTTGATGGCATGACGCTACCCTGAGAGTTAACCTTCAATTGCACGGATTTGGGCTGAATTTCTACGACTCTAACGGTAGTTGCAATTTTTTCTATACTGCTTGGCTCCAGCACCGGCGCCGTAGCCATAAGTGTTGCTGCGAGGAAAAGAAAAATTCCCAATATGAAAACTGGAATGATGAAATGTCTTATCATTTTGTCAAAACTTCCTTATTTTCGTTTTGAATTTGTATTCGAGCTTCGGTAAACGCGTTCATCATATTGTCCCTATTGATTTCATAGAGCTGCTTAAAAGCGGCAGTGACGGAGTCGGTATTCCTAGATTCCAGTCCATGGTCAAGTTGTTCAGCGATAGGGCCATATGCTTTAGGGTCGACTTTTACATGTGGCAATAATTTCGTTAGGTTAGGTGCCATTTCTTGGAAGAGAGCCCTACCTATTATCTGAAGCGGCAGATTGCCACTGGCTTGAACGAACCTACTAATCAATTCGAGGCGAGCTACGGTGTGGCTCTCTCGGTTAAGCTTTTTGTTCTTTAAAGGTTCAACCAGTTCTCTCAATTCGCTAATAGTTTCTTCACTGCCCTGCGTCGTCACTAGAAACGCGGCTATGGCAATTAGACCGCTCATCACAACTAAAATTTGGTCAACTAGGCTTTCGTCGGGAAGGTGATCTTGCGCCAGAAGGTGTCCTATTACTTCTAGACTGGCTTCCTCTTTGTTTTTTACTCGAGCGCCTCCTGGTTGGACATCTGCAAGACCAATTTGCTCCAGTTTTTTCATAGCTTCTCGAACAGAACCTCGATTGGCATCAAATCGACCTGCTAGATCTCGTTCAGAGGGTAATCGCTCACCAACACGATATCTTCCAGTGAGTATATCTTTTATCAGTCCGGCTGCGATCTCTTCGTGTTTACTTATTTTTTCCATAGCGCTAATTTAAATTGGTCTAGCCTTGTTGGTATAACCTAATTGGTCATACCAATTTGGACTGGCCATTCTAAAGGAGAGATTATAAAAAGCAAGAGGAATTCAGAATCAAAAATAGCGCTTTCCCAGCATTGACTCTTTTCTCTCTTAACGTAATCTGACGGCTAAATTTTGAACCAGGAGCTTAAATTGAAAGTCAAATTGAAAACTGACGAGTACACTATTTTTGAACGCCGTGACGGTCGATTCGCTATTCAAGATGCCGAAGGAAAGCCTGTTAATGGTGGTGATAAAATAGAAATACTGCTTCAACATGAGTTGATCGAGGCCGTGTTGCCGGCGAAGGAGGAGTCATCTCCGGAAGAGGTCGCAGAAGAGGCTGCGTCCGCCGACTCTGATGAAACAAGTGAGGAAGCGACCGAACCAGCAGCTGAGACAGTTGATGCTGATTCTGAAGCGGACGCCGAGCCAGAGCCAGAAGCTGAACCGGAAGAAGACAATGAGGCTGATGCACCTGAACAACCCGAAGAGGAAGAAGACAAAACAGAAGATGGGTAGCAATAGCCTGAACTGGGAGCTTCTCGCTGTCTCGAAAGTGAGAGGGGGTGATCATCCTTGATTACCGAAGGTCACTTTGAAGTAGTCTCGAAGTTTGGGCCGGCTGGCGACCAACCGCTGGCCATCAGCGAGTTGAAAGATGGCTTATTAGACGGTCTGACTCATCAGACACTCTTGGGGGTGACCGGTTCCGGAAAAACATTTTCTGTCGCAAATGTAATCCAAGAGATTCAGCGGCCCGCCATCGTGATGGCCCCAAACAAAACACTCGCTGCCCAGCTGTATGGGGAGTTCCGACAATTTTTTCCAAATAACGCCGTTGAGTACTTTGTTAGC
>CAJWGQ010000049.1 GCA_913041025.1 uncultured Gammaproteobacteria bacterium | reverse complement strand
TTGTTGACGAGGATGTCGATCTTGCCGATTTCCTGGTTCACCGTTTCTACAAGAAGGTCCACCTCGGACTTTTTGGATACGTCTGTCGGGACTGCGATCGAATCTCGACCCATGTGTTTAATCTCTTCCACGACCTCCTCCAAGGGTTCGGGTCTGCGGCCTGACACTGCGATGTTTGCGCCTTGGCGCGCAAACTCGAGCGCTATGCTCCTTCCTATACCGGTGCCCCCACCGGTGACAAGGGCGACCTTGCCTGCCAGGGAGAGGCTTGCCTTGCTGTCTTCGATAGCCACGTTATAAGTCCTCTCTAGTTGCTATATTCAGGTTGTTTTCCAAGAGCGTGACCGTCTTCCAGGCCGTCGATAAAGTTAACGCCGGCACTTGAGTGGTAGCCGATAATCTGCTGCGCGCGTTTTGGGAGTTGCTCGACGAAGTCCCTAGGAATCGCCGTAAACTGATTCTCTTCCTGAGCGAGGTGATCCAATACATAAGAAAAAATAAGTCCGTTGCGTGCTTCCGGAATCTCGTTGATCCCTAATCCGTGGTAGACGCTGCCGAGCCACACGGCGACTGAACCTTTTGGCATGACCGCCTGGACTATCTCGGAGTCTTTAGGGTGTCGTCCTTCTTCCCATTGGTTGCTGCCGGGAACAAATCTAGTGGCACCGTTTTCCGATGTGAAATCGCTGAGGGCAACCATAAAAGCGATTGACAGCTCTGGCCCCTCCGGGTCTCTTGTTACGTAGGGTCGGTATCGCCATTCATCTCGGTGTAGAGGCTGATTATCCCCGCCCTCGCAGACCTGTATGCAGACGCTCGCGTTGATCTTGTAGTGGTGACAATTTGGCCCTGATGCGGGGTTGATTGGCGTCATCATGTCGCTCATCGAGTTCTGGCTACTAGTCTCGTTCTGTTTTTTTTCCCTTGCTGAGGTCGACATCGGTATGTCCGGGAGTAAGATGCCGTCTGCGATTTCCAGAAGTTTCTCTTCCAGAAGCAAGTGCTCACTAAATTCTCTACCCCTGCCGAATATTCCGTTGACTGAGCGCTTGCGATGCCCAAAAAACTCTCCACCTCCCGGTTTTTGGCTATCTAGAGATGGACTTAATCGGTTGAAGAGCCTATTCATCGTGTCAGGCTCGAAAAGGTTTTCTATGATGACGACGCCGTTTTTTCGGATTTCAGAGACGGCGCCGCTCATGTTGTCGAATCGGGTGAAACGTTTGATTGTTTGGCTCATCGAGTTTGTCTCCTGAATTGCAGTACCGTCCTGACTGTTGAACTCCCTTTTGTTGAGACGGCTAGGGACTTACTTGAATCATTGAAGCTGGTCGATAGGGATCGCCGTCCCGCAAAAAACCACCTCCAGCTGCAGGCAGTGGTTTATGTTCATACATGCCCGGTGCATCCGGTAGGTGAGCACTGTAGTGGGACTTGTCGCCGAAAAAACGAAGCACCAAATTACGCCGAATGGCAAGCGTGTCGTCGTTTTTGCCTCCAGCGTGGATGCTGTGAGGGTGCAATATGACTATGTCCCCTGGGGAAACGTCAAATCCTGCAATATCCCAGGATGAGGGGTCAGCCTCGAGCTCGGCTGTAATGTCCGGAAGCCTTGGGAAATCACCGGCTTCTCCCCACAAGGGCTCTGTAGGGTCTTTGGGATTAAAAGTCGTTCCATCGTACATAACGCCTTTGTGCGAGCCGCGTACAATCCGAATTGACTGTTCCTTGGTCATGCCAACAAGGGGTATCCAGAAGTTTGCCCAGTGCTCTCCGCCCCAGGGTGAATAGACGGTATCCTGGTGCCAGTAGGTAGGCAGAGATTTACCTTGCTTTAGAAAAATCTCCTCGGCAAAAAAACCGATATATTCTGAGTCCCACAATTCTGCGGCAATGGCTCCAAAGTTACTCTCGAGAACCAGATCACAGTACATTTGATAGGCGTCAGGGTTTCCATTGTCTACGAAGTGGATGTTTTCTCCCGCTGGATTGCCGACGGCGATGGGTCCAGGATTTGCAATCGACCACTCAAAGCACTCGTTGAGCCTGGTCAGTAGGTCTTCGTCAATGGCGTTTGGCAGTTTTACGATGCCATCTTGATCAAAATCGAGTTTTTGTTGCTGCGTGAGTAATGGGCTCATTCGACACTCCAAGCAGTTTCTAATTATTAACAAATTACACTATACAAGCTCAGATTATAAAATATCACCCAGTTTTATAAGGCTAAACTGACTACTTGCTCGTCCAAAATGAATTAGCCCAACTCTCTTTCGGATTGCCCTGGAAGACATAGGCGACCCTCTCTAGGGAAGAAACGGAAGAATTTCTATTTCGGTTTCGAATTCAGTCCTGAGCCTCTGCCAGACGTTGTTGTTCTGCCTGCATCGCCGCGACAGTCTCCCTGTCCTGTGCGTCCCGGAGTTCCAACCGCTGGATGTTGTCTTCATCAACACCAAGCTCAGACAGGATCTCGCGAGTGTGGTCACCCAGAAATGGAGCGTGCCGCGCTGGGAAGGGGGCTGACGCTCCAAAATTCACTGGCGGTTTTGGATAACGCATTTTACCAAGTACTGGGTGTTCGGCTTCAATCAGGCTTTCGTTATGCTGGACCTGAGGGTCTAGATGAACTTCATCACGCAGGTTGACCACGGCGACAGGAATGTTGAAGGCATCGAGATTATTCGCGATTTCTTCCGCGTCTAAGTTTGCGATGAGTTTCTCAATTTCTTGCTTGAATGAGTCGGCATTTTCAACTCGATCCGCAAAAGTTAGAAATCGCGGATCCTTGTGGAGCTCCGACCCTAACCAAATGCAAAAGACCTCGAGGTCCTCGTCTCGCTGCAGCACGGCTGTCACGAATTTGTCTTTTGCTTTATAGACCTGGAAGAAATGTTCGATCGGAGGCGTTGGTTCGACATCGTCAGCTAGCAGCGTTCTGGACCACATGATGTCTGGCCAGGAGTAGTAGAGCGCAGCATCGAGCATAGAGACGGATAGATACTTGCCCTCTCCGGTGGAGACTCTTTCTAGGAGTGCGGCGGTGATCGCCTGAGCGGTGGTGAGGGCGGTCACCTTGTCAAATATGATGCTGGCCATATTGCGTGGCTCGCCTCTGGCTGCCGCGCCCTGGGTCTCCGAAACCCCTGCGGTCGCCTGGATGAGCGGGTCGTAGACCTTGCGGTTTTTATAGGGCCCGTCTTGGCCGTAGCCCGATATAGAAGTATAGATCAACGAAGGGTTGATTGCTTTGAGCGACTCGTAGTCGATGCCTAACTTTTTCACGATACCCGGGCGATAGTTTTCCAGCAGAACGTCGGCCTCTTTGACCATCGTCTTAAAGATATCGAGGTCCTTCTGTTCCTTAAGGTCCAAGACGATCGAGCGCTTGTTTCGGTTCAATACCGCGAATATTGCGCTGAGCCCTTCGCGTTTACTGCCAAGGTATCGTGCCATGTCGCCTAGAAGAGGTGGTTCAACTTTGATGATCTCGGCGCCCTGGTCAGATAGAACCATACCCGTCATGGGGCCCGATACCGTTGTAGTAAGTTCAAGGACTTTGTAGCCGCTTAGAGGACCTCCCAATTTCAACTCCTGTGATCTCTCCGATGAAGCGTTGAACATACTGTATTGAATTCTTCCTGCAAGGACTTTGTCGATTGGATCGTCGATTTGATACTTCACCTGGCCGCAGTAACAGCTTCCCGGATACATGATTTTTCCGTTTTATTCTGAGTTAGATGCACTCTTTATCGAGGCTTTGTAGGAATCTGCCAATAACAGTAACCGTTCTGATTGTCAGCGGGAGGGGGGATCGAGCGATGTGATAGCATGCTCGGAAGGGTCCTCTTGTAGATCCGAGGGCGTGGACAAAATTTTGGGGAGCATTATGAGCAGAGTATTGAGTCAATTGTCATGCGCGTTAGTCGCAATGCTGATTTGTCTTTCGCTAGTCGCGAAAGAAATTCCACTGAGTAAACCAGAGCGACAGGGATTTTCCTCCGAACGCTTAAAAAAAATTACCGAACACATGAACGAAAAAGTGGAGGACGGGACGATGGCCGGCGGCATGGGCCTCATTGCCCGTAACGGAAGGATTATCTATCAGCAGACCTATGGTTTTGCTGATCGCGAGGCTGGAAGAGCGATGGAGAACGACGCGATTTATCGGATTTACTCGATGACCAAGCCGATTACGGCTGTCGCGCTGATGGTGCTTTATGAAGAAGGTAAATATCGCTTGAACGACCCGATCGCGAGATACCTGCCTGAAATGGCGAATCTTGAAGTCGCCTTATCGACCGCGGGGACTAATATGGTCTCTGACGGAACCACCAGCCGGACGATAGGCACTGGTGACGAATCATTGGTCGGGCAAACCCGTAAGCCGACTCGACAGCCGACAGTCAGAGATTTGCTCAGACACACGGCTGGCATGACTTATGGGATTTTTGGTAATACCGAGGTTGATCAGCTTTATCGTAAGGCGGGACTGCTTGGCAACGAGATGACCCTTAAACAATTCACCACGGTGCTCGGCAAGCTACCTCTGCAATACGATCCCGGAAAGCAGTGGCATTACAGCGTCAGCGTCGATGTCCAAGGGCGCCTGGTTGAAGCGCTGTCAGGTATGAGCTTCGGCGATTTCTTGAAGCAAAGAATATTCGCACCCCTGGATATGACTGACACCGACTTTCAGGTGACCTCAGACAATAAAGACCGGCTAACTCAGATATATCAGCCCAAAGGCATCAAGCCTGGAAGCTTCTTCGCTGCGGCGACGGGCCAGGGAGTTGAGGTGGCGAACCCTGCGGTAAACGATCGGTTTATTAATGGAGGCAACTTTGAAAGTGGCGGCGGGGGTCTCGTATCGACTGCGAGGGATTACCTGCGTTTTTCGCAGATGATGCTAAACGGAGGAGAGCTGGACGGAGTGCGCTTGTTGTCTCCGAAGACAATTGAACTCATGACGACTAATCATCTGGGTAATGTCCCAATGGGTTTTGGTCGGCGCGGATCTGGTTTCGGGCTGGGCTTCGGTCTGGTGCTAGATCCTGGAGAAGTCGGCGAGGTCAGTTCGGCGGGAGAGTATAATTGGGGCGGCGCCGCAGGCACTCGCTTTTGGATCGACCCGCAAGAGCAATTGATTGGTATCTTTATGGTCCAGAGCATACCGCACCGAACGCGCTTAGCAGGCGATTTCAAGGTGCTAGCCTATCAGGCGCTGGTCCAGTAGGTATTCTGTAAATAAAAGGCGGCGTCGCAGGATCAAGTTTCTGACGGCGCTTTTTCCCTTTGACTGAAGGCGTATCCTGGCCTTAGCCGAAGGTTATCTGGAAAACTCACTCCTGAGACCGTTGTTTCGGCTTCCCAGCCTATTTTTTGAAAGGGCATTTTAGGAAAGCCGTTACCCGCATGTTCTTTCGAAGCTTTGCCGGCCGGGGTTTGAAGAATACACGCTCTACTAATTTCTTCCTGGCTAGGCATTTCTAAGACATCATCAGAGTGTCCATTCCCTATGCGCTTTGGCTGGGGTAAGCCAAGACGCTCATACTGTTCTTCTGGGCATTCATTACGGGCCATTTCTCGAATCATTAATTCGATCATCGATGATTCGATCTCTGGATCATCCAATGGCGTCGTTTGTCCTGGATCTGCCTGAACATCAAAGAGGAGTGTTGCACGTTTACCCCTTCCGAATGGATTGTCATCGCTCAAATTAACTTTTGGCGTTCTCGTGGGTATTTTCATGACACCGCAGCCTTTGAGAAAAGAGAAGCCTGAAAATTTATCCCATTGCTGAAGCTCTCTTGGGGCGAATAAGCTTCGCATGTGCGTGGGCATCAATGTGTAATCGTAAAGCGGTGTGTTGTCTTCGGTGACGTGCCCTCTCATGTAGACGTATCGACCATCTGTTACGTTGACCTGGCCTCCCATAACGCCGTAGAGCGCGGCCTCCCGGAAAGGCTGGTCTTTGGTAATACGATCTGAAAGGGTTCCACCTTGAGCGTCGACAGGGATCTCGATACCAAAATAGTCGAGTATGGTGGGCGCAAGATCTATCGTCTGCGCGAGCGACTCTCTGGATTGATTAACAGACTGCGGTAGCCTTGGGTCGTAGGCCCAAAAAGGGATGTGCGCTATTTCCTGAAAAAAGGGGGTGACTACCTTTGCCCACCAGTCATGTTCTCCCATTAGAAATCCGTGATCGGTGTTCACCAGAAGCATCGTGTCTTCCCAGAGGTTGTGTTGGTCGAAAAGATCCAACACCCGTCCCAGCTGTTGATCGCAAAAACTCACGAGCGACGCATACATAAATCGAATATGTTCTACGGTTTGCTCGTCCTCTCGGACCTCCCGGTAGGGTGGCCAATCGAATTCAGGGCCATCGTACTCGTGAGGATAGAGTTCCTGGAATTCTTTGTGTGTGAAAAATGGTTCGTGCGGGTCAAAGGTTTCTATCTGGAGATACCATCGGTCTGCTTCTATATTTCTCTCGATGAAATCTAAACCGAGGCTAAAGGTTTTGTATTGTGGCTGGAGCTCAGTCCGATCCATATGTTCTCGGTTAATGTTATCTTGTTTTTGAAAGGGTAGGCGTTGATGCTCCGGCCACCTGTCAGATCCGTACCCGGGATCTCTGAGTTTTTCAACATCACCTATCCATTTGTCGCCTTCCTGTCCACGCACCAAATCAAATGTCGTATACCGTTGATGGTAAGTGGCCCCGCCGTCTTCCCAGTAGTGATGGTGGTCGGTCACCTTATGTGAGTGAACGCCATGCTGGTCTAAAATTGCGGGCATCGAATCGTCGAAGGGTTCCAATGGGCCCCAGGAGCGGTGCAAGAAGTTGTATCTTCCTGTGTGCATTTCCCTTCGAGCTGGCATGCACGGCATCGAGCCCACATAGAAATTCTGAAACTGAGTGGTTCGCTTTGCTAGGCGCTCAAAGTTTGGGGCTTTGATCCACTCGTTGCCATAGGACGGCATAAAGTGACGGCACAGAGTATCGTACATGATGACAACGCATCGCTTTTTGCTGCTCTCTTGGTTAGAACCGTTACCTGACGACATCTGGAACCTCTTAAAAATGTATGACTGGACTTTAACGTGTTGTCTGGCTTTTTTGAATTAGCGGGGTTGTGGTTTTGAGCTGTCATCTAATTTGGTGCTGGGCTATTCTGATGTCGTCAATTTCGGGTGATCAGTAATATCTAAAATACCCAACAATGCAGAGGTGATTATAATTGGTGGAGGAATCGTCGGTTGTTCTATCGCGTATCACCTGGCTCATATGGGCATCACTGATGTGTTGTTGCTTGAGCAGAATCAGCTGACCTCCGGAACAACCTGGCACGCAGCCGGGCTAGTCGGTCAATTACGAGCCTCGCAAAATATGACCAGGCTCGCTCAATATACGACTGAGCTTTTTCAATCCCTGTCTGTTGAGACTGGCTTGGAGACAGGCTATCAAAGGACTGGCTCGTTTACTTTAGCCATGGATGTCGAGCGTTTGGAGGAGCTCAAGCGTCAGGCGACCATGGCGCGCGCCTTTGGTGTTGAGTGCGAATTGATTAAAGGTGACTTTGTGGCTGATTATTGGCCCGAGATTCAGGTCGATGATGTGCTCGGCGGTGTCTTCCTGCCTGGGGACGGTCAAACAAATCCGGTCGATACCACTCAGGCTCTGGCTCGAGGGGCCAGCCGACTAGGCGTCCGTATTGAAGAACATTGCCGTGTCGCCAAGTTGTTAGTAGAGAACGGTAGAGCTGTCGGTGTCGAATTAGCTGAAGGTCATAGGGTGAATTCGAGTCACGTGGTTTTGGCAGGTGGTATGTGGTCGCGCGACTTTGCATCACAACATGGGGTCTCGATACCTCTGCATGCGGCTGAGCACTTCTATGTGGTGACTGAATCAATCGATGGCTTTGATAAAATGCGACCGACTTTGCGCCTGCCCAGCGAGCAGGCTTATTACAAGTATGATGCCGGTAAGCTGCTTCTTGGGTTTTTTGAATTAACTGCCAAGCCCTGGGGATCCGAGGGTATTCCTACCAGTTTTGCCTTCGAAAGCTTGCCAGTCGATTTTGCGCACTTGGAGCCGCTTCTCGAGACGGCGATGGCGAGGTATCCGGGTCTTGAGTCAGCAGGAATTCAGCTGTTCTTCAATGGACCCGAGAGTTTTACTCCTGATGATCGTTACCTCCTCGGGGAAACTCCTGAGGTGGCTAGTCTGTTTGTGGCTTGTGGATTTAACTCGATCGGGATTCAGTCTGCGGGCGGTGCAGGGAAGGTCCTAGCCGAATGGATTAGTCGAGGTAGGCCGCCGATGGATCTCTGGGATGTCGATATCAGGAGAACCTTCAGTTACCAATCGGACGAAGAGTTTTTGAAATCAAGGACCACCGAGACCCTGGGCCTTTTATACGATATGCACTGGCCACACCGGCAGTACGCAACCGCGAGGAATGTGTTTTTGAGTCCTTTACATCACAAATTGGTTGATTGTGGAGCGGTTATGGGCGAGGTCGCGGGTTTTGAGCGACCCAACTGGTATGCCTTTGCAGGAGAAAGTAAGTACAGGCATACCTACGGAAAGCCTAACTGGTTTGAAGCGTGCCAAAGAGAGTGCGAGTTTGTCCAAAACAGCGTGGCGTTGTTCGATCAGTCGAGTTACCCGGTATTTAAAGTGGTTGGACCCCAGGCGATGGACTTCCTCAATTACCTCTCGGCAAACCAAGTTGATGTTGGAGTCGGTGAGATTGTCTACACGCAATGGCTAAATGAATCAGGGGGCATCGAATCAGACGTGACAATCACCCGTCTGTCCTCTGAAGAATTCATGGTTGTTGGGGCCTGCGCTTCCTCGGGAAAAGACTTTTACTGGATGAAGCACCATTCAAAACACTTTGATTGTCAACTAAACCGTGACGACGACCTAGGTATACTCGGTGTGATGGGGCCAAGTTCAAGAGATCTCTTGGCGAGCTTAATGAAAAGTTCGGACTCAATGCATTGCTTAGGTTATTACTCCTCTGCACTCATCGAGGTCTCAGGGATTGGGGTTCGGGCAAATCGTTTGAGTTATGTAGGCGAGCTAGGCTATGAACTCTATGTGGATAGGCAGCAGATGAGCGGATTATTCGATTTGATTAGTCAGTCTGGGACCGAAATCGAAGTTGGATTGGCTGGTTTTCACGCGATGAACGCCTGCCGTATGGAAAAGGGTTATCGTCATTGGGGACATGACATTCACGATCACATAGACCCCTATTCGGCGGGTCTGTCCTTTGTTGTTAACATGGATTCTGGAGATTTTTTGGGGCGAGAGGCCTTACAAAAAATGCCTAGCTCAAAACCTCGTAGACTTGTTAACCTGGCCATAGAGGGAGACGGTGCACCCTTTATGATTCATGACGAACCTGTGTACAGAAATGGCCAACTTGTCGGATTGACCACCTCGGCGGCTTGGGGGCATCGAGTTAAAAAGAGTCTCGCGATGGCTGATCTGTCAGATGAACAAGGCATAGATGCCGAATGGATCCGTAACGGCGAGTTCGAAGTCGAGGTCGCTACGACCAGGTACCCGGTTAGTGTCAGACTCAACGCTTTTTACGATCCAAAGCAGACACGGCTGAAGGCGTGATCCTTTTATCTTCTCAGTTTGACGTTCAATCACCCCTGACCTATTTGGCGGATTATCCAGCATGAAGGATTACGATGTCGCTGTGATAGGGGGAGGCGTCGCAGGGTTGTCCGCAGCCTATTTCCTATCTGAGCATTGTGACGTGCTAGTCCTCGAGCGAGAGGACCAGCTGGCCTACCATAGCTCTGGACGCTCGGCAGCAATGTACATTGAGGGTTACGAAAACGAGGTGGTACAAGAGCTGACCTTGGCTGGTCGAGAGTTTTTCTTCCATCCGCCGGAAGGATTTAGTGACTATCCTTTGCTGGGTCCCTGTGGTGGATTAACGGTGGGTTCAAGGGGTGAGCTGGCAAAACTGGACCGTTATTTTGAAGCCTGGTCTCTGAGTTGCCCGGAACTGCTGCGAATTAGTAGGCGTGAGGCAACCGAGCTCGTCCCGATTTTGAGTGATGATTGGCTTGGTGGTGCGGTTTATGACCCAAGTTGGAAAAGTATCGATGTGCACGCATTGTTGATGGGTTTCGAGCGGGGTATCCGCGCAAACGGAGGGATGATTCGGAAGTCATGTGAAGTGATCGGTCTAGAAGAGAGTCGTGAGGGCTGGAAGATAGAGCTTGCCGAAGAAACCCTAAAAGCCAGCGTTGTCGTCAATGCAGCCGGTTCATGGGCAAATTCCGTGGCCTCTTTGGTATCGATTCGTGCTAAACCGCTGACGCCCTTACGAAGAACAGCTGTAATAATCCCGGCTCCTAATGATATGGGTCGCTGGCCTATGGTTCACACGATTGCCGGTAACTTATATTTTAGACCCGAGAGCCCAGGGATGCTGGTTTGTCCTCAAGACGAGACACCCTCGGATGCGATGGACGCGTTTGCGCACGAGCTGGACGTCGCCAGGGTGATCGAGGAATATCAAAAGGTGAACGAGCATGGGGTGGAGCGAGTCCTCAAGACCTGGGCGGGCCTGCGCACCTTCGCCGAAGACCGAAAACCCTTGATTGGTTATGACAAAGAATCTCCGAGTTTCTTTTGGTTGGCTGGGCAGGGCGGTTTCGGTGTGCAAACCTCGCCCGGTCTCGGTCGTCTCGCATCAGAGCTGATACTCAACCGGGAAGCCGTTCCTCCGAATATCGATGTTAATCGATATTCGGATTAGTTAAGGCGGGCCCAGTCTTTTAAACGCGCCTAAAACTAGGCGTTTTTCATTTGATTTTGAACGCGAATCAGCCCCGACATTTCGGTTGAAGAACTCATGTCGATGAGCTCATCCTTCTTATCAAGGAGGTCCTCGTAGGACACATCAGCTCCAAATTCCAGCCCTTCGTTAATAAATGTCGCGCTTCGGGAAAATTTTCCGTTGCCGGCGTGGAATGTCATTCCCGTTGGCGCATCTTCTGAGGCCATAAGAACAACCGCAGGGGTGACAAGTTTAGGGTGGCGCATGGGGTCAGGATTGTCTGGGTTTACCTCGACACCAGGAATGGTCCCAATTAGCCGGGTCTCTGCTGCGGGCGCCAGCGTATTAACGCGTATATTCTTGGAAAGGCCCTCTATTGCGAGCACATTCATAATGCCTAGCATGCCCATCTTGGCAGCGCCGTAGTTTGCCTGCCCAAAATTCCCGAATATTCCTGAAGTTGAGCTGGTAAAGACAATTCTGCCGTATCGCTTCTCGAGCATGACGGGCCAAGCAGCCCGCGTGACGTAACCTGATCCATTGAGGTGGACGTCCATCACAATGTCCCAGTCTGCCATGTCCATGTTTTTAAAGCTCTTGTCTCTGAGTATGCCTGCATTGTTGATTAGAATATCGACAGTTCCAAAAGCCGAGACAGCATCGTCGATAATCGACTGCGCGCCTTCCATGGTGGCCACCGAAGCCTTGTTGGCTATCGCTGTTCCACCTGCCTGTGTGATCTCTTCGACGACTATGTCTGCCATGTCGCTGGAACCAACGCCATCACCGCTGCCGCCCAGGTCGTTCACGACGACCTTTGCTCCTCGACGAGCAAATTCTAATGAATGCGCTTTTCCTAGACCGCCCCCAGCGCCTGTAACTATGACTACCTTATCCTCGAATTCACTCATCTACCTTCTCCTAAATACTGTGGGTTCACTATAAACAATTGCCTGTTCAAACTGAAATCGGTTCTAAAAACTACTTGACAATAAATCTATAAGTAATTGATATATATACTAAAGTCATTTACCTCTGATAATCTAGAATGGCTTTCCAATTGGTATCCATCTGAGGAAGCCATTGCTCCAGAATCGGTGTCATAGATTCTTCTTCTGTTGCAGCGGTCATGAGGCGCAGGTATCGATTCGTAAACGCTGACGCTCGGTAATTTGCAGCGCAATGCACGAACACCTTCTGTGACTCCAAGGCTTTCATAAACGCTAAAAATTTCTTTAAATCGTTGAGAGAAGGGGATTGCCAGGGAACAGGGATATGGATGTAGGTCATTCCTAGTGCGGTGATGATCGCGCCTTCGTTAGTCAATGCGTTGGGCGAATCGGGCATAGCGAGATTGATGACCGTTTGGAAACCGGCTTCCTGAATGGCTGTAAATTGCTCAGAGGTGGGCTGTCCGCCCGTTCCGATTCTCTCGCTGATCTGGTAGTAGTTAAGCACCGTGTTCAGTTTCTCATTCTCGTTGGCCTGTATGGCGACGGGTAGCAATAGACAGATCAGCAGATATTTAAGCATGCGAGGGACCTCTTCTTAGTGGCCGCATGATATATGGCCGGTGTAGCACATAAAAGAGGTGATGAATAAGTGTATCTGGTCTCGGATGACTTCATTTGCTGGTAGTATTGCTGCTGTGGTAGGTAAGTGGAGACTCGCCCATCTTATTTTTATGGTTAAAGGCGTTGCACCTGATTTTTGTGGTTTGCTGGTTCGCCGGTATTTTTTACCTACCGCGCATACTGGTGTACTACGCCAGCAGCGAGGATAGCGCAACGAAAAAGCAGTTGGCTGTCATGGCCAGAAAACTTTATCGATTCGTCACGCCTCTGATGATCCTCGCGCTAGTTTTTGGGACCTGGATGATTGTCATCAATTTTGAGTACTACCTGCAATCGACGTGGTTATGGTTAAAGTTGGTGGGCGTCTTATTGCTGATTATCTACCACTTTCAGTGCGGTCGTTATGTCTCGGCGGTCAACCGGGAAGATGATTCTCACTCGCACGTATTTTTCCGGTTTTTCAATGAAATACCGGTCGTATTTTTATTCGGGATCGTCCTCTTAGCGGTGCTCAAGCCTTTTTAGCTCTCTCACAGAATTTAAAGAGGGGAGCTCGTTCCCTCTACTAACAAGTTATCTTTATCTCGCCCTTTCACCCAGCCAAGGTTAGGGCTCGCAGAATAGCCGATCACCTTTTTTGCTTTATCAGAAAGTTTTTCGGCGATCTCTGGGGGAACGGTAATAAACTGATTCTCCTCCTGACGAATCCAATCGACCAGGTAGGAATTAAAGAAACCGGTGCGCCTCTGGTCAATATTTGATTTGGCGCTTCCGTGCAGGGTTCTGGATAACCACATAACCAACGAGCCCTTCGGCATCTCGGCTTGAACGACTTCGCTTTCCTGAGCGATGCGATCCTCTGGCCATCGGTGACTGCCTGGTACGACTCGAGTAGCGCCGTTGTCGCGAGTAAAGTCGCTGCCCGCCCACATTGCTGACACAAGAAACTCTCTAATGTCGGGGAGGTGCTCTATGAACGGTTGGTAGATGGCGTTTTCCCGGTGTAAAACTTGATGCTTTGAGTTAGGGCCGCCGCGCACTTCGAGCATAACTGCTGCGCCGATGTTGTAGTGATGGCAGTTAGGGTCTGTTTCAAGGGGCGCTTTAAAGACGACTTGAGTGCCGCCGTCTCCAATTTCCACCACTTCTGCTTGAGATTCGGTGGCAGGAATTCTGTCCGACATAGGCTCGACCGGCATCAACATCGCATCAACAATTTCCAGCGTTTTAGGGTGGATTACGAGCTTTTCGGTATAGGTTGGACTGGCTGCGGCGAGACCGCCCACTGTGCGGTTACCTTCTGGCCATAGGGAGGTCGAAGAGGATTGTTCGGCCTCGGATACGTTGTTTTGTACGTCTTGGTAGGCGTCGTCCATGACTTCTTCGGGGACAAGCCGCTCGATGATGACCCCGCCATCGGTTTTAAGCGTTTTGACGATGTCTTCGGTACTATCTTTTTCGGTAAACGTGGTTAGATAATTCAAAAGACCTCCCGCCCTAGAATATTTGACTCATTGAAATCTAGCATGGCGCTCCGCCTTTTGTAATACATTTTCTTGTTAAAAATCAAAGGGTAGCTCAAAGGCATGTAATTCGACTCCTGCCACCTTTGAAAAATTTGAAGTAAAAATTTTCAATGATAGTGATTGTATACACGGTAATGTGTTTCTATAGATTGATCAGAGACAGAAAGGGAAAGGAAATTGAACAAGACGGTGTTGCTCGTTGGACTGGGTAATATGGGGGCTGCCCTGGCTAGGACTTTACTCGACGCGGGTTATGAAACTTGGGTCTGGAATCGCACAAAAGAAAAAGCTGACACGCTTTTAGAAAAGGGAGCTCGATGGAGTGATGATGTATGGGCGGCGGTGGGCTCAGTAGATTATGTTGTGATGTGTCTGAGTAATTACGTTAATTCTGTTGAACTGCTATCAACATGTTCTGATCTTGATAACAAAGTATTGATACAGCTCACGACCGGGACCGCTAGCGATGCGAGTTCATTTGAGAACCTGGTGAAGCAGAAACGCGGACACTACTTAGATGGGGCCATCCTAGCGTATCCCAGTAACATTGGTGATCCACGCTGTTCTTTGCTTGTTGCGGGGAATTCTCTAGCTTGGGAAGACAGCGAGGCGTTAATTTTAGCGCTGGGAGGAAAATCACAATATCTGGGAGAAGAGGTGGGTGCGCCGTCGCATCTGGACCATGCTTTGATTGCGCCATCTTTGATCATGCAGATGGCGGTCATTCAGGGTATGCACATGGCAAAGAAGGCGGGTGTTGATCTCGAATTTTACTCTAAGATGATTTCCGGTCTGCCGGTTTCTCTGAAAGCCGATCAGGAGAGACACACTCGAGCAATTATCGACGGTGATTTTTCGGAAGTTCAGGCAAGTATTCGGACTTGGAAGGAGGCGCTGGACCGAATATTAGAAGAGGGCAAAGGGTCAAATTTTAATGCCGAATTATTATCAGGCATCGGCGAAGTCTTGAGACACGGCCAGGATCAGGGCGTAGGAGAGGAAGACCTCGCTGCTCTGATAAAGACAATGGGCTAGGCTGGGTGGCTGGACGAGTAAAGTAACGTCACGAGCAGTAAAAATCACAGAGGAGTGAGCATGAATTTCGAGGATTTGTTTAGTGTATCAGGGAAGGTGGTCTGTGTTACGGGAGGAGGGGGCGGTATAGGGCGCGGCATTGCCCGAACCTTTGTCTCGGGTGGTGCAAAGGTATATATAGCATCGAGAAGCGACCTTTCTGACGTGGCCAACGAAATTTCGGAAGAGGGTCCGGGTGAGTGTTTGGCCCTGTCCGTGGACATGTCCAGTGAAGAATCCATAAAAAAATTGGTGTCTAACTTGCAGGAACTAGAGGGTAAGTTAGATGTTCTCGTCAACAATGCTGCCTTGGGTGGGTTTATACATGCCTTCGAAAAATTCCCGACTGATGAGTGGGATCAGATGATGAACGCGAATGTTAGGGGCCCTTTTTTGTTAGTCAAGGAAGCCCTGGGTTTGTTGGCAACCGCTGCTAATTCGGATGCCCACGCGAGCGTCGTGAATATTGTGTCTGTAGATGGAATTAGGGTCGCAATGGATAACGACTGGGCTTACGGAGCGGGCAAGGCCGCCCTAATTCAATTGACGCGTCAATGGGCGGCAACCCAGGGCAATAATCACGGAAAGGAGGACGGTCGGAATATTACCTTCAACGCGATCGCCCCCGGGCCTTTCCCTGGAATGCTGGATCATTATTTGGAGACCGAGGAGGGGCGAGCGGCAGTTGGTGCAGTAACGGTCTCAGGGCGAGTCGGAGATCCTGTCGATATAGGAGCGGCTTGTGTTTACTTATCTAGTCGAGCAGGCTCCTATGTAACAGGTTCCACAATACCCGTAGACGGAGGCCTGTTGGTGGGTCGTCGTGCTAACAGTTGAGGGTTTAAGTAGGGAAAACAAATGAAAATAGAGGCATTGACCGAATCCGTCGTTACCGAGTGGCAGGAGAAGGGCGCTGTTAAGATTCCGCAGTTACTAGATCCGGCTGAGCTCTCCGCTTGTCGGGAGTTTTATGATTGGATCCTGGCAAATCCTAGTCCTATCGCGACCCAATTCTTCGAAG
>CAJWGQ010000048.1 GCA_913041025.1 uncultured Gammaproteobacteria bacterium | reverse complement strand
GGCATCAGCTTCAAGAAATAGAGAATTACCTGCTCGTTGTTTTTAGGCGTTGTGTCGTTGCTTTTTGAGAGGACGCTCTTCGGTCGGGAGAGTATTGATCGTCTATACTCTCCACTGTTTTGTAGATCTCTACTGAGCCGTCTTTCATTAAAGTGAGAACTCGGTAGGGCAAAAATTTGTCGCCTACCTCCATGCCTGGGCTTCCGACCGGCATGCCTGGTACGCTGAGCCCGATCGAACCTGGAATTGGGTTTTCCAAATACTCCTTGATGAATCGAGCGGGAATGTGGCCCTCGAAAATGTGGCCTTCCTTTGATATGCCTGTGTGACAGGATTGGTATTGAGGCTTGATTCCCTTTTGTCGTTTAAGCGCGTTTATATCTTCGGGATGAAATACAGCGGTGGCGAAATCGCTTACTTCTATATGCTTGATCCAGTCGACACAACATCCACAGGTTGGCGTTTTATAGACGTCAATGTGCTCTTTGCTTTCGTTGGCGTTCAGCTCAGTCAGGCCGATAAGCAAAAAAATTGTGATTAGGCTTGAAACGGTTAGCGTCTTCCAAATACTCATCTCATTAAATCCTTAGGTTTGCGAGCTCAAGTGCTCCCGATTTGCTTATTTTAAAGGTAATTTCAGCACCTTTGTTTGGGTTTTAGAAGATTTTTCGGTTTGCTGGAAATATTGCCGGTCAACACCGAAAACCGCCGCAATGTCATCCAGTCGCTCTTCGAGTTCTCTTCCTGCTTGACTGTCATCGATGGATCGCTCCCAAGCCAGCCATTCATCGGGCGTGTGAAGTTCGTTTGTTTGCAGCATTAAGCGATAGCTACACTCCTCAACTGACCATCGTGTTTCTAATCTGAGTAAGCTGAGCTGATTTCCTTTACTGCGCATATCTTTATCCGGAAACTGGTTTTGGTGCTAGCGCGATAGGCCTAAAGCAGGATCTCAGTGACCACCATAAAAGTGCCGCTTTTACTGTTGGTGCCGAGGAAAAAGTGTTGCCCTAAGTTTGTCTGCTCGCTTTCGGCGAATTGTAACAAAGCTTGTTCAGGGTCTTTTGTAAAGTCCAAGCCAAACCCTCCTAGCGATTCATTGGTGGCTTCAAGTACTTTAGAGCCCTTGTTTAGCATCTTCAAAAAATCAAAACCGTAGATGTCTGCGATCACCACACTGCCCGGGCCCGCGTTAGATTTAAGCGTTTGTAGGGTCTTGCGAACGTCTGTCTCAGATAAATAGAGCGTCACGCCTTCCCATAAAAATAGGGTTTTGAGACTTGCGTCGTAACCATTGTCTTGGAGTCTCTGGAGCCAGTCTTCTTTGGAGAAATCCGCGTCTACGAAAGTCACTGCCGAGCAATCAACGCTTGCCCTCTTTAAACTTTGAATCTTTAGGCGTTGAGTAGAGGCCTGATCCAGCTCGAAGAGCTTTAGATTGGAATCTTTAAGCTGCCCGTAGCTACGAGTATCGAATCCTGCGCCTAGCGCGACAAACTGCTCGACGTTGTCTCTTTTTCCGTCGATGAGCTTGTCGAAATGCACTGTTCTGCTAGGCACCATATTAAGTAGCCCCTCTTCGCCTTGAGCAACGATCACGGGATAGACTCTTTTTTCACTGAACTTATACAGTAGATAAATAGGAAAAAGTAAAACCCAATGAGCGGTATAAGAAAAATTCGGTAATACTTTACTCAACTGAACGGTCGCCTGGTCTTCGCGTAATCCAAACCAGTGCATGTGCAATCTGCCCTCAAGGACTTTGGTCGCTGTTGAAGATACTTCAAACTTTTTGCTTGCCCAGACTTGCTTGTAGGCAGCGATGAGTCCTCCGATTATCGAGATTGGAATAAAAAGAATTTGAAGTGGTACATAGAATATCCAACCTAGAATAGACACTAATTAACTTCCTTCTCGCTGAATGGTTTGGCAGGGAGGAATCTTCCATCAAATGAGTTTGATCTGTAAAGAAAGGTTTTTCGAAATCTGTACTCTTATTTGCTTAATCCACGATTCAAAAAGATCGATTTTGGCTAGCAGCTGGTAGAGTGATTGGTATAACTTATTCGCATGGAATCTGCCAAACATAAAACTCTACCGAGCTGGACTTACTCCAACGAGACTTTCTTCGAGCTAGAGCAAAGAGAACTTTTTCTCAACAATTGGCAGCTAGTTTGTCATGGTTCAAATATTCCTCTGGCTGGCGATTATTTTACGTTTGACCTCTTTAATGAACGCTTGGTAGCGGTGCGCGATGAGAGTATGGAAATCCGTGTATTTCATAACGTGTGCTCGCATCGAGCAACCAAATTGCTCGACTGCGTGTCGGGAAACAGTGGCAAGAGAATTGTTTGTCCTTATCACGCATGGAGCTACGATTTAAGCGGCAATCTTAAGTCCGTCCCAGGATTTGATGATTTTGAGGATCTCGATTTAGAAACCCACGGGTTGAGAGTCGTGGAACACGAAATCTTTCAAGGTTTTGTTTTTGCAAAAGTTCTTTCGAGCGATGCCCCTCCAGTTTTCGAGCAGTTCGCGCCTTATCTGGCGGAGATCGAGCCGTATCGATTTGAGGATCTAGAGCCTCTGGGTCGGGTTACCTTGAGACCAAGAAAAGTGAATTGGAAACAAGTCGCTGATAATTATGTCGACGCAATGCATATATCGGTTGCCCACCCTGGTCTTTCAAATCTTGTTGGCGGCAGTTATGACCTGGAAGTCAGTGGTAATGGTGGATTTGTTCATAGAATGTCAGCCGATCTAACTGCTTCCAGAAAAAGTATGCTGTCCAATGTCCTCTACAAGAAATACTTGCCGAGAGTTAGTCATCTACCTACCGACAGACAGTGGCGATGGACGTACTACAGGCTGTGGCCGAATTTAGCCTTCGATGTATATCCAGATCAGATGGATTTTATGCAGTTCATTCCAATCAACGCATCGACAACGATGATTAGAGAGATTCCCTTTGCACTGAAGGATGATCGACGCGAAATGAAGTTGGCTAGGTATTTGAATTGGCGGATTAATAGAGAAGTTAATTCCGAGGATACCAAGCTCATCAAATGGGTTCAGGAAGGTATGCAGACGTCGGCGTTTGAGTCTGGGCCACTAGCAAAAAGTGAAATATGTTTGATTGATAGTGCCGAAAAGATCAGACGTGCGATTCCGGTTTCCATCTTGGATCAAGAGCCCGCGAGTGAAGAGATTCATGGGCTTAACCAAGAATTAGCATCAAGTACTAAGCAGGGAGGGAGCGATCTCTGAAGGCTTAGGATCTTTGGTTGCGAGGGTCAGTTTGGCTTTGTATGCGAGATCTCCCACTTTAATTTTTACTCTTTGGTCTGGTTCGACATAGCGTTCTAATTCTTTGTATGGCCTTCCAATGCAGGTAAAGTCACAAAATGAACTATTTGTTTATGTAAGCGGCTTTTAAAAATATTTATGGAGAGCTAATGGCGATTGATAACGAGCTTCGTCTGAGGCAAATATGTTTGCTCGCTCACGATCTAGAGTGGACCTCTGGAGTTCTAAGTGCGGCTTTTGATGCGCCGGTGGTGTTTCGTGATCCGCGTATGGCGGCTGGAGGTAATTTGACGAACACGCACATCAGATTGGGTGATTCTTTTTTAGAAACTGTCTGTCCTTCTGATAAAGCCTGGGCAAAATCGACCACTCAGACTCGCTTGCTGGAGAGGAACGGCGATTGTGGTTATATGGCAATCGTGCAGGTACCTAACGTGGCCGTTGCTTCACGGTCGATGTCGACCCAAGGTTCTTCTACTGGCATTGTGTCGGGAGATTGGAATGTTTGTAAGGGTTATCCTGGCTCTGGGCTGGCAGGAGTTAAATCGGGACGTTATGAGTTGGGCACGGATTTGCCTAAGGACCCGGATTCGGTTTCCGGTGCGAATGTTCAGTTTCACCCCCGTGATTTTGGTACTTTGGCTGAGATTCAAGAGAATTGGCCAGGGCAATCGGAATTTCCTCGAAATAAAGGTGCTTACTATCCAGCTGGAAACGAGTGGCAGAACGATGTTGATGCGCGTCCGCATGGTGGGGTGACAACCGGTTTTGCAGCGGTAGAAATTGCCTGCAAAGACGATGATCCTGCTGAGATTTGTCAGCGGTGGGTGAATGGCCTAGGGGCGGGCTGCGAGTCGCTTCGGGATGATCCAACAACACTACGCCTAGCGAATTTTCAGACGATGCGTTTCGTTGCTTCGAAAGAAGGACGGACAGGAGTCACCGGGGTCGATTTATGGAGAGCGCCAGGGTGCAACAAGTTCGACGCGCTCGAAATCTGTGGTGTCCGGTGGCGGTTGGTTGATTATCCGAGCTCATAGCTTTTTCTAAAAAGGGGAGACAGCTTTAGGTTGTAGCCTGAGTTAAGATAGGGCTTCATTCTACCGCTGTATGCCTATGGAAAATCCACGAACCGATGACGTGAAATCGAGGTCTCCCTTTTCAGGTTGGGCTGTTGTCCTTCTTGTTGCCTTAGCCGCGGCTGTCGGGCACGCGTTTGGTCGATTTAGTTATGGTGTGTTGTTGCCGGCGGTCCGGGACGACATGGGGATCACAAACGCGCTTGCGGGTTCTATCGGAGCCGCTAACGTGAGTGCCTACCTGTTGGGAACTATAGTTGTAGCTTGGGCAACTAGCAGATACCGACTGGCCAATGTGATGCGACTGGGTTTGGTTCTGGTCACGATTGGATTATTTATGGCGAGTCTAGCTACAGGACCTTGGTCTTTATCTGCTGGACTCTTTTTGACTGGAATGGGCGGAGCATTCCTATGGATTCCTTCCCCCGTGATTGCTGCTGATGCATTGCCGACTGAACAACGGCATTTAGCGGTGGGCTGGCTCGGATCTGGAGTCGGTTTAGGAATCATGTTTTCCAGTGTTGTTACCGGTATGTTGCGCTCTTCTGAGGGTGATTCGTCATGGTCGAGCGTCTATCAGATTCAGTTTGGGGTGGGATTGATTCTATTGGTCCTGGTGTTGATTTTCGTCCGCCATCAGCAAGAAGCGCCCTCGGGCGGGGCGGGCATAGGTGGTTTCGCCGCATTGCAGAGAATGCCCGGTTGGCTGCCTCTTATCCTTGCGTACTCGACCTTCGGTTTTATTAATCTGTTAGTCGTTGGTTTTTTAACAACTAGGCTTGAAGACGATAGCGGCTGGAGTACTGGAGATGCGGCCTTTGCGTTTTCCCTAATGGGTTTAGCAATGATATTTGGCGGGCCAATTTTTGCGGCGTTTGCAAAGCGAATAGGAATCCGGTTGACGCTTGCCATGGCCTTCGGGTTCTGGCCGATTTTACTTGGGGTAGTCATGCTGGGCTTATCAATGCCTGTTTTGCTCGCATGCCTTGGGTTAGGGCTATTGTTCAGTGCTTTTCCGATATTGATTACTCTTTATGTGGTTGAGAACACAACGCCAGAAGACTATGGGCCTAGCTTCTCTGCAGCCACTCTAGCCTTTGGGATTACCCAGATTATCTCTCCACCTGTTGGCGGTTTGATAGCTGATATGACTGGTTCTTTCACCATTGTCTTTTTGCTCGCAGCATTGATGGGCGTTCTTGGGCTTATGGCAAGTTTGCGATTGCCGAAGGGTTCAGAGTGAAGTTATGGGCAGAAAGATGACCACCGTGACTAGCCTTAAATAGTGCTTGTAGATAAGACGGGTTAACAGTCTCAGTGGTCGAGGGTAGCCTACTAAAGCTCTCTTGATAAGGCTAGTTATTCTCGTCTAATTTCGAATTAAATCGGCAATTGCCCGATCAATTTCGGCCTTACCTATGGGATCCATACCGCTCCCCGCTACGTGTCCCAGTTTTGAATCAATAACCCGGAGTTCGGCGTTCGGCATTTTGCTTACTTCGTATTCACTATCGGTTACTCGGAAGTAAAGATCGGTTTTGCCTGGCATAACGATCGCTCGAGCACTGATAGACTGAAGTGCTTTGTCGAAGTTACCGTCAAAACGGTTATTACTAGAGATATCTGCCGACTGCCAGGTCGCCAACATTCCTAAGAGATCATTGGCCTCCCGGCGGTAAAAATAGTCTTTCATGAAATCGATAACATCTTCGGTCTTTTCCATACCGAGCTCTCTGTAAAGCGCCTCTCTGAAAAAGGCCTGAGAGAAAACCCAGCCGCCATATACGGTAGCAAACGCCTGCATACCGGCTTCTGGTCTTGATTTGTAGTCTCCGTTTTTGAAGTTGGGATCTGCAAGTAGGGCCGATTTTACTCCTTCTAGAAACATCCAGTTGTGATTGGATACTCTGGCTGCACCGCAGATTGGAAGGATCGCATCGACCATATCTGAGTGTTGGGCCCCCCATTCAAATGTCTGAAGTCCGCCCATGCTGAATCCCATGACAAGTTTGAGTCTCTCAATGCCGAGCGCGTTGGTAACTAATCGATGCTGGGCGCGAACGTTGTCATGAACGGTCATTAATGGGAACCGTGGCCCATCAAATGGTGCTGGGGTATTGCTTGGCGAGGAAGAGGTCGAATTTGAAAGCATGTTGACGACTATCACGCAGTGATCGGATAGATCGAGTAAGTCTGATTGGGCGAACAGATCTTCTGCGTCTTCGTGCGTGGCTGAGTAGGAAGTAACCACGAGGATCGCGTTATCTTTATTGCTATTTAACTCACCGTATTTTGCATAAACGAGATTGATGTCGAGTGTTTGCTGGTTCTGATTTTGGAAATCTTTTATTAGATAGTTGTTGAGTTGCATTTGCGTTTCCTGCTTGTTTTTGTTCTTTGTTTTTTCTAGTTACTTATGGAGATGCGTTTTTAGGAACTTGGATATCTCTTGATAGGTCAGTTTTGACTCTGGCGACTTGAGATCGAACATGTAGCCAGCATGGGAGAGTCCCTCGAAGACCAGCAGATCGGCGGTTCCTCCTGCTGCACGGATCTTTTGGTGGGTTCGGGCTGTATCGCTGAGAAACATGTCTCGGGTCCCCGTAACCAAGATTGTAGGAGGATACTCATCAAAATTCCCATAAACGGGAGACAGTAGTGGCGACCTTAGGTCGTTTCCGTCCGCATAGAGTAATGCCGCTGCTTTTAGCATCCCGTCGTAGGTTACAAGTACTCGATCTAACCCTTCGTTTGTGTATAGCGTATCGCCAGTTTTGGTTAGGTCTGCCCAGGGAGTTCCCGCGTAAATCGCCCCAACCTGAGGCAAACCAAGATCCTTGATTTTGTGGGCTACCGCTAAGGCTAATCCGCCTCCTGCGGAGGTGCCTCCAAACGCGATGTGGCCTGATTCATAACGTTTCAATATTTCTTGGTAAACTGAGATGGTGTCTTCTATCGCTTGAGGAAAGGGATATTGCGGCGGCATGCGATAGTCGATCGACAGCACTTTAATCCCTGAAGAGTTCGAAATTATGGAGGCCTCAAAAACGCTTGCTTCGCCTCCGCCAAACACGTAGGCGCCACCATGCACGTACAGCATCAGATGATTTTTATGTTCGGCGGAAGCTTTGGTTGGTGTAATCCAGTAGGCGTTTACACCTTTAATTGCAGTTTGATCGATTTTCACACTCATCATTTGTTCGATTTGGTCCAGAGGAGTGTTTCTCGCATTAGCCCGCTCCGAGATCATCTGATCCCATTGCTGTCTGTTTTTGGGTGTTTGTCTCAGTCGAGCTTTGACATCCGGTTGCTCGATAGTTCTTAGCGAGTTTTGAAGAGATTCACTAGATCCAGAGGGTATGGGTACTTCTTTGTCCTCTAGCTTCCACACTTGAGCGTTTTTCTCCGACGCCTGTGCTGACGACAGAGCAATGAGTAGATAAATGAAGAGAGTGAATAATATGCGCTGCATTTGGTTTGTCTCCGGCTACCTATTGTTTGATGGTTACATATCTGACTTGAAAGGCAAGGCGTAGGAAAACGATGCTGTTCGTATAAACCTGTATTGGTTGTCGTATCTAATTAGGGTGCTCATCCATTTGTTTGTTTAACGTTTTCTCTTCGCCTTGCAGCGCGAGATTCTCGTCAACTAATGCTATGGCGTTTGCTATTTTTTCGGCGGAGCCTGAGTCTAGATTGCGTTTTAGTCGGTGTGCGACTAGTGCTCCAATCGCCGCTACGATTGTCAGCGTTGCGAACAAGTATTTGTAACCTGTTATCCCGTTGTAGTTGTCTAATATGAGTCCCCAGAGCAAGTAAGCAAAAGCAGAGGGTAGGTAAATGATGAACGCAGCAACCGCGATGACTGAGCCTGAGAAGCGGGGGGGGACTCCCATTTCTCCGAAAGGTGCAAAGTAAAGCGCGCGCATGAAGAAGAAGAGAAAAGCCAATCCCAGCATCGTTAGCATTGCGAGCCAGGGCCCATTTGATGGCGACAATATGAGCATAATGAGGCTCAGGAATATGACCAGGCTGAGCCCCGCTCTTATTCCTCCAGCAGAACCACCAAAGAACCTATCAGCGATAAACCCCGACGGGAATGCTATTGCTATTCGGCCTCCTGATGTGGAGAGGATGCCAAATACTGAGATCGCTAAAATAGGCAGTGTGTGTAGTTCGTCGAGATAGGTCAGGAAAAACGGGAGAGAGGTATAGGCCATGTAGACGGCGAATCCTGCGGCTCCTGCCAGCCATACCTCGGGCAACTTTAGAGTCACTTTCATCCCTTCAAGGACCTCGCGATTTGCCTTTTTCGTGTCGGCGCCAGATTTAAGTAACGTTTCTTTAGGAAGTTTGAACCAAGCGATTATCCCGAGAATAATCATAACTCCGGCGTTCACCATAAAAGCGAGCTCTAAACCGAGCACGTTGTAGCCTAGAGCCGTGTATAAACCTACGGCGAGCGAGTTTTGAAGAAGCTCCACTCCTCCTCGTCCGCCTTCCAAGAGACCAAAAATCTTGCTTTGGTTCGAGTCGGAGGTTGATTTGCGCACTGCTGACAGGATGGCTGGCCAGAAAGCGCCCTCACACCATAGTGAGAGCATGACAAACAAAAAGCATAGAGTGGCGAAATCCGTGGTTTTGCCGAGAAAGAATGTGGTAACCCCGCCAAGAACCATATTAATCGAGATTAGTGAGCGAGTGGAGAACCGATCCTGGGCCCATGCAAGGCATAAATAGAACACGTTGTGAACGACACCATAGATCGTCATGAGAATACCAAATTGGGTTTTTGAGATTTCCCAGAGATCCAGCATTTGAGGGAGAAGCGCTCCTCTCATCGCTAGTACCGAAAAAGCAAATTGTGAGCAGAGAACCAATAACAAAAAGTTAACAAAGACTCTTGAAGAGGAAAATAAAGGAAGCCCGTCTCGACCTGTTAGAAGCTGCATGTTGGATTATTTATTTGCGTGTTCTAATTGACCGTCTAAGCTTCTTGCAGGTCAAATTTTTCTCCTAGCGCTTTTGCGCGCTCGATCCGGGAGTTCTCGTCCTGACCTAAATGTTTTTGTGCTAAAAACAAAAATATAAGTGCAGGAATGAAAGTTAACATTGAAACAAGAATTGCCATTCTCAATGCATCGGAGTTGCTGAGGCCGGTTGAGAGAAAGAAATCGGATAACTCGCCCATCACATAGGGTCCGAGCGCTAACCCAATGAAAGTATTGAGTAGTATGTAAAAAGCGCCTGCTACTGCGCGCATTCTGGGCATCACTAAATCACTAGCAGTACTTGGAGGAACCCCGCCGCCGCAGGCCGCTGGTATGGTCACGAAGAAATTGAGTAAGAATGCGGCTGCCAAACTTTGGCTGTATAACAGGGCGAACAACAAGGGGATCGTTCCAATAATAGAAACATATCCCAACACCAGGCGGCCCCAAGCGACTTTAGACTTTAAGTAGTCTGCAAGTATACCGCCTAGAGTGATGCCTAAGAATCCACCGGTGGCCGAACCCATGCCAATGTAAAGGCCGATCTCCGCCGGCGACACTTCGTAGACTCTCAACAAATAGGGTGGAATCCAAAAACCCGCCCCGTAACCAACGAAGGCGGTTGTGGGGAAGGCCAGCATGGTGTAGATAAAAGCTTTTGATTTAAACATCATGCCGTAGGTTACCGGGTCTTTAACTTTTAGAGACTGTATCCAAGAGACTGTGACGTAAGCTCCAATTCCGGTCGCAACCCACTGGGCGACACTGCCAGTAAGCAATATCAATAAATAACCGGTTAGGGCGATACCTGCTGCGGCGATGAAGTTAAAACGTAGTTCCCTCGGATGTCCTATTAGCGGTTTTATATTGAAAGGAGGAATTACTGAGAGAAGTTCTTCGCCCAACAGCTTGAAGGGTGCTGGGTGTTTTTCCGCAACAATCCCTTCGGTTATTCCTCGGACAGGCTCTTTTAAAGTTCTAACCCACAGCGCCATCAAAATGCCGGGAATACCCACGGCCATAAATGCTGCCTGCCATCCTTTTAATCCCAAGGGCGGATCAACTGGGTAGCTGGTTGCCCACCAATCCAAAATATAACCACCAAGGAAGATCCCAATTCCGGCCCCTATATAGACTCCCGCAGCGTATATTGCGATTACCGTGGCTCTCATATGAGGTGGGTAGTAATCGGCCAACATCGAGTAGGCTGATGGGGACGCGCTGGCCTCGCCGATGCCTACGCCTATTCTGCAGGCCGCTAACATAGTGAACGATCTTGCGAGCCCTGACGCGGCGGTCATGAGACTCCAAAAACCCAGACCGATAGAGATTAAACTTCGTCGGGTCCATACATCCGCAAAGCGTGCCAGGGGAATACCAAATACGGCATAGAAAACGGCAAACACGGTGCCATAGAGAAAGCCCATTTGTGCGTCGGTAATTCCCAGATCGGCTTTAATGTCCTCGGCGAGAATGGAAAGGATATTGCGATCGATGAAATTGAATATGTAGACGATCATCAACACAATCAGCACGTAATGAGAATACAGTCCCCCTGTCGAGGGCTTGCCTACTTCTTCAGGTTTCGCCATGGTCCTCTCCCGTTCCATTGCTTCTCGCCTTTACCTTAGCACGAGAAAGAACGGTTGGTTGTCATAGATTGAGATAAGGGTGAATTTCTAGTTGGGGTTCCTTTTATTGGCAAAGTTATCGTTCATTTCGATATGCTTGTTTTGAGCTCGTGTTCTACCTATAGGGGGAGTTGTTCATTGGTCATGTCTTTTCTACATCATTTCGGTCGTGCGACTTCAAAGGGATTAAGGCTTTACTTTAATTTCAGCGGGCGAACTTCGAAGGGGGATTTTTGGTTTTTTCTGTTATTTTTTATAGTTGCTTACCTTTTCGTTTGGTTGATCGATCACTATTTGCTTGTACCGGTAGTGGTACTAAAGGAGCTACCTTTTGGGGATCTGTTGCCTGGGGGCTATATAGATGAAGAGGTTGGTTTGTTAGTGCTGGCCTATCGCCCGATCATGATGGTACCCACTATGTCCGCAACAGTTCGGCGCTTAAGAGACGTGGGTAAAAATGGATGGTGGTCTTTGTTATGGGTGTTCCCCGTGCCGATGGTGGGTTGGTTCTGGCTGATTCCCTGGCTTGTCGCTGATTCAAAGGGATCGGTACAAGGAACCGATTAAATAGCCGACTGTTTCTCCTGTTAGGGTTCTAGGCTCTCAGGCCGTTATAACGAATAAGTATTTTTATAAGCGAATACGCTCCTTGGAATGAGAGCCTTTGCTGTGACAAAATTGCGGGAGTTTTGAATAAAGGGAAGGGATATGGCAGAGGTAAATAGTTCTGGGGACAATGGAATCGAAGTTCCTTTTGTTCCTTCTTTGCAGTTAACTCAAGGTCAGCCAGCGCCAATCGCGGATAATGGTGGTCTGTCTTACATGTCCTTTGATCGGGACGGCGATGCAGGTACCGGTGCGGCGACAGAGGCAGCTCTGGCGCAGATCGCCACTGGTGAGGGAAGAGCCTTGAGTGAGATGCTGGAAAAAGCGCCGCCCGGACCCATAGAAACTAAATGGGGTTTGGGGTTTAGGCGATACTCAGAGTGCCTCGATTTTATTCTTGCCAACAATATGGAGGCTCCCGAGGGTGGTTTGGTGCTTCCACTGCCTTATACGATTCATGAACAACCCTCCTATTCAATCGTCTCCTCTAACGCGTTGTGGTCTGACCCCGAGAGAGCTGAAGAGGCCAAAGCGCTTAAGCAAGATGAAATTGATACGGCCCGCAGACGACTTTTCTTTCCTCAGGTTATGAAGGACGCTCGTCGGATAGAAGAATATTACCCTGGTCTTTCCCCAAACAGTGCTCAATGTATGGACAAGCTGGGTGTTTCGCTTGCGCACTGCGATTCTGAATGCGAAAACTTTTATGATGCAGAGGAAGTAGAGCGCGTGTTTTATCCGGAAATGGAGAAATTGTTGTTAGATTTTTTCCCTGATGCGACAGATGCACTTGTCTATAACCACGATGTGTTTGATAAAGACTACGAAGGCGATCGTACCGAGGATCAAGAAAATAAAAACCCAGGCGTAAACGCCAACTACGCAAATTTGGTCCATAACGACTTAAATGACAACAGCGGGCGTGTGAGGTGTCGGGAACTGTTGACGAAAAATCTTAGAAATTTTGGTCGAGAACAAAATTACACTCCTGAGCAGGCTGATGAGAAAATGTCGCGTCGATTTATGTCGATTAATCTGGCAAAGCCCATGGAAACAGTAGAGCAATATCCTTTTGTGCTTTGCGCTTGGCCTTCTTTCGCGGATCAGCCCTATATTAATAATTACCGGGTTTATGATGACCGAGTAGGCGAGACAACTCGTTTCACTTATCGGTCCGAGCATGAGTGGTATTGGATACCTCAGCAAACTTCTACTGAAGTGTCTATGCTCAAGTGCTATGACTCAGTGCTTGATGGGTCGGTATCGCGATGGTCTTTTCATACGGCCTGCGTAGATCATACTGCACCTGACGACGCTCGATGCCGTAAAAATATTGTTGTACGGTCGTACGTGTTTTTTTGATCGGACTTTGTGAGACTCAATACTAATTCGGCGAGCTCTGAATGCGCGGACGCGCCCCTTCTCAGTTTATGTCTATGTACTGCGGGCCAGTAGGGTTGCTATTCTTCTCTTTCAGTTTTTTGGGGTTGCGGATTCGCATTTAAGGAGAAAAGAATGGAGATGCAAGGGAAGGTGGTTGTTATCACTGGAGCAGGATCAGGGATCGGCCGAGCTTTGGCGCAAAGGATTGCAGAAAAAGGAGCTGATGCTGTTATTTGTACGGATATGAACGCGGAAAATGCGGCCGAGACCGCGGCGTCAATTGGTGACAAGGCTTCGTCGATTAGTCTAGATGTCAGCGACGAGAAGGCTATTGAAGAGGCCGTACGAAATGTAGAGTCCGAGCAGGGTCGAATTGATGTGTTTATCTCTAATGCGGGTTATGGTCAGGCTGGCGGGTTGGATTTACCTACTTCTGACTGGGAAAAGATGATGAATGTACACACCTGGTCTCACTTGGCAGCCGCCAGAGCGGTTCTACCTGGAATGTTAGAAAGGGGAAGTGGTTACCTGCTTAGCACGGCCTCTGCAGCGGGATTACTAACACAAATGGATTCAGGGCCCTACGCGGTTTCCAAGCACGCAGCTGTGGCACTTGCGGAGTGGTTGTCCATCAGTTATGCGGAGCAGGGTATTGGCGTATCAGTGCTTTGTCCTCAGGCGGTTAGAACGAATATTGGTGGGGAGCGAGCAAAAAACCGAGACCCAAACCAGCCCTCTCAAGCGGGGGGAGACGGGGTACTCGAACCCGAATTAGTTGCCGATGCGTGCATCGATACGATGCGGGAAGGCCGATTTCTGGTACTGCCTCATCCGGAGGTTGAAACCTACTTTCAAAGAAAAGCAAACGACTACGATCGTTGGCTTCATGGGATGAGGCGTTTCAAGCGCAAGCTTCTCGGCGAATAAACTAACCGAGTATCAGGTCTACTTAGAGTGCAAAATCAGGTTGGGTGAGTTAACGCCCAACCTGACTGATGACTGTCTACCAGAGATCGTACTTTTGTAATTCTGCTCGGCCAACCACCATGTGATGAACCTCGTCTGGCCCATCGGCAAAGCGCAAGTGTCTCAAGTCTGTGTACATAGATGCCAGCGGGGTCCATTGTGAGATGCCAGTTGCACCGTGCATCTGTATGGCTTGATCTATAATCAGGCATACTTTTTCTGGAACCATAGCCTTTACTGCGCTGACGTAGACTCTCGCTTCCTTGTTCCCAAGGACATCCATTGCCTTCGCCGCCTGCAATACCGCGAGTTTCATGGCGTTGATTTCGATTCTTGCTCTCGAAATAACTTCCAGGTTTTTTCCGAGTTTTGCGATTGGCTTTCCGAAGGCTACACGGGTTGCCGATCTTTTCACCATCAATTCCAGCGCTTTTTCAGCTTTCCCGATGGATCTCATGCAGTGATGAATACGGCCTGGCCCAAGGCGAACTTGTGAGATTTCGAATCCTCGTCCTTCTCCCAACAAGATGTTCTCTTTAGGTACCCTTACGTCGTTGAACCTAATGTGCATGTGTCCTCGGGGAGCGTGATCCTGCCCGAAGACTTGCATGCCCTCGAGTATCTCGACTCCCTTGGTGTCCGTGGGTACTAATATCTGTGACTGCTGCCTGCTTGGTGCTGCGTCGGGACTGGTTTTGACCATGGTAATCATGATCTTGCATCTTGGATCTCCAGCCCCCGAAATATAGTACTTTTCTCCATTGATCACCCAGTCGTCGCCGTCTAGCACTGCACTGGTGCTTATATTCTTGGCGTCCGAAGAGGGGAGCGCGGGCTCGGTCATGGCGTAAGCCGACCTGATTTCTCCATTGAGTAGTGGTTTTAACCACTGTTCTTTTTGTTCGGGTGTCCCTACGCGTTCCAGGACCTCCATGTTGCCTGTATCAGGAGCACTGCAATTTAAAGATTCAGAAGCCAACGCGTATTTACCCAATTCAGCGGCGATGTAGGCATAGTCTAGATTGGTCAGACCTTCGCCCGAATCGGCATCTGGCAGAAAGAAATTCCAAAGTCCAGATTCTTTAGCTTTATTTTTAGCTCCTTCGAGTAGCTCGAGCTGACGCGGATGCCATGACCAGCGGTCCTCTTTTTCCTGATGAAGGGCTTCAAATTCTTCAGTAATTGGTTCTACGTTTTCTTCAATATGTTTTTTAACGGCCGCCATTAGAGGCTGGGACTCTTCTGACATGGATAGTTCGTATAAGTCACTTTCTTGAGCTGACATGCTTCCCCCTTTTAGGTATTTCTTGATTGCTCTTCAATAAGCGTTTCTAACAGGCTCTCGGCTCAGGATCAACTGTCGATTGTTAGGATCGCCATTGTTGCTCGAGGCGAGATGTCTCAAGCGATGCTGCTTAAGCTCTGCTCATTAGGTTGATCGACGAAATACGGGGAGTAGATCTCCGTCTGGGAGTTCTTCGAAATCGAGCTCTACTGGATCTCCGCTCTTTATCAATTGGGGGTCCGATCCGATCAGATTAGTAAACAACCGCAGTCCCTCGTCAATGTCGATCTGGGCGACGACGAGTGGTAGGCGATCTTCGTGACGCGGGTGCATGACTCTTTGAAGTCGGCTGTGTGAGTAGACGACACCTCTACCTTTGGTATTGCTCCACTCGATGTCGTTAGAACCGCAGTGACTGCACACCCTAACGACTGGGTAATGCCAGGTTTTACAGTTACTACACACCTGCAGTTTTAGTTTTCTTTCTTTTATTCCATCAAAAAAGGGCCTGGAGGCCTCGTTCGGTTCTGGTATCCATTTGGGTTGTGTCATTGCTTGGGCCTATGCTGCATGAGGAGAAAGTAAAAGAGTCGAATGATAGTTCAGTATTCCACCATTACCGGTCACCAATATGAGATCGTTTTTCTGTTGGCGGTCTTGCCCTTGACCTCTAGCCTGTATGACACCCTCTGTAAGGGGAGTCATGCCCCACATGTAAAAAGAAGATAACTCTCCGCCTCCTGTGTTCGTTGGCAGAGAACCGCCTGGGGCAAGATGACCTTCTTCTACGAAAGGACCTCCTTCCCCTTTTTTACAAAATCCGTAATCTTCCAATGTAACGAGCACGGTATAGGTATAGCAGTCATAGAGTTGGCATTGTGAAACTTCCTCCAGCGTAGCCTCTGCCATAGAGAACGCTCGTTCTTTTGAACGCGCTGCTGGACTTACCAGTAAGGAGTCTCTGTCTGTTCGACCGTTATCATGAGAGTGGGCCTGAGCAAAACCTCTGACATAAGCAGGCGGTTGGGCTAGGTCTTTGGCCCTATCTG
>CAJWGQ010000047.1 GCA_913041025.1 uncultured Gammaproteobacteria bacterium | reverse complement strand
ATTTACTCCGTGACTTTAGAGACGACACCAGCACCTACGGTACGGCCGCCCTCTCGAATCGCGAATCGTAATCCTTCTTCCATCGCTATAGGCTGAATCAACGTCACCTTCATCTGAACGTTATCACCAGGCATCACCATTTCAGTTCCCTCTGGCAAATCACAAGCACCCGTCACATCAGTTGTTCTAAAGTAGAACTGAGGGCGATATCCATTGAAGAACGGGGTATGCCGCCCACCTTCATCTTTGCTCAGAATGTAAACCTCAGCATCAAATTTGATGTGCGGTGTAATTGAACCGGGCTTAGCCAATACTTGACCACGCTCAACATCTTCACGCTTCGTGCCCCGAAGGAGAACACCAACGTTATCGCCAGCCTGACCTTGGTCCAGCAGCTTACGAAACATCTCAACACCCGTACACACTGTCTTAACCGTATCTTTCAAGCCAACAATCTCAATCTCTTCGTTAACCTTGACAATACCTCGCTCAACACGACCCGTCACTACCGTGCCACGACCTGATATAGAAAATACGTCCTCTACAGGCATTAGAAACGCCATATCTAGCGTTCGTTCTGGCTCAGGAATGTATGTATCAAGCGCTTCAGCAAGCTTCATGATCGCTTCCTCACCATGCTCCCCTGTGTCGCCCTCAAGCGCCTTAAGCGCAGACCCAATCACGATCGGAGTGTCATCACCCGGGAAGTCGTACTTAGATAGCAGCTCTCGCACTTCCATCTCAACCAATTCAAGCAACTCAGCATCATCAACCATATCGGCTTTGTTCAAAAACACGATGATGTAAGGAACACCAACCTGGCGCGCTAACAAAATATGCTCTCGAGTCTGTGGCATTGGACCATCTGCCGCTGAAACCACTAGGATCGCACCGTCCATCTGCGCCGCACCTGTAATCATATTCTTAACGTAATCAGCGTGGCCTGGACAATCAACGTGAGCGTAATGACGACCTTCAGTCTCATACTCAACGTGCGATGTATTAATCGTAATACCCCTGGCTTTCTCCTCAGGCGCATTATCAATTTGATCGTAACCCTTTTGTTCGCCGCCAGTCTTGGCAGACAAAACAGTTGTAATCGCCGCCGTTAGCGTCGTCTTACCATGGTCAACGTGCCCAATTGTTCCAACATTCACGTGCGGTTTTGTCCGCTCAAACTTTCCCTTTGCCATGATGTCCTCTTAACCTTTAATCAATTAGTCAAAAACCGATAATTACTATTTATTATTTACGACTGCTTCCGCAACATTTTTAGGCGCATCAGCATAATGCTTAAACTCCATCGAGTAAGTTGCACGTCCCTGCGTTAGCGAGCGCAATGTGGTGGAGTAGCCAAACATCTCGGATAATGGGACTTCTGCTCGAATAGCCTTCCCGCCACCGACCATATCTTCCATTCCTTGGATGGTGCCTCGACGTCCAGACAAGTCACCCATCACGTCACCCATTTTTTCCTCAGGTGTTTCCACGTCAACGGCCATCATCGGCTCAAGCAAGACCGCGGTCGCCTTTCTCATGCCATCCTTAAATGCCATTATCGCAGCCATTTTAAAAGCATTTTCAGACGAATCAACCTCATGGTACGAACCATCAAACAAAGTAACCTTAACATCAACCACTGGATAGCCAGCAACAACCCCTGAGGTCATGGCCTCATTCAACCCTTTCTGAACTGCAGGAATATAATCTTTCGGCACAGACCCGCCTTTAGTCGCATCAAGGAATTCAAAGCCCTTACCCTGATCAGCAGGCTCCATTTTCAACCAAACGTGGCCATACTGCCCTTTACCACCACTCTGTTTTACAAACTTACCCTCAATTTCGATAGATTTTTTAATAGCTTCTCTATAAGCAACCTGAGGCTTTCCAATATTGGCGTCGACGCTAAACTCGCGACTCATTCGATCAACCAAAATCTCAAGGTGCAGCTCCCCCATACCAGAGATAATTGTTTGACCAGATTCCTCGTCCGTTTTCACTCGGAAGGAGGGGTCCTCTTGCGCCAAGCGACTCAAAGCAATACCCATTTTTTCCTGATCAGCCTTAGTTTTAGGTTCTACCGCTTGAGAGATTACCGGGTCTGGAAATTCCATTCTCTCCAAAATAACAGCCTTATCTTGGACACACAAAGTGTCACCAGTCGTAGCATCCTTCAATCCAACCGCTGCCGCTATATCTCCAGCTCGAACCTCTTTCAACTCTTCTCGGTTATTCGCATGCATCTGAAGTATGCGACCAATCCGCTCTTTCTTACCTTTCACCGGGTTATAGACAGAATCCCCTGCCTGGAGAGATCCTGAGTACACCCTGAAAAAGATTAACTGTCCAACATAAGGATCAGTCATAATCTTAAATGCCAATGCAGAGAATGGTTCTGAGTCGTCTGCCTTTCGATCTGCAGGCTCACCAGCCTCTGTCTCACCAGTAATCGCTGGAACGTCAAGCGGCGAGGGTAAATAATCAATCACGCCGTCCAACATCGCTTGTACACCTTTATTTTTAAATGCGGTACCACACATCATGGGCACAATTTCAACCGCAATAGTACGTAGACGGATGCCCTCTTGAATTTCATCCTCAGACAGTTCACCCTCTTCAAGGTACTTATTCATCAATTCCTCTGATGACTCTGCTGCTGCCTCGACAAGCTTTTCTCGCCAGTCATCACATTCAGCTTGGAGCTCAGCGGGAATATCCCTCATTTCAAATTTCGTACCACCCGTCGCGTCATCCCAGTAAATTGCCTTCATTTTTACCAGATCGACGACCCCTTCAAACCCCTCTTCCGCACCAATGGGAACCTGAAGCGCTACTGGATTGGCTTTTAACCGAGCGCGCATTTGATCAAAAACTTTAAAGAAGTTCGCACCCTGCCGATCCATCTTGTTCACAAACGCCATTCTCGGCACGCGATATTTATTAGCTTGGCGCCAAACTGTTTCTGATTGAGGTTGAACTCCACCGACGGCACAATAAACCATGCAGGCCCCATCAAGCACTCGCATCGAGCGCTCGACCTCAATCGTAAAGTCCACGTGCCCAGGGGTATCAATAATATTGATCCGATGCTCGGGCAAAGCTCCGTCCATTCCCTTCCAAAAACACGTTGTTGCTGCAGACGTAATGGTGATTCCGCGCTCACGCTCTTGCGCCATCCAATCCATTACTGCGGCTCCGTCATGTACCTCACCAACCTTATGAGAGACACCCGTGTAGAACAGAATACGCTCGGTCGTAGTGGTTTTACCAGCGTCGATATGTGCACTGATTCCGATATTTCGGTAACGCTCTAATGGAGTAGTTCGGGCCATGCGTGCTTTCTACGAAACTAATTAATTAAAAACGGAAATGGGAGAATGCCTTATTTGCTTCTGCCATACGATGAACTTCTTCTTTCTTCTTGACTGCACCTCCACGTCCTTCAGACGCATCTTTTAGCTCATTACCCAATCTCGCTGCCATAGATTTTTCGCTCCTGGATCTTGCCGCCTCTTTGAGCCAACGCATCGCCAAAGCGCTACGTCTAGATGGTCGAACCTCGACGGGAACTTGATAATTTGCTCCTCCAACCCGTCGAGATTTAACCTCAACAAGGGGACGAACGTTAGATAGAGCCGTGTTAAATACTTCCAAGGGATCAGCCTGCCCACCCTTTTGGATATGGTCAAGAGCCCCATAAACGATCCGTTCAGCCACAGATTTTTTACCAGCCTGCATTATTACATTCATAAATTTCGCGACCTCTTGGTTGTGAAATTTTGGATCTGGCAATATCTCCCGCTTTGGCACTTCTCTACGTCTTGGCATTGAATCCTCTTTATATTTTTCCTAATAACGACTAAATGTCGTTAAATCTTTAACCCTTAGCCCTTTTGGCCCCATACTTAGACCTAGCCTGCTTACGATCCTTTACGCCCTGCGTATCAAGACTACCTCGCACGACGTGATATCGAACTCCGGGAAGATCTTTAACTCGGCCACCTCTAATCAACACAACGGAGTGCTCTTGGAGATTATGGCCTTCTCCCCCGATATAACTAATAACTTCAAAGCCAGTCGTTAAACGCACTTTGGCGACCTTTCGAAGTGCCGAATTCGGCTTTTTAGGTGTGGTTGTATAAACCCTAGTGCATACGCCACGTTTTGCTGGCGCACCGCCCAGCGCCGGCACCTTGCTTTTCGCGATTGGCACTGACCGGCCTTTGCGAACCAATTGATTTGTAGTTGGCATCTTAAAATTCGAGTCCTAAAGTAATATGGCCTAAACAAACAACAATCGGGGCCAACAAATCGTTAACCCCAATATCTGATTTAATAACCGTTACCCAACCATTCGCAGACTGGGAAAAAGACGGGCGATTCTAAGACCACCCGCCGCCTATGTCAAGCCGCAGCCTCCCCTTCGTCTTCCGAAACCTCCTCAAATACATCATTAGATTCAGGAACCACAGCCTCAAAAATATCAGGAACTTCTGGTCGTTTTCGATTTCGATGGTACGCAAGCCCAGTTCCGCCGGGAATCAAACGACCCACAATGACGTTTTCTTTAAGGCCCCGGAGCTCATCTCGTTTACCCATAATAGCCGCTTCAGTGAGCACTCTAGTTGTTTCTTGGAAAGACGCGGCAGAAATAAATGAATCGGTCGATAGCGATGCTTTAGTAATACCTAACAACACATTGTCGTATGCAGCCGGCGCTTTATCCTCAGCTACGAGTTCTTCGTTTGCCGCCAAAACGTCTGAACGCTCTACTTGCTCACCTTGAATGAAGTCGGTTGCGCCAGAATTTGTGATATTAACGCGACGCAACATCTGTCTGACGATAACTTCAATGTGCTTATCATTTATCTTCACACCCTGTAAGCGATAGACATCCTGCACTTCGTCGATGATATATCTGGCTAACGCTTCAATACCCAATAACTTAAGAATCTCATGCGGATCTGGCGGGCCATCAACAATCATCTCCCCAACGTTAACCATTTGGCCTTCGTGCACCATCACATGTTTATCTTTCGAGATTAAAAACTCGTGAGATACGCCTTCGCTATCCGTGATAACCAATCGCTGCTTACCTTTTGTATCCTTTCCAAACGATACCGCGCCCGTGACAGCCGCTAACACCCCGGCATCTTTCGGTGCACGGGCTTCGAATAGTTCCGCAACTCTAGGCAAACCGCCTGTGATATCCCTCGTTTTAGAACTTTCCTGCGGAATACGGGCTAAGATTTCTCCAACTCCAACTTTTTGTCCATTCTTCACGGTAATCACAGAATTAACCGGCACCGTTATATTGACCGGCGTTTCGGTTCCGGCGATCTTAATTTCCTCGCCACTTTCATCGATCAATCGAACGCTTGGACGCACATCTTTGCCTTGAGAAGATGAGCTTCTCTTCGGATCAGTCACAACCAAAGTGGACAACCCTGTAACCTCATCGATCTGCCGGGCAGCGGTAACACCCTCCTCAACATTCTCGAATTTAACTGTCCCAGAATATTCTGTAACAATCGGTCGTGTATGTGGGTCCCAATTCGCAAGGATCTTTCCTGCTTTCTCCGATATCCCGTCCGAAACATGTAACAATGCTCCGTAGGGAACTTTGTGTCTTTCTCTTTCCCTACCTACCTCATCGTGCACCACAACTTCACCAGAACGGGCGATCACAACCTTTTCGTCCCGCTCATTAGTCACGTACCGCATTTGAGGAGAAAATTTAATAACTCCTTTTGACTTTGATTCAATCTGACTTGCTACCGCAGTACGTGACGCGGCTCCACCAATGTGGAAAGTCCGCATCGTTAACTGGGTTCCAGGCTCACCAATGGATTGAGCCGCAATCACACCTACCGCCTCCCCAGAACTTACTAAGTGCCCACGACCGAGGTCTCGGCCGTAGCATTTCGCGCATAGCCCATAACGCGTTTCACACGTAAGAGCCGTCCTTACTTTGACTTCATCAACCCCGCTATTTTCAATCTGATGTACTAACTTTTCATCGAGTAGCGTTCCTGCTGTTGCGAGCAAGGCCCCATTTTCGGGATCTATTAAATCATCAGCAACTACTCTGCCAAGAATTCGTTCGCTCAGCGGCTCAATAACCTCCCCACCTTCAATCAAAGCTTTTTGAACGAAGCCACGCGAGGTACCACAATCATCTTCAACGACAACTAAATCTTGCGTGACATCTACCAACCTCCGAGTCAAGTAACCAGAATTAGCGGTCTTAAGCGCTGTGTCTGCAAGTCCTTTTCGAGCACCGTGCGTCGAAATAAAGTACTGCAAAACATTCAAGCCCTCTCTGAAGTTCGCTGTAATCGGAGTCTCAATAATCGATCCATCCGGCTTTGCCATGAGCCCACGCATTCCGGCCAATTGACGAATCTGAGCCGCAGATCCTCTGGCACCAGAATCAGCCATCATATAGATAGAATTAAATGACTCCTGATGAACTTGCTGCCCTTTTTCATCTTTGAGTAGCGCCCAAGAACTAGAATCAGAATTCCATTTCTTTACTGGCTCTTGACCTAAACGGTCCATCATTGCCTTAGCAACCACATCTCCTGCGCGACCCCAAATGTCGACAACTTTGTTATAGCGCTCACCTTGAGTGACTAGACCGGAGGTATACTGATCTTCAATTTCTTTTACCTCCTCCTCAGCTTCAGCAAGAATAGTACCCTTATCCTCTGGAATCTCCATATCCTTAACTGCGAAAGACAAGCCAGCCCGCGTCGCGAAAGTAAATCCCGTATTCATTAACTTATCCGCAAAAATAACAGTCTCCCGCGTCCCACACTCCCGGAAACTTATGTTAATTAAGCGGGAAATCTCTTTCTTTTTTAGCGTCTTGTTGATGATGTCGAATGGTAATCCCTCTGGAAGGACCTCTGATAAAAATGACCGACCAACAGTAGTCCTGTAACGACTAGTGCTTCTTGTGAGACCTGCGTCAACATCAACCTTACCTTCAGTGATACGAACCTCGCATGAAGCCTGAAGATCAATATCACCATTTTCATACGCACGCCTAGCCTCTGTGACGTTAGAGAAGATCATACCCTCTCCCTTTGCTCCCAACTTCTCTCTAGACATATAGTAGAGACCTAAAACGATATCTTGGGAAGGAACGATAATCGGCTCTCCGTTAGCTGGAGATAACACGTTATTTGAAGCCATCATCAAAACTCTAGCTTCCATCTGCGCCTCAATCGATAGCGGGACATGAACCGCCATTTGGTCACCGTCAAAGTCAGCGTTGAAGGCCGCACACACTAAGGGATGTAACTGAATCGCTTTGCCCTCGATTAACACTGGCTCAAAAGCCTGAATACCCAACCGATGGAGAGTTGGCGCTCTATTTAACAGAACAGGATGTTCTCTAATGACGCCTTCCAGAATATCCCATACCTCTGGTACTTCCTGCTCCACCAATCGCTTAGCCGCCTTGATGGTCGTAGCAAACCCTAAAGTCTCGAGCTTATGAAAAATAAACGGCTTAAATAACTCAAGCGCCATCTTCTTAGGTAAACCACATTGGTGTAGCTTCAACTGAGGCCCTACGACGATTACGGAGCGCCCAGAGTAATCGACGCGTTTACCCAATAAGTTTTGGCGAAAACGGCCACCCTTACCTTTGATCATATCCGCTAAAGACTTCAATGGCCGCTTATTGGCCCCCGTCATCGCTTTACCCCGTCGTCCGTTGTCGAGCAGTGAATCAACTGACTCTTGGAGCATTCGCTTTTCATTTCTACAAATAATTTCTGGCGCTTTGAGTTCAAGTAATCTTTTCAACCTATTATTTCGGTTAATTACCCTTCTGTATAAATCATTAAGATCTGATGTAGCAAAACGTCCACCGTCTAGCGGAACTAAGGGGCGAAGATCAGGAGGGAGCACTGGCAGAACCTCCATAACCATCCACTCAGGCTTAATGCCAGACTTATGAAAAGCTTCTAAAACCTTAAGTCTTTTAGCAATTTTTTTAATTTTAGTCTCTGAGCCAGTTTCGCTAAGTTCCTGACGAAGTTTTTCTACTTCACCACCGATATCGATGTTCTTGAGAAGCTCCCGAATCCCTTCAGCTCCCATAACCGCTGAAAACTCATCGCCAAACTCTTCGAACTTCTCTAAGTAATTATCTTCAGACAATAGATCTCCCTTATTAAGCGGAGTCATGCCTGGGTGCGTCACGATATAAGCTTCAAAATACAGCACTCGTTCGATATCTCGAAGTGGAATATCTAAAACTATTCCCAACCTTGAAGGTAGGGACTTCAGGAACCAGATATGAGCCACGGGAGACGCAAGTTCAATATGAGCCATTCGCTCACGACGAACTTTTGATAGCGTAACCTCAACACCACACTTCTCACAAATAACACCTCGGTGCTTTAGCCTTTTATACTTTCCACAAAGACACTCGTAATCCTTAGTAGGGCCAAAAATCTTTGCGCAAAACAAACCATCTCTCTCGGGCTTGAAAGTCCGATAATTGATTGTCTCAGGCTTTTTTACTTCTCCATAAGACCAAGATCGAATCTTCTCAGGAGATGCGAGACTGATTTTGATGGCATCAAAATCCTCTTCTTGCTTTGCTTGCTTAAATAAATCTAACAACGCTTTCATTGTTTACCCCTTTAAAATTCTTTATCGACGAATTAGGTGCGGTTTAAATTCGGCTTTAGTGACGGTCAAGGTCAATATCGATGACGAGCGATCGTATCTCTTTGACTAAAACATTGAATGACTCAGGCATCCCTGCGTCGATTTTGTGCTCACCTTTTACGATGTTTTCATACACTTTAGTTCGCCCATTAACGTCATCAGACTTGACCGTAAGCATTTCTTGTAAAGTGTAAGATGCTCCGTATGCTTCTAACGCCCACACTTCCATCTCCCCAAAACGCTGGCCACCAAATTGAGCCTTACCACCAAGCGGTTGTTGCGTGACTAAAGAGTATGGACCTGTAGAACGCGCATGCATTTTGTCATCAACTAAGTGATGCAACTTCAGCACATGCATATATCCGACGGTAACTTCCTGGTCAAACTGATCTCCGGTCCTACCATCGATAAGCTTAATTTGCCCACTTTGAGGCAATCCGGCGAGTTCCAGCATTTGTCTAATTTCCGGCTCATCAGCTCCGTCAAATACTGGGGTTGCAAATGGGACACCATGTTTCAATTGCCCCGCCAGATCTAATACTTCCTGATCTGAGAGCGTTTCAATGGTCTCAATCTTGCCGCTGGTATTGTAAACCTTAGACAGGAACTGTCTAATCTCATCAATCTTACTTTGCGCGCGTAACATAGCACCAATCTTGTGGCCAAGACCTTTAGCTGCCCACCCAAGGTGCGTCTCCAGAATCTGGCCTACATTCATGCGAGAAGGCACGCCTAGGGGATTAAGCACAATATCCATTGGCGTGCCGTCAGCGGTGTGGGGCATGTCCTCGATCGGTACGATCTTAGAAATTACACCCTTATTGCCGTGTCTTCCTGCCATTTTATCGCCCGGTTGCAACCGTCGCTTAACCGCAAGATACACTTTCACCATTTTCTGAACACCAGGCTGCAACTCATCACCCGAGGTTAACTTCTTCTCCTTTTCATCATATCGTAAGTCAAAGTCAACTCGAGCCTGTTCGATGCCCTCGCGAATCTGCTCAACTTGATGAGCTGCACTCTCGTTTTGAAGCACGATATCAAACCAATTGTATCGATCTACATCGGCAAGGTACGATTTAGTGACCTTAGCGCCTTTTGAAAGTTTACCCGAACCGTCATTAGTCTTCGGCCCACTGTTAGCTACTTTTCCCATCAGGAGCCGCTCCATTCGACCAAACGCATCGTTTTCAACAATCCGCATTTGATCTGATAAATCCTTACGAAAGCGTCCCAATTCGTCATCAACAATTGCCTGTGCACGACTGTCTCTTTCTACGCCCTCACGAGTGAAGACCTGCACGTCAATCACGGTACCGGCCATACCTGACGGAACCCGAAGAGACGTATCTTTAACATCCGAAGCTTTTTCACCAAAGATTGCACGCAGTAGCTTCTCTTCTGGAGTCAATTGCGTTTCACCTTTCGGAGTCACCTTACCTACCAAAACGTCGCCAGCATGAACCTCCGCGCCGATATAGACAACACCTGACTCATCTAAACGCCCTAACTGAGACTCGGCAAGATTGGAAATATCTCTTGTTATTTCCTCTGATCCTAGCTTCGTATCTCTGGCCACAATGGATAACTCTTCAATATGAATCGATGTAAAACGATCTTCGGCTACGATTCTTTCTGAGATGAGTATTGAATCCTCAAAGTTAAAGCCATTCCATGGCATGAACGCAACGAGAAGGTTCTGTCCTAACGCTAACTCACCTAAATCTGTAGACGCTCCATCTGCAATCACATCGCCACTCGCAACGATATCTCCTGGCTTAACAATCGGTTTTTGATTGATATTCGTATTTTGATTAGAGCGCGTATATTTAACCAAATTGTATATATCAACACCGACATCTCCGGCACGCGTCTCATCATCATTAACTCTAATAACGACTCTTGCAGCATCGACATAATCAACAAGTCCACCTCGTTCAGCTTGAACAGCGGTTCCTGAATCAACCGCCACCGTTCTCTCAATTCCCGTACCTACAAGAGCCTTCTCCGCTCGCAACGTAGGAACGGCCTGCCGTTGCATATTAGAACCCATCAGAGCTCTGTTAGCATCATCATGCTCTAGAAATGGAATCAAAGATGCAGCCACGGAAACAATCTGGGACGGCGCAACATCCATCATCTCCACTCGCTCTGGGGACACTAAAGTGAATTCGCCACGGTGTCGACACGACACTAGCTCGTCAGTTAACTTACCCCCTTTATCATAAGCAGCGTTCGCTTGTGCAATAACGTATTGACCCTCGTCAATTGCTGACAAATATTCGATCTCATCTGTTACTTTTCCATCCTTCACACGCACATAAGGGGTTTCCAGAAACCCATACTCGTTCGTTCGCGCGTAAATCGCTAACGAGTTGATAAGACCAATATTTGGTCCCTCTGGTGTCTCAATAGGACATACCCGTCCGTAATGCGTCGGATGCACATCCCGAACCTCAAAACCAGCACGCTCTCGCGTCAGTCCTCCAGGCCCCAAAGCAGATATTCGTCGCTTGTGAGTGATCTCTGAAAGAGGATTTGTTTGATCCATAAATTGGGATAATTGAGAAGATCCAAAGAATTCTCGGACGGCCGCTGAAACCGGCTTTGCGTTAATCAAGTCATGAGGCATCAAATTCTCCGACTCAGCTTGAGACAATCGTTCTCTTACCGCACGCTCCACTCGAACCAACCCGGAACGAAATTGATTCTCAGCCAGCTCCCCGACTGAGCGAACACGTCGGTTGCCTAAATGATCAATATCGTCAATCTCGCCACGTCCATTACGCAATTCAACCAGAATGGCGATAACAGCTAATATATCGGCGTTAGTCAGAGTGCCCTCTTCGGGAATGTTGTTTTTCTGAGCCTCGTCATAGAAACTCTTGAGCCAGTCCGATGTTTTAGCATCTATGGCTTCTGGATATGCTCTTCTATTAAATTTCATCCGACCAACAGCAGACAAATCATAGCGCTGCGAAGTATAGAATAAAGAACCAAATAAGGCGTTAACCGAGTCCTCGGTTGGCGGCTCACCAGGACGCATCATTCTATAGATCGCCACCTTAGCTGAAAGCTGGTCCGGAGTATCGTCAGACCTTAATGTTTGCGAAATATAAGCGCCTTGATCTAAATCATTCACGTAGAGTGTCTCAATCTCACCTATATTTCCCTCAATCAACTTTTCGATCAGCTCCTCAGTTAACTCCTCGTTAGCGGAAGCAATGATTTCACCCGTATCTAAATCGATGATATTTCTGGCCAAAATCCTACCGACAAGGAATTCGTTCTCAACAACGACCTTTTCAACACCCGCCTCACGTATATCACGAACGTGTTTCGCCGTAATTCGCTTATCTTTTTCGACAATTAACTTTCCTTGCTTCGTCTTAATATCAAAGCGAGCGGTCTCACCTCTCAATCTATCAGGCTTTATATGAAATTCGGGACCTTTTTTTCCAAATTCAAATTGATCGAATGAATAAAAGAAGCCGAGAATATCTTCCGCATTCATACCAATAGACTTCAACAAAATCGAGACTGGCAGTTTACGGCGCCGGTCAATTCGGAAAAATAAATGATCTTTGGGATCGAACTCAAAATCAAGCCAAGAGCCACGATAAGGAATAACCCGAGCAGAAAAAAGTAATTTACCCGATGAATGAGTCTTGCCTCGATCATGCTCAAAAAACACCCCAGGAGAGCGGTGCAATTGGGACACAATTACCCGCTCTGTTCCGTTGATAACAAAAGATCCTGTGGAAGTCATCAAGGGAATCTCGCCCATGTAGACGACCTGTTCTTTCGCCTCTTTTATCACTTGCTTGGGTGAATCTTTGTCAAGCAACGTCAGGCGAACGCGTGCGCGCAATGGTGCGGCATAGGTCAGGCCTCGCTGCTGGCATTCTTTCACGTCAAAAGCCGGAGCGCCCATTTCATAGGAAACAAACTCCAAGCGGGCATTTCCTGAATGACTCTCGATCGGGAATATAGACTCAAACGCGCTTTGTAAGCCCTGTGATCCTCGCTCCTCGGTAGTAGCTCCTGATTGGAGGAACTCCGAGTATGACTCCAACTGGGTCGTAAGCAAATAAGGGACAGGAGCAACTCCTTGACGCTTCGCAAAACTTTTTCGAATGCGTTTTTTTTCAGTGAAAGAATAGGCCATTAAAGTCTCCGTATATAGAGCCCAGAGATAATAGTCTGAGCGTTGACGTCAATTAAAAGGGCCTGGCGGTTGGCCTCTACCAACCTCTGGCGGACGGCTGGATGAACCAGCCCGACCAAACCTTGAAAATACAACAAAAGCGTAAATAAAAATCAAAAAATTTTTATTTAAACTCTTCGAAACACAAATCGGCTTGCCCCAACCAGGGACAGGCCGCCTTGCTTATTTCACTAATAACGAACTACTTAACTTCGACGGTTGCACCAGCCTCTTCAAGCTGCTTTTTGAAGTCATCCGCTTCCGCTTTTGAAACGCCCTCTTTGATGGCCTTTGGCGCGCCATCAACAAGATCTTTAGCCTCTTTTAGGCCAAGTGAAGTAATCGCTCTCACAGCCTTGATAACTGAAACCTTATTATCTCCGATACTGGCAACAATCACATCGAATTCAGTCTTTTCTGCAGCGGCTTCTCCGTCACCGCCAGCTGCTCCAGGAGCCGCTACCGCGACAGCAGCAGCTGCCGCTGAAACGCCAAACTTTTCTTCCATCTCCGTAATTAGCTCAGATAATTCCAACACAGACATACCGGAAATTGCTTCTAAAATTTCTGCCTTACCCATTATTATTTCTCCTAAAATCAACTTTGAGTGTTCACTTAAATGTAAATAGTGTTTAAGCCGCTTCTTTCTCTTTCATATCTCTAACCGCAGCAACACCCCGTACAAATTTCGTTGGTACTTCGTTTAACGTTTGAACGAACTTTGCGATTGGTGCCTGCATCGTCCCTAGCAACTTAGACAGTAACTCGTCTCGACTCGGCATCTTCGCTAAAACAGAGACATCCAAAGCGGACATCACCTGGTTTTTCATCGAACCTACCTTTATCTGAAACTTATCATTACTCTTTGAAAAGTCACTAAAGACTTTAGCAACGGCGACAGGGTCATCTGAAATCCCATAAGCTAAAGGGCCTACCATGTCCCCAGACAATCCTTCAAAAGGGGTATCTTTTACCGCCAACTTGGCCAAAGTATTCTTGAGAACCCGCAGATAAACACCACTATTTCGGGCGCTAACCCTTAGTTGCGTCATCTCCTCAACCGTCAATCCTCGGTACTCCGCAAGCACTAATGCTTCAGCAGCAATAAGCTTGTCAGAAACCTCACCGATGACAGTCTCTTTTTGTTTCCTATTGAGACTCAAGTTTTTCTCCTATTGTTAACAAAAAGTAAGACAAATTGTCTTACCACCAGCTTCAATAGCGTCCTTCGACACAAGCACAGCGATTCACCAAATTCTTGAACACCGACTTGTCTTTAGGTATCACTATCTGCGTAGGCTTAAGAGCCGAAGCCCTAAATTTAGATTCTTAAGAACACCTACGGTCTTTGACAGTCCAGCCCTCCGGCATTTACCGATGAGCTGGTACCAAAGTTCTTCCTACTAATTCGTCCAAGCCGATTGATCAAGGCGCAGACCCGGACCCATCGTGCTTGACACAGCAATACGCTTCAAATAAACACCTTTCGATGCCCCAGGCTTATTTTTATTAAGCGCATCAATCAGTGCTTTAAAATTTTCCGCTAGATCATCTTCAGCAAAAGAGGCTCGACCAATGGTGCAGTGAATAATACCCGCCTTATCAGTTCGAAATTGTACTTGACCGCCTTTCGCGTTTTTAACTGCCTCACTGACATTCGGAGTCACTGTTCCTACCTTTGGATTTGGCATCAGTCCTCTCGGCCCCAAAACTTGACCAAGTTGACCTACAACCCTCATCGCATCTGGGGTCGCAATCACCACATCAAAATCCATCGAACCCGATTTCACTTGCTCAGCCAAGTCTTCAAACCCAACAATATCCGCCCCAGCCGCCTTAGCTTCTTCAGCCTTGTCAGCCTGTGCAAAAACAGCCACCCTAACAGTTTTGCCAGTTCCCTTTGGAAGGACTACCGAACCTCGCACCAGCTGATCTGACTTCTTTGCATCGACACCCAAATTAACCGCTATGTCAATGGACTCATCAAACTTAGCCGTTGAATTTTGCTTCGCCAAACCAAGGGCGTCGTTGAGGGAGTAAAACTTATTGGGATCAACTGTATCTTTAATTTGTTTAATTCTTTTAGATAATTTCGTCATCTTCAGCTCTCCTCAACCTCTACACCCATGCTACGGGCGCTGCCTGCAATAATTTTTACCGCGGCATCTAGGTCGCCCGCATTGAGGTCCTCCATTTTTGCTTTTGCAATCTCCTCAGCCTGAGCTCTAGTCAACTTTCCGACTTTGTCAGTGTGTGGCCGAGGACTTCCCTTATCGAGCTTTATTGCTTTCTTAATGAGCACAGATGCTGGCGGAGTTTTAATGATGAAAGTAAAACTCTTGTCGGCAAATGCAGTGATCACCACAGGAAGGGGAAGCCCAGGCTCATAGCTTTGCGTTTTCGCGTTAAACGCCTTACAAAACTCCATGATATTTAGGCCTCGCTGACCCAACGCTGGGCCAACCGGTGGACTTGGATTTGCCTTGCCGGCGGGAATTTGCAACTTAATAAAACCAACAACTTTCTTTGCCACAACAACACTCCTTAATAGTAAGTGCGGGTCCAGACGCGCCCGAAAGGGAGCTCCCCGATAAAATCTAGCCGGGTATTATAGCTGAAAAAGTACTCTTAAGTTTTCCTATCTGAAAAAACTAATACTAGGCTTTTTCTACCTGCTCAAAGTCCAACTCCACCGGAGTTGAGCGTCCAAAAATAGAAACCGAAACACGAATTTTGCTTTTATCGTAGTTTACTTCCTCAACGTTTCCGTGGAAGTCCGCGAATGGTCCATCTTTGACACGAACGCCCTCACCCAGCTCGAACAGAGTTTTCGGCTTCGGCTTCTCAACACCCTCTTGAATTTGACCGAGAATACCATCCACTTCCTTTTGGGTAATAGGCGCCGGCTTATTACCAGAGCCACCGACAAAACCGGTAACCTTAGACGTGCTCTTGACTAAATGCCATGTTTCATCAGTCATGTTCATTTCCACCAATACGTAACCTGGAAAGAATTTCCGCTCACTTATCGACTTTTGACCGCCTTTGATTTCTATAACCTCTTCAACGGGAACCAGTATTTCGCCGAAATGCTGCTCCATTTCAGCCCGCTCAATACGCTCCAACAGACTTCGTTTTACGGTTTTTTCGTAACCTGAATAAGCATGTACCACGTACCATTTCATATTACTTAGTCCCCCACACCGAGAATCATTCGAATCAGCGATCCGAGCACGCCGTCAATACCCCAAAGCACTAGCGCCATAACCAAAACGAACACTACCACGATGCCAGTGGTCTGGGCAGTTTCTTTTTTGGTTGGCCAAACAACTTTCTTTGTCTCAACAATCGCCTCACGGCCAAACTGAATGAACTCCCGCCCCTTTTCAGTAAGAGAGAGCATACCAAAGGCAAGCGCGAATCCAATCAGAACGCAAAGCACCCGAATAACCGTCGGAAGATCACTCAACATGTAGGACCCTACGATACCAGCCATAAATATTAGCGCTGAGAAACTAAGCTTTAACTTATCCATTACCATTTACGCTTACCGTCAAATTAAGGAAACTATTTATATAACGTGCCAGCAGACTGGCAGGCCAGGAGGGTCTCGAACCCCCAACCTTCGGTTTTGGAGACCGACGCTCTACCAATTGAGCTACTGGCCTAACTCATTTACTCCGTGACTTTAGAGACGACACCAGCACCTACGGTACGGCCGCCCTCTC
>CAJWGQ010000046.1 GCA_913041025.1 uncultured Gammaproteobacteria bacterium | reverse complement strand
CTTGGTCGGACCTATTGGAGCCAATCACGACTGGCGAAAACGGATAAAACACGACGAGAAAAGCTCGAACTGGCTCAGGAAAACTATCTACACGCTATAGCGCTCGGCTCTACAGAATCCATGTACACCCTCGCGAGCTTATACCTTCAAAATCACTACGGTGAGAATAACGAAGAAGCTGCTCTTAGCCTTTTAAATCAGGCCGCCTCTCTTAACCACGTAGAGTCGCTCCTCTATCTAGGTCAACTTTACAATTCAGGTGCTAGACCAGTTCCAAGGAATATTTCGCAAGCTAATGACTATTTTAAAAAAGCTGCCACATTAGGCGATGAAACAGCCGCAGTAATGTACGGGAGATTTTTGATTAACCAACGCGACACCGAATTGGAAAGTGGTGGCATCGTGACTTGGTTAAAAGACCACGCCAGAAATGAAAGCGCAGAAGCCATGGTGATACTCGGTAACCTATATGCCACAGGCACTGAGGTAAAACCCTCGAACAGCGCAGCCATCCGTTGGTACAAAAAAGCAGTACGGCAAGACGATGAAGATTCCGACATCATCAATGAGGTTGCGTGGACTTTAACGGTCTCAAATATTAGAGGACTCAAGCGACCTAAATATGCCAAAAAAATAATGGATCGATTGATGAATTCGAGTGCTCGAGCCAGAAACCAGCCAGAGTATCTCGACACTTGGGCTGCAACATACGCTGCCAGCGGTGACTTCGAAAAAGCACTCACTTTACAGGAGCAAGCTATAGAAGTGGCTAATAGAGACCGGACCGACGTAATCGATATCCTTAGAGAACACCTTGAATTATTCAGAGACGGCAAACCAGTTACCGAAAAAGCTCCTTAGTCAGTTTCCTCAAGAAATCCAAACACTGAGTAGCGGAGTTCCTTTCCTAGACTTACGTGCCCCTGGAGAATTTGCTAAAGGCCAAATACCCAACAGCCAGAACCTACCAATCTTAAATGATCTAGAAAGAGACGCCGTCGGGAAAATGTATAAGGAGAATGGTCAGCAGCGCGCTATAGACCTCGGACACCAGCTAGTGTCTGGGGACCTCAAAAAACAGCGCGTTGAGTCTTGGAAAATCTTCCTAAAACACCGGCCCTCCGCCTATTTAATTTGTTGGCGCGGAGGCTTGCGTTCCAAGATCGCTCAAGAGTGGTTGAAAGAGTCCGGTATTAACATTCCTAAGATAGACGGGGGTTTTAAGTCTTTGCGGCAGTGCCTGACTATGATCACCGATTCCATTCCCGAACAACAAAAACCAATATGGTTAATCGGAGGACAAACGGGTTCAAAAAAAACCGTAGTGATCCGTAATCTTCACAATAGTATTGACTTGGAACAATTAGCAAAACATCGAGGATCAGCGTTTGGCGGTCGAATCGATCAACAACCAACACCTGTGACCTTCGAAAATGAGCTCGCCCTTGAGATCCTCAGACATGATAAGGAATGCTTAGTTTTAGAAGATGAAAGTCGAACCATTGGTCGTCTTGCTATACCCGAGTCCCTCTTTAACAAAATGAAGCGCGCGCCCATTGCCTTAATCGAAGTCTCGCTATCAGAACGCGTAGAGCACATACATGAGGAATACATCGCGCAACCGATATCGAGCGGAGTCTCCACAAAGCAACTTTCAGATCATTACCTGAGCGCTCTGAACAGAATAAAGAAACGGCTCGGGGGGGCACGGCATGCTCAATTGGATAAAGAAATTTCGAGCGCCTTTGAGGGTAGCCAGAGCCACCATAGCTGGATCGAAAAGCTCCTGACGCAGTACTATGACCCGATGTATCAGTATCAACTATCCAAAAAAGAGACAAGAATCGAATTTAGAGGAAGCCCTATGGCAGTAACTGAGTACCTACGACACAAAACCTAACTCCTAGCATGACTGAGAAAGTTGTTTATAAGGTCCTGCATCGCTAATTTTTGATCGTGAAAAATCCAATGCGTAGCTTTTTCCAGTATCTCCAAACGATTATCTTGAAAATATTCTAATGTTTCGTTGTGCCCGACTCGGTGAGGCAAACCATTGTCAGCATTAACAACTAGAACAGGACAAATAATCCGTTTCCAGATCTCGATGGTATCTTCATGCCTTAAACTAAAATCAGGACTGCGGGTCAAGTAATCGTACTTCCACGAATAGGAGCCGTCGTTGTTCTCTCGGACGCCATGCTGAGTTAGGTGCAGAACAACGTCTTTTCTCAAGCTGGGATTGGCTTCCTGCATCCTTTCAAAAGCCGCTTCTAAGCTTGGAAAACTCTTGGAGGTTTTTCCTTCCTGCTGCCCCAAAAGGTCAACTCTCATCTTAAGCCTCTCTGTTATTGCAGGTTCTCCCTCTTCTGGCACCCACAGACCCATCGCTTCCATTAGAACTAAATTGTTAACCAAAGACGGATACAGCCCTGCATACAGAGCAACCACAGCTCCTCCCAGACTGTGTCCAACGAGGGTGACGGGCGCCAGGTCCAAATCCACGACCAACCGGTGCAAATCATAAAGATAATCTAAAAGATCGTAGCCCACACCCTTAGTCCACTCGGAATCCCCGTGCCCCCTTAAGTCTGGCGTGACTATCCGGTATTCATCAATGAAAGGTTTAACAAGTTCATCGAAGGTACGGCAATGATCATTTAAACCATGCAAAAATATCATAGTCGGCCCGAGGGGATTTCCTCGTTCTAGATACGACAATCTAAGCTTATTAGAGGATATATGACCCACATGAATACGGTCTTGCATAAATTCGAACACCTACCATCAGTTACCAAAAAACGATTTTAAAACCTACTTTTGAAGTGTTTGATTATGTATTGTTTCTTCTTGATTTCCGATTGCAGACAGCTACTATTTTTTTATGAACTACAAAAACATTAAATTTCAGACAGAGGGGCCCATTGCAACGGTTTATTTTAACCGTCCAGACAAAGCCAATGCTCTGAACTATGAGCATTTGAGAGAAATCAAACAGGTCTGTGAGCAATGTCAGGAAGATGATCAAATCAGAGCCATCATTTTTACAGGAAGCGGTAACCATTTTTCCTCTGGCGCCGACTTATCAGATCCAGGTCTTGAATATCAGGTTCCGCTGGTTCATCGGCGACGACGGATGCGTGCAGGAGAACAGGCCATACAAGCGATATTGGATCTAGATCCAATCACTGTTGCGGCATGGCATGGAGGAGCGATGGGAGGAGGGGCTTGTATAGCGACCGCGTGTGACTTCCGTATTGGTGCTGACAACTGTTTCATGCAATATCCAGAAATCGACATAGGCGTTAATTTAATGTGGAAAAGCTTGCCGCTGATCGTCAGCCTGGTGGGGCCAGCACGAGCGAAACAGTTAGTGGTTGGCGGTAATAGACTGGAAGCAGACTCGTTACTGGCCTGGGGCATCCTCGACGATCTGGTTTCAAGAAGTGCTCTGCTCGATAAAGCGCTAGAGCTCGCAAAATTCTATGCCGAAAAACCGCCGATCGCGGCTCAAATGATTAAACAATCCATTAACAGTTATTCGAACGCACTTGCGCAGTCGATCATGCACATGGATGTTGACCAAAATCTCTTCGCTTCAGCGACTGAAGACCGAAAAGAAGCGATCTCATCTTATTTAGACAAATCGAAACCCAAATTCACCGGCAACTAGAAGGTCCCCAATTCACATCGCATCGCTTTCAAGCATTCGAGCCCCGCGCATAATATTTCCGAGTGAGTAGTTGCCCTCATGACAGGCATATTCGTACACCTTATCCTGAACGCTCGGCCAGAAATACTCACCGCCCCATGGCTCCGACCAAACGGTTTTGTCCTCAACTATGAAAGAGTAGTTCAACCCTCCTTCGGTGAGTCTGAAATACTCCACCACGTGCAAATTCTCATCTGCACCAGAGAGCGGTGGAGTCGAAGTGAAATTCGTTGTATCAACCTCCAATACCCCATCCTTCCACTTACCAATCGAATCCCCTAACCAGGTTTTCACCTGGATCGGTCTATGCTCTGCGTTCATTCTGACAACCCGAACGTCGTGATTCATTTCAGTTAGGATCATGATGCTATCCTCAGTTTGGATAATCCTTTTGTAGTTGTTATAAAGGTTGGGCAACATAGGAGGCCCAGCCGTTGATCGCGAACCGATTATGCATCGCTCGGCAAGCGGTCGCTGTTCAAGATCGTCATATGGACCTGGACCGTCAGTCTCGCTGAGCCACCAAGCCGTTCCCGTGTTCTTACCCGTCGTGGGATCGGGATTTCTCCAAATAATTCTAAACCCATTCAAAAATCCATCTAAGCGAGCTTGTCCTTCCGCTGTCATTGTGGGGATTCTGCCACTTGCAGGCCGACTAATAATGGAAGTTCTAAATCGACCATCTACAGACACGACGCTATCACCTCGATCAATCCAAAACATGTTGTACCCGCCTACATTTCCTCCTTCTTTAGGAGCATTTCGTTCAGGGTCACTGTCTGCGTTAGCTCTAGCATCAAAGGCCGCTGCCTCCTTGGTAATCCGATTGGCTTCCTCTTTAGAAAGGTACAAATTATCGCCAAAAGCGGCTGGTCGCTCCAAAGGCGTCAATGTTGCGACATTGTAAGTGCCAGAAATATTGGGCGCTTCATTAGCATTGACCATCGAGAAACAACTGAAAGTAAGTAACGTGATCATGACAATTTTAAATAGCATTGTTTTAATTCCTTTTCTTATCAATTAGCTCCAACTCAATCGAAGTTTACCTCCAATTTGGCGAATACTGGGAAGGATTCCCAAGGAACAGGTTTTGTTTTTATCTGCATTGAGGACTTGATCTCCCGTACGGAGATCGAACTTATAACCATGCCAAGGACACGATACAACACCACCGCTTATATCTGAGCGGTCCAAAGGCCCTAATAAATGGGGACAACGAGATGGATAGACGTACCAATCTTGCCCTTCCTTGTTGATCAGATACTCTCTTCCCGCCAAAATCACTTTAAAAGGTAATACCTTAGGTATGCTTACTTCCAGTTCTTTGGTTAGATCTTGTCTTTCCAATCTCAAATCAAGATGAAACTGGCGCTCGCTCATCATCTGTACATCTTCATCATACAAGCGCTCATAAGATTTAGCATAAGCCATACCAACCTTGTCTTTATTGTCGACGCCTTCTAAAGGAACAAAAAAATCAATAACGAGGTCTAGCTGTCTTTCATCAACCACAAAGGCATGGGTCCAGATTTCCGCGCCTTTCGTGTCCCCACTTAAATTTCGCGTTATCCAGCGACGCGCAGAGCGATCTAATTTCAATTCCAGTTGCATTGTTCTATCTTTGCTGTCTGTGACGTCAGCTAGCCAACCCCAAGAACCGAAATCCAGTGCGGAAATCGATTTAAAACTACTCGAATGAACGTGAGGTAGATGCTCCCAATCGAGTGCATTTTCATACATACGATCCAAGCTAACGGGTAAGGTTCTTTTGTAGGTGCCGACGTGTGCCAATCGACTGTTCGAAGATGAAGATTCGAATTGATAACGAATCAAGAAACGCTCCTACCGATCAACTAAGCTCAAAGAGAACTCCAGTTCGTTCCCGTCCACACTGTTTTTTACCGAATCACGCGAAGGATCGCCCGCTTTGAAATGCACCGCTAATACCTCGCCAGCGATGTAATCCGCCATTTCAGACATCGCTTCACCCAACTCCCCTTGTGCGGCATAAACCACCTCAATCCTGTCGCTAACCTTGAATCCTTGCTCTTTTCGAGCGCGTTGAATTCTGTTGACCACTTCCCTAGCGTAACCTCCCCTGATTAGCTCCGATGTCAATTCACAATCCAATTCAATTGCAATGAAGCTATTGGATATCGTCGCCGTTCCTTCCTTTGGCTTTTGAAAAATCTCTATCTCTTCAAGAGTAAACAGCTCTTCTTCAATTCTCATTTCGCCACTTTGTTGAAAACTCGCGATCTCATCAAATGTCATCGCGCTGATTTTTTTCTGATAATCACGCATGCTTTTCCCGAGACGCTTTCCAAGCAAAGAGAAGTTTGGCTTGGCCGCTAAATCGATGTAGTCCCCTTCATCACTCGAATACCTTATCTCTCTGACATTGAGTTCATCTCGCACATAACCTTCTAATGATTTCATATCATCGAGCAGCGATTTATCTCTATGGACAATGGTGATTGCAGACAAAGGAGTTCTTAAACCAATCTTTACCGATTCTCTTTTTTGCCTACCCAGCAGGACCACTTGCTGCATTCGATCAACCGCAACTTCCAGATCTGAGGCTTTCTGGGCCGCATCAAACTCAGGGAATCGACACAGATGGACAGACTCTTTATCTGCTTGATCTCCAGAAAGCGCAGATAATTCTCTGAAAAGATGCTCCGAGAGAAAGGGTGCAAATGGCGCCATAACTTTGCAAAGCTCGTAAAGCACCGCGTACAAAGTATTAAAAGCTGAGACTTTGTCCTCGCTCATCCCTTCACCCCAAAACCTGGCACGATTCAACCGGATGTACCAATTGGTCAGGTCTTCGATAAAGTCAAAGAGTTTGGGCACCACGTTAAATAAACGGTATTCCGACATCTCTTCAGTGACACCCTCTTTCAAAGTCTGCAAACGCGAAAGCATCCATTGATCAAGTACGTTATCACCACAAGGAAAACCATTTTTTGGTGACCAGTCATCGATTTCTGCGTAGGTTTTAAGGAAGGAAAATGCATTGTACCAAGGCAGCAGTGCCCTGCGAGTCATCTCGTGCACGCCTGAGTCGACAAACCGCTGTTCCTCGGCTTTTACAAGGCCGGAATTAATCAGGTAGAGTCGCAGCGCATCAGCTCCATACTGCTCCATCAAATTGTCAGGAGGCGTATAGTTTTGCAATGACTTCGACATTTTTTTACCGTCTTCAGCAAGAACTAAACCGTTTACGATAACGTTATTGAAGGCCGGTTTATCGTAAATGGCCGCTGCCAGCACTGTTAACGTATAGAACCAGCCTCGGGTTTGATCTAGCCCCTCAGCAATAAACTCCGCAGGAAAACCTGATTCGAACAAAGCCTGGTTCTCAAACGGATAATGCAACTGAGCGTAGGGCATAGACCCAGACTCAAACCAGCAATCCAAAATTTCCTCGATGCGACGGTAGGTGCCAGATTCTCCTTCGACATTAAAGGTTAATGGATCAACATGTTCTCTATGAAAATCAGGAACCTCTACACCTGAGTATTCCTTAAGCTCCTCTTTCGAACCAATGCAGATTGCCTTTCCGGTTTCATCATTGATCCAGATTGGGATAGGGGTTCCCCAAACTCGATTCCTTGAGACGCCCCAATCAATCGCGCCTTTCAACCAATTACCAAATCTGCCCTCTTTGATGTGTTCGGGGACCCATCGAATTTGATCATTCGCAGCAACCAACTTATCAACGATAGAAGAAGTCCTTACATACCAAGCGGGGATCGCAACATAAATCAAAGGGGTGTCAGATCTAGGACAAAAAGGGTAACTGTGTTGGATAACTTCCTGGCGATAAAGTGAACCCTTTGTTTTTAAAAATTCTATGATGGGTTTGTCGGCTTCCTTAACATGCATTCCCGAAAAATCCGACACAGATTCATCAAATCTGCCATCTAGACCTACCGGGCAAACAAATGCATCGATCTTATTCTCATTTAAAACTCTATAATCATCCTCTCCAAATGCAGGCGCTTGATGCACCAAACCAGTTCCCCCATCCGTCGTAACATAATCATCACTAACTACGACAAAACCGCCCTGAGTTTGCTGATCTGCAAAATAGTCAAACATCGGTTCATATTCCAGTCCAACCAGGTCTGAACCTTTGACTTTTTCTAAAACTTGGAAGTCACCATATTGACCCAGCAGCTCCTCAGCAAAATAGATGTCCTTTTCACTGGATTCGTCTCTGACAAGAACATAATCAATCTCATCCCCGACACAAACTGCTAAATTGGAGGGAAGCGTCCAAGGGGTCGTAGTCCAGGCCGCCAGATACCTTTCTTGATCTCTAATCTTAAATAAAACCGTAACGGCAGGATCTTGAACGTCTCGGTAATTTTGGCTTACCTCAAAATTGGCAAGAGGAGTGCCAAGAGCAGTAGAGATGGGCATTACCTTAAAACCCTTATAGACCAGATCCTTATCCCACAGTTGTTTAAATACCCACCAGACTGACTCCATGTACCACGGATCCATTGTCTTATAGTCGTCATCAAAATCGACCCAACGCCCCAACCGGGTGATAGTACTTCGCCATTCAGCTACATATCGCTGAACTATGGATCTACATTCGTCGTTGTATCCCTTAATCCCTAATTTGGCTACAGCCTCTTGGGCACTCATGTTTAGCTTTTTGTCTATTTCCCACTCAATAGGAACCCCATGACAATCCCAACCAAACCGTCTCGAGACGTGCTTACCCTGCATCGTCCAGTACCGCGGAATAATGTCTTTTATCGTGCTTGCTGTTAAGTGACCATGATGCGGTAAACCAGTGGCAAAGGGAGGTCCATCATAGAATACATAGGGGTCCGACTCTTTCGACTGTTGTAAGGACTTCTGGAAAATGTTCTCGTTTTCCCAGAACTCCAGAATAGAATGCTCCATCTCAACAAAAGAGAATTGTGTGTTGTCCTTCGCGTCGCTCATAAATCAGAAAACTAACTGTACGTTATAGACAGTAGTTTACCTTTCGGATTCCTAAGTTGCACTCAGGAGCATAAGAATCTATAACCTTAGGAAACTGCAGGAGACATATAATGGAAATAGGCGCCGTCTTTCCCCACAACGAGATCGGTACAGATCCACAAGCGATAAAGGATTACGCTCAAGGGGTCGAAGAACTGGGTGTAACGCACTTACTCATTTACGATCATGTGCTAGGTGCCGACAGAAACAGACCCGGCGGGTTCGAAGGTCCCTATGACAAGGACGTTGCTTTTCATGAGCCCTTCACCACTTTCGCATTTATAGCAGCGGTAACCAAAAACCTCGACATGATCACCACGGTCATGATTCTTCCCCAGAGGCAGACAGTATTAGTGGCCAAGCAAGCTGCCGAACTCGCTATTTTGTCAAACAATCGCTTCAAACTGGGGATCGGCGTGGGTTGGAATGCTGTTGAGTATGTTGGTCTTAACGAAAATTTTAAAAATAGAGGGAAGCGACAAGCAGAGCAAGTTGAGCTGATGCGCCTTTTGTGGGAAAGCGAGGTCCTTGAGTACAAGGGTGACTACCACCACATCGACAAAGCCAGCTTAAACCCTCGACCTTCTGAAAACATTCCGATTTGGTTTGGTGGCGGCGCTCCCCAGCTCATCGAGCGATGCGCCGACTTAGGAGATGGCTGGATCCCCCTTATGGGACCTAATGAAGCAGCTCGCAACACACTGGAGGAAATTAGAGCAAAAAGAGAAGCGAAAGGCCTAGACTGGAACAATTTCGGCGTACAAGCCCAAGCTCAGTATGCGGGCGGCGACCCAGACCGATGGAATAAACACGCAGAAAAATGGCGCGATCTCGGAGCTTCTCACCTTGCCGTGGCAACGCACAATGCCGAACCTACAAACGTGGACGGCCATCTCAGTCGCATAAAGGAATATATGAACGCAGTGATATAACAAATAGACTTATTGACCATGCTAGCTCAAGAATTGGGCTGCTCTCTGTTCGATTTTCGCAAGGTCAGAGCCATACAAAGTAACAACGAGCTGCGTTACACCCAAAGACGAATACTGCTCTATTGTCTTTTCATTCACCGGGTGGCGATTAGGGCCCACAATCAATTCAATCTGGTCCAGAGATCGGCCGGTTTGTTGCATCTTGCTATCAAGTGAATCCAACCTTAAAGCCAGTTCTTCCGGAGAGATATCATAGGCATACCAGCCATCTCCAAAAGTCGCCACTCGGTATAAAGCAGCATCGCTTTCGCCTCCGAAGTAGATCGGGGGATGAGGTTTTTGAGTGGGTTTGGGGTTGAAATGGCATGGTCTTAGATCAACAGTTTCTCCCCGATATTCAGAAACCTCAGGACTCCACAACTCCTTCATGACTTCAATATATTCAATACATCTTGCAGCTCGGTTCTTAAAATCCATCCCTAAATTAACAAATTCTTCTTTCAACCAACCAATTCCAACGCCAAAATCGACTCTTCCACCAGAGAGATAATCTAGATCAGCAACCATTTTTGCCGTGTAAATCGGGTTTCTTTGAGGCACCAAACAAATACCGGTCCCCAATCGCAGATTCTTTGTTCGGGCCGCAATAAAAGTTAATACTGTAAACGGGTCAAGTAAGCCTTCTGGATCCCCAGGAATCCTTCCCGACTCGCTGTAGGGATAAGAGGAGGCATATTCAGGGAAAAACATCACATGCTCTGGTGCCCAAACTGAGTAAGCGCCCATTTCTTCAATCAAAATCGCCGAGTCCGCGATCAAAGCAGGCTCAGTAAATTGGTTGAAGGCCATGGCAAAACCTATGTTCATATTATTCTCCCTCTCTTATTTGTTTCGTTACCGTACTACCCTGATCAACTTGCTTGATCACGTCCGCCACAAATTCAGGCTCCTGCATAGGAATAAAATGAGTCAGGTGGTCCAAATACAATTCCTCAGCATTAGGAAAAGATTTAACTAAACCAGGCCAGGTAGGAGACGCCGTAAAATCGACTTCCGCGCTATCGTTTTTTCTAGGCGGTGCTCTCAAGATCATTGTGTTTTGAGAAATCTTGGGTATGAATTCGTGTATCGAGGACTCATTGTTTCCCATATAAATGGAAGCTTCAACAGAACCAGGACATGCCAACTCAACCCCACTCCCCTCTCTTGCCGGAATTACACCATGCCGACAATAATCCTCAAAGACTTGTCGCTGCCATAAGCTATAAGGACTTCTTTGCTCATAACGGTCGTACATCTCGACCCATGATTCGAATTGACTTCTCCGACGAGCAATCGGGTGATCTTCAACTGATCCATCTGGCACTGCTGTCTGACTATCATAGGCATCGGGCGGCCTAATTACGGGATCAACAAGCACTAAATCCGAAAAAACATCAGGTGATAAATAAGCAACCTCCGTCACGCAATAGCCACCCATCGAATGCCCAACCCCAATTGCTTTTTTTATGTCCAACTGCGAGGTGACCTCATTTAAATCTGAACCAAATTGTGCCCATCCGTAAGGCCCCTGTTTTTCTGATCGACCATGTCCTCTCATGTCGACGCTAACGATGTTCCAGTCCGAGGGCAAATGTGCAACGACTTCATCCCAACACCGAGCGTGAAACCCTGTCGCATGGACCAATAACAAAGCTCTTCCGTCGGGATCGCCCCAACGAAAACAACAAATTTTAATGCCATTGACCGATAAATAAATCTCTTCAGGTTTAGAGTCGTCCATGCCTATTGTTCTCCTTACAACTTCTGAAAATCCGCACCAAGCCCGAGGGTCAGATCTGGTATATTAGGTTGATCGACACCAAACAACAAAAATGAACAACCAACTAGACATCGTCAACAATGCGAATTCTGAGGGTGAAAACCCCGATCTTCTGATTTTAGTTGATTCTAACGACCAAGAAATAGGTTTTCTGGACAAAACTCGATGCCATGAAGACCAAGGCAAGCTTCACCGAGCCTTTTCAATATTTCTGTTTAACCGATCCGGAGAAGTCCTCATTCAGCAGCGCGCCACAAGTAAACCTCTGTGGGGAGACTTTTGGTCAAATACTTGCTGCTCCCATCCACGAGCCGGTGAATCGATTGACTTTGCCGCCTCTAGAAGGATTGGAGAAGAATTGGGCGTGCAGTCCGATTTAAAATTCGTATACAAATTTGAGTACCAAGCGCGCTTCAACACTCAGCTCAGCGAAAACGAGCTTTGCTCGGTTTATTTTGGACGTTTCGATGGAGCGCCTGCGCCAAACCCAAATGAGGTTCAGAGCTGGAAGTGGATTTCAAAGGAATCCCTTACCAAAGAGCTAAGAGAAAACACAGATCTTTATACCCCGTGGTTGAAACTGGAGTGGTCAACACTAAACCAGGATTATGCCGAGCAGCTCAAGAACATCTAAGGCTAATTTACTTTACTAGGCTTGGTTCTCTCCTCGACAGGGTCGGAGCCAGTAAAGCAGTTGAACCAATCATCGGCATCAAGGCTTTGAGCACCTCGCATTACAGTCTTTATCCTTTTCAGACCATGCCCAGGGTAAGCAGCTAATTTTGCGGCTAAGTCTTTTGCTTCTATCAACACTTGAGAGTCCTCACAGCAAACATCGGCAAGCCCGCAGGATTTCATCTCCTCACCGTATATTCGGTCTCCTATCAGTGCGACACGAGCTATGGTGGACTCGGAATGCCGCAGGCTAAGCCAAGCTAGGTTATAGGGCGCGGCCATCCCTATCTGCGCTTCGCCGACCTGAATAAATGACTCTCTGCCCACGACCAGTAAATCGCATGCTAAAGCCAATGCAGCACCCCCGTTAATTGCAAACCTCTCCAATGCCCCTACGACGGGCTTTTTACAATTGAAAATCGCTCGATGCGCACCTCTCCAAATTTGTTGAAAATCCTTGACCCACTCGGGTTCAGGAGGTTCATTAAAAGCTTTTAAATCTAGACCAGAACAAAAGGCTCCCTCGCTTCCTCGGAAGAGGATGACTCTCACTTCATCATCGACACTGAGTGTTTCAAAGGCGTCTCGAAGTTCTAAGCCCAGGGGACCGTTAATCGCATTTTTTCTCTCGGGGCGATTCAGGATTACCTCAGCCCACCCATCTTCTATCTCTACATTGACTTCGCTCATCAATTAAATCCTTATATCAACAACCAAATTCCAGCCACAATCAAAACCATACCCAGTAATTGAACAATACGCAGACGCTCTTTAAACAACCAGATCGTGGTTAACAGTGTAAACAACAGTTCTATTTGACCTACAGCCCTTACAATGGCAGCACTATTAAGGGTCATCGCGGAAAACCAGCATAAAGAGGCCAGCATGCCTACACAACCAATGACTGATGAAATTCGCCAATTTTGAAAAACTCGGGCTAATTCGCCAGGCTCTCGAACCAAAAGATACGCACCCATAATGATTGATTGAAGGGAAACGGCAACCAAAACTGTTAGCGCTGCTCGTTCGAAAAATTCACCAAATTCAAGAGATAAGCTCGCCCCTCTAAAACAGACAGCAGCTACTGCGAAGCCCGTTCCGGATATCAAGCCTAAAAAGAGTGACCGCCGCGACAAATTCGATAAAAAAGATCCTTGACTCCATGATAGACATGCCACACCTGCCAAACTAACCAAAATCCCTAGGGCAATGGAGGCAGTAATCGCGTCCCCCAAAACCACAAGGCCAAACAGTGCTGCCTGCGCGGCTTCCGTCTTGGACAGCGTAGTACCAACGGAAAAATTTCCCTTCACCACCGCAGAAATCAGGCATGAAGTTCCGATTATTTGGGCAACCCCACCAGCAATCACATATCCCAAGAATGTCCAAGGTAAAGACGGTATTCTATCTACGAGAAGGAGAACCAGTAGTATCGCTAAAGGAATAGCAAACAAGAATCGAACAAAACTCGACCCATTGATCGATAATTTATCCGTAATGCGCCGCTGCAGAAAAGATCTGATATTTTGCAAAAATGCGCCAAGAAAAGTGAGTAATAACCAAGTTTCCATTAGAGAACTATATCAACTCATCACGGCAAGCATAAAAAGTTGAAAACCAAACCTTGAAAGTTTTTTTTCAACCACCATTGTGATCTAATAAGAAATGCGCGTGATTGGTGAGTAGTAGCACCTTTCACACTAAAGCGATCAAAAATTAACGCTGACCTCTTTGGTCTCTGGTTACTTACAATCGGGAGCTCACTCATATGGATTTAAAAGACAGTAATACCCTTCAGAACCTCAAAGATGCATTTGCCGGCGAATCTCAAGCAAACCGGCGATACTTATACTTTGCAGCGAAAGCCGATGTCGAGGGTGAAAACGACGTGGCTGCAGTATTCAGATCAACAGCCGAAGGCGAGACCGGACATGCTCACGGACATCTAGAATACATGGAAAAGGTTGGAGATCCTGCCACTGGACTACCAATTGGATCAACTTCAGATAACCTCAAGGCAGCGGTCGCCGGCGAAACCCATGAATACACTGATATGTATCCTGGAATGGCATCAACCGCCAGAGACGAGGGTTTTGACGAGATTGCTGATTGGTTTGAAACCTTAGCTAAAGCTGAAAGGTCCCACGCCAATCGTTTCCAAAAGGCTCTGGATGCTATGTAACGGTTTTTTCGGTTCGTTTATGGATAAAAGGGGGGCAGTAACGCCCCCTTTTTTTAAGTTTAAATAAAGCAAACGGAACTGTATGAAAGAAGGAAACCTGGAAGCACCCAAAAGGGCACCCATCGACTGGAAAAATCCAGAGTATTACGATAAACAATCACTCGAGGAAGAAATGGAACGGGTTTTCGATGCTTGCCACGGCTGCAGAAGATGCGTTTCCCTCTGCGATTCCTTCCCCACCCTATTCGATCTGATCGATGAGTCCGATACCTTCGAGGTCGATGGTGTCGCTAAAGATGACTATATCAAAGTGGTCGACGAGTGCTTTCTTTGCGATCTGTGCGCGGAAACAAAATGCCCTTATCTACCTCCACACGAATGGGCTATCGACTTTCCTCATTTGATGCTTCGCGCGAAAGCTATCAAATACGAATCCAAAAAAAGCCGGTGGAGAGACAAGGTACTGACTAGCACCGATGCAACGCTTGGTGCTGCGAGCTCGCCTGCTATTGCTCCCTTAGTGAACAAAGCTCTGGACTCTAAAACGGTAAGAAAGGTTTTAGACAAAGGCATCGGGATACATCCAGAAGCTCCAGTTCCCAAATTTGCTCGACCAGCGAAAGCCTACGCAAACCCGTCCATCGAAGGACAGAACACGCAGGGCCAACTCAAAGTGGCTATTTTTGCGACCTGTTATGATAAAAATACGGAAAGTTCCTTAATCGAAGACTTAACGGCCATTCTCAATCACAACGCAATCCAAACAAAAATAATTTGGGATGCGAACTGTTGCGGCATGCCAAAGCTAGAGTTAGGAGATCTCACCAAGGTTGAAAAGCTCAAAGAGGCCAATCTCCCGCACCTTGTCTCGGCAATCGACGAAGGATATCAGATCGTTTCAGCAATCCCGTCATGTGTGCTGATGTTTAAACAGGAGCTGCCGCTCATGTTCCCTGAAGAACAAGAATTAAGCAGAATAAAGGACAATTTTTTTGACCCGTTCGAATATCTGATGCTTCATGTTAAGCAAGAGAGCATAAACCTAGAATTCAAACACTCTCTCGGCAAGGTCTCGTATCATGCTGCCTGCCATCAAAGAGTTCAAAACGTCGGCGCTAAAACACGCGAGTTCCTCAGCTTAATCCCTAATAGCGAGGTAGACATGATTGAACGATGCTCCGGCCACGATGGAACCTATGCCGTAAAATCAGAGTCCTATGAAAAAGCCCTTAAAATAGCACGCCCAGTTCAGCGACAAATCAGCGAAAACAACGCAGATTATGTCGGTTCCGATTGTCCCATGGCAGGCCGGCTAATCACTCATAATCTGGACGCAGTAGAAGAATCCGTTCATCCCCTAACCATGGTTCGTCACGCATATGGAATCTAAAATAACTATGAAACTAACAAAACAAGACCTTTGGACTCTCGAGGAATACTCAAGTAAAAGAGAGGACTTCAGACGATCTATTCTTGACCACAAAAAAGACCGTCAACTTTTCCTTGGCCCCAATGCGACTCTTTACTTTGAAGACGCTCTGACCATGAAATATCAAATTCAAGAAATGCTCAGAATCGAAAAAATATTTGAAAGCTCCGAAATCGAAGAAGAAATAGCGGCTTACAATCCCCTAATACCCGACGGCAACAACTGGAAAGCCACCTTCATGATCGAGTATCCAGACCCAATTGAGAGAGCCGGTAAACTCGCTAAGCTAGTGGGAATCGAGGATAAAGTATGGCTACGAGTTGACGGCGAAGACAAGGTTTATGCGATCACTAATGAGGACCTTGATCGTTCAAGAGAAGAAAAGACTGCAGCAGTGCATTTCATGCGTTTTCAGCTCGACTCTGCGTCGATTGCTGGCTTGAAAAATGGCTCGCCTTTGACTGCGGGTATTGACCACCCTGAAATGCAGGTAGAGACATCAGTAGCTAAAAAGGTGCTCGATAGCCTTCTCAATGATCTGAGTTAAGCGAGCACCAAGCACTCTTTAATCTTGGTAACCGATCATGTAATCGATCGCCGCATCCAGCTGTTCATCGGAGCAATCAAAACAGATTCCTCTCGGTGGCATCGCAGGCTGGATGCCCTCTATCGTCGATTGGAGCAACGGGACTCTGCCCTGCTCCAGTCTAGCTGCTCAGGCCTCCTTGTCCCCAATTCTTGGTGCACCATTTAGACCGGGAGTGTGGCATGAAAAACAATAGTCATCATAAATCCTCTTACCCGGAAGCAATGGTTCTTCTTCTAATCCTTCCTGAGAAAAATTTTGGGAAGAATCGATACATCCACAGAAACCGATAACAACAATAATAAATAGAGGTTTTAACCGAAACATATTCATCGACTGTTGATACATAGATAATTTGAATCGGTGGGATAGCGCATGATTTTTTTTAGCATACTTCGATTACATAAGAGCTAGTGGTAAGATGCCCGACTGATT
>CAJWGQ010000045.1 GCA_913041025.1 uncultured Gammaproteobacteria bacterium | reverse complement strand
GGGTATCACTGATTTCGAACCAACAATCATCGTTAAACTGAATCTCCAACTCATCGCCACCACCCTCTCCCAACAAATCGAACTCACCTCCGCCAGACGACACGACTTCTAAAGACTCGTCGCTCTCACGACCAACATCTTCTGCACTCGGGCCTTCAACGGAAGGCAACACAGAGGATTCATCCATCAATTCTGGAAAAGACTCCTCCTCGATATCCGGAGGCTCAGGTTTAAAGGACTCGTCTTCGTCTCGATTAGATCTTGAATTAGAGACAACCAAGTCAATCTTCTCTTGGGCCGACACCGGATCGAAAGACTCTTCATCAATTTGATTATCATCGCTAAGCGAAATTTCAGATGGCGTTTGACTCTGATCAGTCCATGTTGTGTAAGCCACGAAAAGAACCACGGCGATAACAAATAACGCAAACCCCGTTAACAATAAGGAAGGATTAAGGAGCGATGCAGGTGACGAAAAGCCGTTAGCTTTATCTTGTTCATTTACTCGAGATTCTTTTTGGATTCCTTGGTAAAAAGAGACTAACTTTAAGGCCATCTCGTCAGCATCAATACCAACGAGCTTTGAATAGGACTTAACATATCCACGGACAAACACATACGGCGGCAGCGACTCAAAGTCTTCGCTCTCGAGACTCTCAATTGTCTTCCAGGCAAGCTTTAATTCGTCAGCAACCTCTCTCTGAGACAAGCCCATCTGCTCCCTCGCATTTACGAAGGATTCTCCAAAACCACTTTCGATCGATTCCATGATCTCCTCTTCCTTCAAAAAACTAACCCAAGACGCTATGGTTCTGAACTAATGTAATTTCGGATTGTGATCTGTTGTCTCGATACCGACTACTTCTCTTAGTTCGGTCTTTGACATTACCCGCCAACTGCCCACAGGCGGCTGATATATCGTCTCCTCGAGTAGACCTGATCATAGCAGTGTACCCCTGTTCAATTAACACGGTTTGAAAATCTAATACCGTCTGCCGACTTGGGGGTTGATAACCGCTGTAATCAAAAGAATTAAAAGGTATGAGATTGATCTTACAAGGCAAGCCTCTCAGCAAATTGGCGAGTTCTCGTGCATGACCCACATCATCATTCACACTTCGAAGAAGAGTATATTCAAAAAGTAGCTTACGGTGAGGCCCTATAGAACCCAGATAACCTCTGCAAGCCTCAAGTAAACTAGCGATCGGATAGCGTCGGTTAATAGGGACAAGTTGATCTCTTATATGATCATTAGGCGCGTGCAGAGAGATCGCAAGAGAACAGTCAGTGTACTGGGAGAGCTTTTCTATGGCTGGAACGACTCCCGAAGTGCTAATCGTAATCTTACGTTTTGAGAGACCAAAGGCCATATCATCCATCATGATATTGACAGCGGTTAAAACCGCATCGAAGTTGAGGAGAGGTTCCCCCATTCCCATAAAGACGACATTGGTTACCATTTCATCTCGATCACTTAAATAGTCATTCGCAAGAAGCAGCTGACCTATGATTTCCTCTGAGGACAAATTACCGTTGAATCCTTGCTTACCAGTAGCACAGAAACTACAGTCCAGCGAACAACCCACTTGCGAAGAAACGCACAAAGTATTTCGCCCCTTTTCTGGAATCAGTACCGTCTCAACAAACTCGTCTTGGTTTACTTGCACTGCCCACTTAACGGTCCCGTCCGACGATTTTTCCTGGGATACAACTTTTGGCATGACGAGCTGGGCATTCGTAGACAGCCATTTTCTTGTATTTAGAGGCAAATCAGTCATTGCTGAAAAGTCCGTTACACCATCATGGTAAATCCACTTCATCAGCTGCCGGCCTCTAAAGGTCTGCTGTCCTTGCGAAACAAACATCGCTTCGAGCTGATCACGGGTATGACCGTACAGATTGACCAGCTCATTCATCTTTATTCCCCAGTCGAAAACTTCGTTATCTAGTCAACAACTCTTCTTCATCGAAGAAAAAGGCAATCTCACGCTTTGCAGAATCTGGAGAATCTGACCCATGTACAGCATTCGCATCGATACTTTCAGCAAAATCCGCTCTTATCGTTCCAGGTGCGGCCTCATTAGGATCCGTGGCGCCCATTAATCTTCGATTTACACTAATAGCATCTTCGCCCTCTAAAACTTGCACCATTACGGGACCCGACATCATGTAGGAACATAAGTCTGCATAAAACGGTTTTCCTTCGTGTTCAGCGTAGAAGCCTCCAGCTTGATCACTCGTCAATCTCAGCATTCTTGCTCCTACTATAGCAAGACCAGCTTTTTCGAACCTCGAGTAGATATCGCCAATCAAATTTCGTTTTACTGCGTCTGGCTTAATAATTGAAAAAGTGCGTTCGAGTGCCATCCAGTTCTCCTGTTTCGTTAACAATGTGAAAAGCTCCGCCGAACTCATAAAACCAAGCTCTTCGGGCGGCGGCGTATTATACTTCGACTCAGGAGCTACGCAATGCCCCAACGACCTTTGCCACTTGGTTCCCTACAGCTTGAACATCCTTTTCTTTGGTATAACGACCGAAACTAAAACGAAGCGCAGAGTCAGCCAATTCATCGCTCAAGCCTATCCCTTTCAAAACATAAGAAGGCTCAACCAACTCGGAGTTACATGCTGAACCACTTGAAAGAGCCACATTATCAAGGGCAGACATCAGCGTTTCTCCGTTAACATAAGCAAAACTTACGTTAATAATCGAAGGGATGGATTTTTCAAAATCGCTATTGATTTGGATGTCAGGAATTTGATTTAAACTGGACAGTAAAATTTCCCGAAAACGAAGGTGGTCTTCGAAGTCCTTCTCTCCTTCTTGAAACATCAACTCTGCGGCCTCTCCAATACCCACTATTTGATGAGTTGCGAGAGTTCCAGACCGCATTCCAAATTCGTGCCCGCCTCCATGAATCATAGGCTGCAAACCAATATTTGAATCTCTGTTGACGAACAGCACTCCTATGCCCTTAGGACCATAAATTTTGTGTGCAGAGATCGAGATCATATCGATCCCAAGCTTCCGCACATCAATAGGTATTTTCCCAAAACTTTGAGCAGCATCTACATGGAAAAAAACACCTTGATTACTACAAAGTTTTGCAATGTTTGCGATATTGTTGACTGAGCCCAGCTCATTATTTACGTGCATCAAGGAAACGATGAACGTGTCTTCTGTCAGAGCTCTCTCTACCTGTTCTGCACTACAACAACCTTTTGAGTCTGGTTGCAAATAGGTCACTCGGAACCCCTTTTCTTCCAAAAAGTGACATGTATCAAGCACCGCCTTGTGCTCTATTTTACTAGTTATAATGTGATTTTTATCCGTCTTTTCGGCTAGGCCCTTTATCGCCAAATTATCGGATTCGGTCGCCCCAGAAGTCCAAACTATCTCTCTCGGATCAGCATTCAGGACTTTAGCTACCTGAACTCGCGCATTTTCGACTGCTTCCTCTGCCTGCCAGCCAAACTCATGCGTCCTCGACGCTGGATTACCAAAAACCCCCTCAAAATCCATATAACGGGACATTAGCTTCGCCACTCGGCCATCAATCGGGGTAGTGGCCGCATAATCCATATAGATTGGTTGGTTCACATCAAATCCTAGCCGACACTGCTGACCTGGATCAGTGATTCGCTAACACCACTTAAAAGATCGTCGACATCAGATTGATTACTGTGAACTAATTTATCGAGAGTCACTTTTAACAAGAACCTATCGATCTCTCTAGAAAGTGATGCCCATAAGTTATGAGTCAAACACATGTCACCATTATTACAATCACCTGAACCAGAGCAAAGAGTGACATCAACACCTTCCCCTACGGCTTGGATGATTCTGGATACACTGACTTTTGAGGGATTATCCTTCAAAGAGTATCCGCCACCAGGACCACGCTGACTCAGCACTAATTGTGCCTGCCTCAACCGACCCAGCAATTGCTCCAGGTAAGATTCTGAAATGTTCTGACGTTTTGCGATATCCTTGACGCTTACCAAACCATTCTCTTGATGAATAGCAATGTCTAGTATCGCCGTAACCGCATAGCGACCTTTGCTTGTTAAGCGCATGAGACACCTAATCAAACCAATCTGGGTGAGATAGTATGCAATATGGGGTCTAATTGATCTACGAAATTTTTTTTCAATTACCCGCTCGTTTATGCAAATGTTTTAATATGCCTCGTAACATCTGAACCTCTGTCTCGTCCAACTGAATGCGCATAAACATTCGCCGCAATCTAACTAGTGTCTTTCCAGGATTTTCACTATCGAGAAATTCACTTTCAAAAAGCACTTGTTCCAAATGCTCAAGCATTAACTCTACCTCGCCTGAGGAAGCGATAGCCCTATCCCACTCTGGTTCTTTTTTCAGTTTTCCACTCGCAGAAATAAACAATTCATACACCACTATTTGCAAGGCCATAGCTATATTCAGCACCGGATAGCCTTCATCGGACGGAATTTGAAGGTGATAGTGACACAATTGTAGCTCCTCATTAGTTAAACCACTGTCCTCCCTGCCAAATAAAACCCCTACTTTTAACCCGGCAGGATGACGTGAGATTAAATCCGGTAATTCTTTAGCAAATATTGAAGGCCTCGGAATATTGCGCACTCTCGCGCTCGTCCCAACCACTAGCTGACAATCTGCGATCGCTTTATTCAGAGTTGAATAAATATCAGAATCCTCTAGCAAATCTGCAGCCCCCGCGGCCCTCCAATCAGCCTGAGGATCAGGAAAACGCTTTGGACTCACCAGACGAAGATCATTAAAACCCATGTTCTTCATAGCTCTAGCACTGGCTCCGATATTACCCGGATGTTGTGGTTCAACTAATATTATTCTTACATTTTCGAACACTTGTTCCTCCGAAATCCCCATGTCTTCGTGTTAACATTAGGCAATTACTTCCTTCTTGAGACACAAAATGCAGCCCATGGCCAATATCGCACTTCGAGCAGCCAGAGCTGCCGCTGACTTTATCTTGTTGTCTTTCGATCGGCCAGATCAATTTAGAATTGAACAAAAATCCTCAAAAGACTTCGTCTCAAATATCGATAAACGTGCCGAGGACATCATTGTTGAGCAAATCCAGACCACTTACCCTGATCATAATATTCTAGCTGAAGAGTCTGGAACTACTCAGGTCGATTCGTCTAATGAATATACTTGGATCATTGATCCTATAGACGGAACCTTAAACTTCATTCGAGGGATCCCTCACTTCGCTGTTTCCATTGGAATTCAAAAGGGCAAGCATCTAGAACACGGTGTGATAGTTGACCCCATGAATCGCGAAGAATACGTGGCTAGTAGAGGCTATGGGGCCACACTTAACGGAAAAAAAATCAGAGTTTCGAATAACGAGTTTCTCGAAGATGGTCTTGTTTCGGCGGGTATTGCTCCTGGCAGCGTGACCCAGAGGCTAGACTCCTATATCAAAAATCTTCAAGAGTTCACAAGATCTTGCCAGGCGATCCGATCTACTGGAAGTGCCGCTCTCGACCTGGCCTATGTGGCCTCAGCTAAATTCGATGGTTTTTGGCACCCTTCGCTTAAGCCTTGGGATATTGCTGCAGGTATCGTCATAGTTCGCGAAGCTGGCGGTTTCGTCGGCGACTTCAAAGGAGGGGAAAGCTTTTTTGAATCTGGCGATATCGTCGCTGCAAATCCAAAATACTTCAGAGCGATCGTGCAAAAATTGTTGGTCTAATAACAACAGTCCTTATTACGGTGCGTCTTTATAATCTTCGAGATTTTCTTCGTTAACCACAATTAGATCCTCCCGACTTATGTTCAATAAAATTAGAACATTCGAAGCTACATAAATCGAAGAATAAGTGCCCACCAGCACACCAACGACCAATGCAAGAGCAAAACCTTGTATCGCTTCACCACCCGCAAGCAAGAGTGACAAAAGAACAAACAATGTTGTCAAAGACGTTACTAAAGTTCTACCCAAGGTTTGATTTAGCGACTGATTTATCACCTCTATTGCAGAACCCTTTCGCATTGATCGAAAATTCTCTCTAATGCGGTCGCTTACGACGATAGTGTCATTTAAGGAATAACCGATTACAGCTAAAAGAGCAGCTAAAACCGTTAGATCAAATGTCCAACCAAAAATAGAAAACAAACCAACCACAATGAGCACGTCATGAACCAAAGCACTAACGGCGCCTACAGAGAATTGCTTAGTAAAGCGAAACAAAATGTAAAGCATCACGACGATCAATGCAGCTAAAAGCGCCAGACCCCCGTCTTCCGCCAATTCATCACCGACCGCTGGTCCAACATAACTCGACTGTCGCAATTCTGTTCCAGGAAATTCACTTACCAGGTACCCGTAAATCTCGTCCCCTAATGCCGATTGATTTACTCCCTCGACTGGAGGAATCCGGACCAATAAATCACGATTCGAACCAAAATATTGAACTGTTCCATTGCTGAAACCACCTTTTTCAAGCTCGACTCGAACTAGCTCAGGATCAATTTCTTCACTGAAACCGACCTCCACCATCGCCCCACCCGTAAAATCAAGCCCTAGATTTAAGCCGTTCACCACCAGCGAGATCACACAGATCACAAGAAAAATGCCAGAGCCGATCATGGCGTATACCCGCTTGCCCATAAAGTCCAATTGGAATTTCATATCCGCAGGCTCTCCAAGGACTTTCCACCATAAAATAGATTCACCTGGGCCCTGGTTACCACAATCGCCGTAAACATAGAACAAACAATGCCGACAGCAAGGGTCACAGCAAACCCACGCACGGGCCCGCTTCCTATCGAAAGCAATATTATTGCGACAAAGAAAGTTGTTACATTAGCATCAGTAATGGTCAACAAAGCTCGATCAAATCCTGACTGTATTGCCTGCTGAGGGGATTTTTCTTTCAACTCCTCCCTAATCCTAGAGAAAATCAAAACGTTCGCGTCCACTGCCATACCGACGGTTAAAACAATACCGGCGATACCAGGTACAGTTAAAGTAGCCCCCAGAACGGACATAATCGCCACAATCAAGACCAAATTAGCGGTCAGAGCGACATTAGCGGCCAGTCCAAACAAACGGTAGTAAAAGAGCATAAATATCAAAACAATGAGGAACCCTATCGCAACAGAAAAAAATCCGCGTTCAACGTTCTCGTCACCCAACTGAGCTCCTACTGTTCTCTCTTCAACGATATACATAGGTGCCGCTAATGCCCCTGCACGCAATAGAAGGGCTAGATCTTGAGCTTCTCGGATTCCAAGCCCGGTAATCCTGAAGTTAAACCCCAAAGCGGCTTGTATGGTTGCAACACTAATAAGACGCCTTTCCTCGACAGTTGTTCTAATTTCAGTCAATTCTCCATCGACTATCCTTTTTTCGATTTGTGGTTTTTGTTCGATGAAGAGTATCGCCATGGAGCGACCGATATTTGGGCCAGTGGCTTCGTTCATTTTTCTGCCGCCGTCGTTATCTAACTGGATGTTAACTTGAGGCTGGCTCGTTTGCGGATCGTAGCTCTGTTGAGCATCCTGCACATTATCGCCGGTTACAATGCTTCTACGTAAAATGTCAACATCGCGCCCCTCGTAAGGGTAGGTTTCAATTTGCGACCGCCGAGAATTGGGCAAGCCAGCTAATCTGAAATCCAAATTGGCGAATTTATTGAGTATACGTTTGGCCTTTGCGCTGTCCTGCAGCCCTGGCAAATCGACAACTATCCGTGTTCTGCCTAATTTCTGCACCTGGGGCTCAGATACACCTAATTCGTTTACACGATTTCGTAAACTGGTCAGGTTTTGTGAGATCGCCCTGTCTTCCAATTCAGCTACTCTGTCGATCTTTAGGGTGTATCTAAGGGCAGGATTACCGCCAACTTCGCGGTCAAATACATCAAAATCCAGGAACTCATCCAAAGCATCGACAGCCGAATCCTTGTCAGATTCGTCCCGGAATTTGATGACAATCGAACCATCTTCAACCCATTCTCTCCCAGGTATGAAGCGAATCCGTTCTTTAATCAGCGTATCTCGCATTGCTTCCGCAGCGTCAGCTATTACTCCATCGAGATATTGATCCATATCAACTTGTAAAAGGAAATGTACTCCACCCGACAAATCGAGACCTAAGGACATAGGCTTCCCACCAATATCCCGCAACCAAGCTGGTGCTGTCGATGCTCGATTAAGCGACGCTAGATAATCCAATTGATTTTCAGACAAGTATCGATCAACTAATGCCTGGCCCCTGAGCTGATCCTGATCGTTATCAAAACGGACTAGCAACTCAAATTGCGAATCAACCAGTTCAATTGATTTCGGATAAACCCCATTTTTAACAAACTCTTCTCTTAGCTCAAACCTGAGATCTGGCCCGAAAGGGACATCCTCCTGGCTTCTTATTTGGATAGCAGGATCAGGCTGGTAAAGGTTCGGCAGTGCATATATCGAGCCTAAAGCCAGAACAAAAACAACAACAGCGTATTGCCACGCTCTGAATGTGTTGGGAGGCGTGTAGCTCGTCTTATCGGGAACACCTAATAAATTCGCCATTGTCGAATCTACCGTCTAAGAAGCTTTATTTAAGATTCGTCTAGCGATTTGATTGTTCCCTTTGGCAACGTAGCTCCTACTGCCGTTTTTTGCAGTCTCATTTCTACCTCTTTACTGACTTGAAGAATTACAAAGTCCTCTTCGACTTTGTTAACTTTTCCGACTATGCCGCCGGCGGTCACAATTTCATCCCCTTTATTCAAAGCAGAAATTAAAGTTTGATGTTCCTTTCTTCTTTTGTTTTGAGGGCGAATCAACAAGAAGTAAAAAATTGCAACAAAACCGACAAGAAACAAGATATTGATCAGACCTGCATCGCCACCAGCAGCTCCACCATCGGCCGCGTGAGCTATAGAAATTATTTCAATCATATTTTTCCCAACCTCTTTTCAGGGTTTCCACGAGCGTGCGGAATGTACCGTGTTCAATCGCATCGCGCAATCTCGCCATCAAGGAATGATAATAATAGAGATTGTGCTTTGTCATCAAAATTGATCCAAGCATTTCACCACAACGATCCAAGTGATGTAGGTAGGCCCTGGAAAAATTCTGACAAGTATAACAATCACACTCTTCATCTAAACTCCGATCCGAAGATTTGTGCTTTGCGTTACGAATCTTCACAACGCCACCCGATGTAAAAGCATAACCATTTCGACCATTACGAGTGGGCAATACACAATCGAACATATCCACACCCAACTCGACACCCATCACGATATCCTGTGGAGAACCGACCCCCATTAGATACCTCGGAGCCTCTGCGATCATGTGAGGAAGTAATCGATCAAGCGTCTCTTTCATTTCTTCTTTGGATTCACCTACTGATAATCCTCCGATCGCATACCCGTCGAATCCAATTTCGCGCAACCGCTGCAAGCTTTCAAGTCTAAGGTTCGTGTGCATTCCTCCCTGGACGATTCCAAAAAGTTTTGAGTAATACTTAGCGTTTGAGGCCTGCGCTTCTTTAAATCGACTTTTAGAGCGCTCCGCCCAGCGCATCGATAATTCCATCGAGTCACGAACCTCGAGCTCTGATTTGTCTGGAGCAGTACAATCATCCAAGACCATTATGATGTCTGAGCCAAAATTCATTTGCGCATCGATTGATCGCTCGGGAGTCAACTCGACTTTGTCACCATTCACTGGCGAACGAAATACGACACCCTCTTCTGTCAACTTGTTCATTTCACCAAGACTGAAAATCTGAAATCCACCGCTATCGGTCAATATTGGCTTGCTCCAATTCATAAAACGGTGCAATCCTCCAAGGCTTCTAATCGACTGGTCACTTGGTCTGAGCATTAAGTGAAAAGTGTTACCCAGTAAAATCTGCGTTCCTATCTCAGAAAGATCCAAAGGGGTCATACCTTTCACCGTCCCATAGGTGCCGCAGGGCATAAATACGGGCGTTTCAACCACACCGTGCTCTAGTTTCAGTCGACCCCTTCTAGCCGCGCCATCGTTTTGAATCAGTTCGAACATGAATTCTTTTCCAACCAAGACGCATCACCATAACTAAAAAATCGGTAACCCTCTTTCACTGCCTCTTTGTAAGCTTGCAACACCCTTTTTTGACCAACGAAAGCCGCCACCATCAACAACAATGAAGATCGTGGCAGATGAAAATTTGTCACCATACAGTCAACAATCTGAAATTCGAATCCAGGAGTGATGAAAAGACTGGTATCACCGTTTAATTTTTGCTCATCCAAAACACCATCTGCGGCGGCACTTTCTAACGCACGCACAACAGTCGTACCGACCGCTACCACACGACCTCCGTCCGACTTAGTTGAATGAATTTGGTCCGCTGTCTCCTTAGGGATTTCATACCTTTCTCTGTGCATCTGGTGTTCTTTAATATTCTCACTACGAATAGGTTGAAAAGTCCCAGCCCCAATATGAAGAGTTAACTCAGCTACCCTAACGCCCTTTCCCTTAATCTCCTCTAACAACTCTTCGGTAATGTGAAGCCCTGCGGTCGGCGCTGCCACGGCTCCAGGGTGTTTTCCATACACCGTTTGATAACGAGATTGGTCTATTGAGCTTTGACTCCTTCCTAAATACGGCGGTATCGGAATCTCCCCAAAAGTTTCGAGAAAGTCTCCTACACTCACAGGAAACTTGAGAACATAAAACTCTTTTTCCCGAGCACTACAGTGTACCTTGTGCCCACCTACTAAAAGGTTACGGCCCATTTTAATCGGTTTACTTGCTCGAATCTGACAAAGCGCTTCTCTACTTTGCTCAAAGTCCCCCAAAATCCTCTCCACCATGATTTCGCATGAGCCACCGCTGTCTTTAAGGCCCTTCAGTCTTGCCTTCAAGACCTTGGTGTTGTTTAGAACGATCAAATCACCCTCACCAATCAATTTTGAAATGTCGTCAAATTGATAGTGCTCTAGGCCTGCACTTGATACTCGAAGCAGCCGCTCTTTGCCTCTGGATTCACTTGGGTATTGAGCAATTAACTCGTCGGGTAGCACGAAGTCAAAGTCTGACAATTTTGTTTTTTCTTGCATTGGCTTTACCGACCAATATTAAGCGACTATTGTAACTCTGAATCAGGTTGGGCAAAATGCCCTGCCTCTTTGCCTGGGTGGCGAAACTGGTAGACGCGCCGGATTCAAAATCCGGTTCCTTAACGGGAGTGTCGGTTCGAGTCCGACCCCAGGTACCAAAAAAAGAGATTTACAACATTATGACAGTGGCAACACCCTCACCTCTTGAGTGGCACTTCGGCCCTCTTCTATAAACAAACCAACGCCACCGCAATTTAATTCTTCATCGGTTGCCTCTAATTTCACCTCACCATCGATCATGCCAGTGAGTTTTTTACCGTCAAACGCTAAAGCTAGATGATAAGTATCGCCAAAAGACCAATCAAAAGAGGTTTTAGCAAGACATGTCTCCTCGTTCAGCATTTTGTTGAGGCACAACTCCCCTTCACTGTTTAAAACCAATGAATAATATCGTCGCATACCTTGCAATCTCCCTGCGACACCAGCCCTCTTAACAAGGTGGGGAGTAATATCTGCTTCTACTTTGTAGTTCACCCAGTCTCTACCACCCTGAATAAGGAGACCAGACCCCTCATTTTGTACCAACCGGTATGGTTCTGGTCGAGAACTAAACGTGTCCACCGCATTAACCCATGCACGCCTCCACATCGTTCCTTTACCTTCGGGCCGACCCAGTTTCAAATTAGGAGCCCCAGACCAACTCAGGAAATCCAAAAAAACAGTCCCCTCGCTCACTAATTCGATACCCACCTCAAATATCGGATGCGCATAGTCTGGGATTTCAAGCTCAAGCAAGCTTGATTCAGCTGAAGACACGCCACTTGTTTGACCAAAAGCATGAGAGATTTCATCGTTCTCACCATAGTAGCTCACAAAGAGTCGACAACTAGGCCCCGTACCGGTATCCGCGATTAATCTTGCCTCTACCTTTTGACCTGGGTAGATCTTTGGTGAGGACAATAACGCATAGCCGCGACTCTCAAACATCTTCGCAATATCTTTCGATGGAGCAAAAACCGGCGATCCAAAAGCTGATCCCCCATGCGAGCTATGCAGCTTCAGGGTGTAATCTCCTAGAGCACTTTTAACTTTCACGTTTTCAATCGAACCTTCACCGCGAGTGACCAAGAAACCTTGAACGGAACCCGGCAACTCAAAGTGAAACTGAGCGCCTTGTTTCGGTCTCCATTTCTCGTGGCCTCTCATGATACGAGCAGTGTTGATAATATGAGTTGCCTCTGTAGCGCAGTCAGAGATACTTCGGCTGGGCTCCGCCGTGGGAATATATATACGATCCGCAACCGGACCTCTCCAGTCAAGGCCCTTACTCATGCTGCGATCAATTCCTTCTAGTCCATTTTTTATACCCATCAAGCAACCAACATTCCCCGAGTTGCAATCCGTATCCCAGCCACAGGTATTGATAATCTTCATCGTCTCGGAAAAATCATCCTCTCCGTGGAGCAAAGAGTGAATAATCAACCCATGATTTGGGACCATATGACAGTTGCCGCCGTATTTATCATAGCCGTAAAGACTCTCCAACTTTTCTCTCGTGGCCCTCCAATCGGATTCTTGAGCGTGCCAGTTACGAACATCATCTATTAACTTCTTAATAATCGAGTCGGTCGGTATATACCCTAATGCCCTATCCAATAATCTGTTTGTATCGGATTCACTAAAAGCGAGCGACTCCATCACGGCTAGAACGACGGCGCCGTAAACTGCCTCGCCATCATGACTCACCCTAGCGGCCTCGGTCGCCAACTTAGCGGCTTGATCTGGGTCATCGGGTGAAACCATTGCCCATCCATCTATAAATATCTGCGCGCCGATTTGTTCAGAGACGACCCGGCCATTCAATGCACTGGAACCGCTTTGCGGCGCCTTTATTCCATTTTTAAGCCGCAAAAATGCCGTATGTTCAGTAGAATTACCAAGGCCTCCCCACCAAAGTATCGTTTTGTTCTCAATTAAGTAATTTAACCAAGTATCGCCCATCTCCTCAGAACCAATCCTAGGACTGTAACCGTTATCTTCCAAGGCTCGAACAAAGGTGAAAGTACCTGAAATATCGTCGTCCGTAACAATCAACGGGACCCCTAATTTGTCGTGCACATAGTGCTCTATGTCCCCGAGTTTCTCTTGTATCATCTGGTAAGACCAACCTTCGAAAGGTCTGCCTAAATAAACACCAATCACCTTACCTAAAACACCAGCATAAACTCGTTCCGAATAATCGTCGGGCAATGTCATACTCATCTTTTCTATATCCTCTACTACCGAAATTTTGTCGCATCAACACTTTGTGCGCAGTGGAATCTTCCCTTAGCATACACTTCCAACAATATGACTAACTATCAACTCACCATCAAGTCCAAATTAGTTTTACAACTTGCTTATATGCTGTGAAATTCAATAAATGAACGAAAACCAAACGTATGGCGCACCCACCGGTATTCCGCGAAGACTAGGGGCCTTCATCTATGACCTATTGCTAATACTGAGTTTATGGATGATGACGCTATGGATATGGATTCTCATTAACGATGGAGAAGCCATTTATGGTTTATTTGTCCAAGTAGTCCTGCTGATCGAAGTCATTGCATTCTATGTTTACTGCTGGATTCGGACCGGCCAAACGCTAGGCATGAGAGCCTGGAAAATCAAGATAGTCGACGATAACGGCGAGAACCCCACCCTTAAACAATCAATAGTTAGATTAACAGTCATTCTGGTTTCCTGGTCTGTTTTTGGTCTCGGTTTTTTTTGGTTTTACTTCAGTAAAACCCAACAAACATGGCACGACAGGCTCAGTCATACTTTCACAGTAAAGCTATCAGAAGAAGAGAAAGACTAGCGTCTAAACTTTTCTGGGGCTATCAATTTGACTGCATAGATAAACAGCGAGCAGCGCAAAAGGGGTGTGGACACACCATAATCCTAAATAACCGGGTATCGAACCCTCAATGATTGCGTTGTGATTAAAGAGCAATAACAAATAATACGAAAATATAGTTAGGGCACCGTGTACCACTTTCCCGTAGCGCCCTTGCCTGGATTTCGTCCGAGACAATCCTAAGGCTAGAAAACTGGCCACAACCGAAAAAATCGGCAGCCCTATTCTCCAATGAAACTCACCTACCTCCTGCGAAGAATCACCCAAACTGAACAAATCTGTGCTAGCAACATCAAGCTGCTGGTTTTCTGTTTCACCAAACGCAATTTCCTGATCATAAGACTCAAACTCAATCACCTGGTAGTCTGCCTGGCCAGGTGTTCCTTCATACCTGACACCGTTTTCTAACCTAAGAAACCTCGATTTAGCCTCCTCGTTAATAATAATCTCACCATTTTCGGCCCAAAATGCGATTTCATCACTAATGCCATTTTTCTCGGAAATAAATATATTAGAAAGAACCCCATCATCCCCCGAAACCTCCTCGCTATATATCGTATAGTCACCTTGCTTGAGCGTTAAAAAATTACCGGGATTAATCAGGTCAAAAGTCGATATTTTTCGTTGCTCCGCTAACAATTCATCCAGCAAATAAGAACACTTGGGAGTAATGTATAAAGAAAGTGATCCCACAGCCAAAGTAACGATAAAAACCGGCCAAAATAACCAGCTACCAACTTGCCTCATACCAACACCTGAAGCATGGAAGATCGCCATTTCACTCTCAGCGTAGAGCCTACCGAAGGTAAGTAAAATAGCGAAAAACATCGCAAACGGGCCAACAATTTGAAGAAACTCGGGCAAGCGATAAACAATAAACATTGCTACAAGAGTGCTGGATAGCATCCCCAAAGAAGCTTCTTCTAAATAACTTAGAAACCGCCCGCCAACAACAACCAGCAATAAAAAGACCATTATCAACAGGAAAAGTCCAAATAACTCTTTGTTTACGTATCTTTGAGCTATAGCCATATGCTCTTATCACTGTTTTGCCTTAGAATTAAGGGTAACAAATTTTGTACGCGAACCATGAAATACTTAAATAGCTCAGCAGACCTAATGGACAAGAAGTCCTCCTGCATCGTTACCTCATTAAAGAACGCCAAAAGGCTGACAAAGAGCCTCGGGGAGGCCAATCAGCTAAAAAATACCATTCGGGACTTCGTCGATAAAAAGGGTAACTCTATTTGTGTTCAGTTAGACGGTAAAATTGAAAGATTGCTGATCGTTGGCGACGCTCATACTAGCACCGACTTGGACTCTCTTTTAAAACTGATTACTCCTGTAGCAAGTCAGATTATTAAAATGCCAATCAAGGACGCAGTTTTTGATCTGGAGGCATTTAAAACAAAGGACGTTGGGTGGGACCAATTAGTTCAGGTCATTACAAAATCAGTAACTGATAATGCCTACCAATATGACAGACACAAGTCCAAACCTTCCGACAAATACTCTTTAAAACAAATCCGCTTGCACGCTCCTAACGCGGAACAGCGGAGACTCTCAAGCGCGATTAAACTGGCCAACGCACTTGATGCTGGACTTAAGTTAGCTAAAGACCTCGGCAACGAACCTCCGAACGTCTGCAACCCTAATTACCTATTGAAAGAGTCCCGGAAACTAGCAAAAAACCCAAGCGTTAGTGTCTCGAGCTTCAATGAGGCAAAAATGAACGAATTGGGTATGGGCGCTTTTCTAGCAGTCAGCAAAGGCAGTGAGGCGCCAGGACAGATGATTACGATCCGTTATAACGGAGCTAAGCCAAGCGAAGCACCAGTCATATTGATCGGAAAAGGGATCACCTTTGACACAGGTGGCATATCTTTAAAACCTCCTCCTGCGATGGACGAAATGAAATTCGATATGTGTGGAGCCGCATCAGTTCTTGGGGCGACGATGGCCACAATCGAAGCAAAACTCAAAATAAATCTAATCACTATTGTGGCAGCGGCAGAAAACATGCCAAGTGGACGGGCCACGCGACCTGGAGACATTGTCAAATCTTACTCTGGAAAGACTATCGAGATTCTCAATACTGACGCCGAGGGCAGGCTAGTTTTATGTGATGCAATTGCATACGCTAAATCTTTTAAGCCTAAAGCAATAGTCGATGTCGCCACTTTGACCGGGGCTTGTATTATAGCCTTGGGAAGCCATGCTAGCGCCTTGTACTCAAATGATGACCAGCTTGCGAACTCTTTAGAGAGCGCCGCAAATGAATCTGGGGATAAGGCCTGGAGAATGCCGCTGTGGGATGAGTACCAGGGAAACCTCAATAGTAACTTCGCCGATATGGCTAACGTCGGCGGAAGAGAAGCAGGCAGTGTTGTAGCCGCGTGCTTTCTTTCTCGTTTTGCAGATAATGAAAAATGGGCGCATCTGGACGTAGCTGGTAGCGCGTTTCATTCTGGACCAAGGAAAGGGTCCACGGGGCGTCCAGTTCCGCTGCTATTCAAGTATCTTCAGAGCCAAGAAAGCTAAAGTGACCCGCACAGACTTTTATATCCTTGAAGATCTTGCTATCGACGCAGCCTATCGATTCGCTTGCAGACTTTGTCTCAAAGCCATAAATGCGGGCACGAAAGTGCACCTTCACTTAAACGACGAAGTCGCAATCAATACGATGGATGAACTGATGTGGAATTACCCCTCCGGACGTTTTCTGCCCCACGATGTGCTCTCAAATCAGACAGCCGAATCACCAGTGCAGTTAGGCTGCGAAGAACCACTACTTGAGGAAGGACTACTGATCAACCTCTCAGAAGAGATACCCTATTTTTTTGGCAGATTTGATCGCGTTGCTGAAATCATCGTGCAGAATCAGGTATCAGAGGGGAGGGAGCGCTATAAATTCTACCGCGATCGGGGTTACCCCCTACAGCATCATCAATTAAATCAATGGGAAGACTGAACATTAAAAGACAATTTCCTATCAAGGAGTTTTTAAGCCTTCTCTACAAAGTGAATCAATCGAATGGATAACAGTTTTAATTCGTCTCAAATTGAACAAGAGCTCTACAAAATGTGGG
>CAJWGQ010000044.1 GCA_913041025.1 uncultured Gammaproteobacteria bacterium | reverse complement strand
CCTGTTAGAATAAACCCTCATTTTTGGGGTGGGGTGGGTGAGCGAGCTAAAGGAGAAAGTCAGAGCCGTAATCTTTGAAGCCGATACCTCGGCTGGAAAGGTTTTTGATGTCGTTTTAATTCTCTGTATTTTGCTGAGCGTCTCAGCGGTCTTGTTAGACTCCGTGACTAGCATCAGTAGCCGTTATGGGCACTGGCTGGCGTTAGCTGAGTGGACGTTCACGATCATCTTCACCATCGAGTATTTCCTGAGATTGTGGAGCATACAAAACACCTGGTTATATGCTCGAAGCTTTTATGGAGTGATAGACCTGTTAGGTTCTTTACCCACTTACCTGAGTATCTGGTTCGCTGACGCCCATTATTTTCTTGTCCTTCGGATACTTCGTGTATTACGCGTGTTTCGAATATTTCGAATGGTTCGTTACGTGGGAGAAGGGGAGCTTATCGCTCAAGCGCTGGTAGCTAGTCGACGTAAAATTACGGTGTTTCTCTGTTCAGTATTTGCCTTGGTGCTGGTTTTTGGCTCTTTAATGTATCTAATTGAAGGAGGAACAAATGCTCAGTTTTCGAGCATTCCTCAAAGCGTTTACTGGGCGGTGACGACGATGACTACCGTCGGTTACGGGGATGTCGCTCCGGTCACTGGCCTGGGTAGAGCCTTGGCTGCCATCATCATGATTATGGGTTACGGGATAATTGCGGTGCCAACTGGAATAGTCACGCTAGAGCTGAACGAGGCTCACCGCAAGCAAGCGAATACCAAGATCTGCCCGAATTGCTCCGCCGAGGGCCATTCTTATGAGGCAAGTTTTTGTTGGAGGTGTGGGTCTGCCTTATTTGGCGAAAGAGAACCCGTGAATAGCTGAAGAGATAGTCCAGATTTTTTTGGGGGTTTCGTGACTTTCAGGCAAAATATAGGAAAGAAGAAGTTAGGTGTTTAAGGAAAGTTGGTATGCCAATTATCGTGGGACAGGATAGTACGGGGTCGAGAAAGACATTAGAGGTAAATGGGAAGTCTATCGCTTATTACTCGATTCCCGAGGCGCAAGCAAAGGGCCTAGGAGATTTTTCTCGTATCCCTGCAGCATTAAAGGTTGTTCTCGAGAATATGTTGCGTTTTGAGGATGGCAATACAGTAACGGTCGAAGACATTAAAGCCTTTGCAGATTGGGCGCAGCAAGGCGGGAAAAACCCCAGAGAGATCGCTTATCGACCGGCGCGTGTTCTGATGCAAGACTTTACTGGGGTGCCGGCTGTCGTGGATTTAGCGGCCATGCGGGATGGGATTGTGGGGCTAGGAGGAGATGCGCAAAAAATAAACCCTCTAAACCCGGTTGATTTGGTAATTGACCACTCCGTAATGATCGATGAATTTGGAAATCCGCAGGCTTTTCAAATGAACGTTGATCGAGAATACGAGAGGAATATGGAGCGATACACCTTCCTTAAGTGGGGTCAAAGTGCTTTTGATAATTTCCGAGTAGTGCCACCCGGGACCGGCATCTGCCATCAGGTGAACCTGGAGTATCTAGCGCAGACCGTTTGGAGCGATGTAGATCAAGATGGAGCGCAAGTGGCTTACCCAGATACCTTGGTAGGTACTGACAGTCATACGACGATGGTTAATGGGATGGCTGTGCTAGGTTGGGGAGTAGGAGGCATTGAGGCAGAAGCTGCCATGCTTGGCCAACCTGTTTCTATGTTGATCCCTGAAGTGGTTGGTTTTGAGCTAACCGGAGCGATGTCGGAGGGAACGACTGGAACCGATCTCGTGTTAAAGGTCGTTGAGATGCTTAGAGAGAAGGGGGTGGTTGGTAAGTTTGTTGAGTTCTATGGTTCTGGCTTGGATTCACTTCCTCTGGCTGACCGAGCAACGATCGCTAATATGGCGCCTGAATACGGGGCCACTTGCGGTTTTTTCCCGATAGACGATGAAACTCTTCGATATCTTCGAAATACAGGACGAGATGAAGATCGTGTTGCCTTGGTCGAAGCTTATGCAAAGGAAAACGGGTTCTGGAGATCGGAAGACTATTCACCCGTATATACAGATACCCTTCATCTTAATATGGATTCTATTGTTCCGGCGATCTCCGGTCCAAAAAGACCGCAAGATTATGTTGCGTTGAATGAGGCTCAAAGCGCCTTTAGAACGGAAATGAAAGAGACTTTTGATCGACCATTAGGAAAGCAGGTTCCTGTAGAAAATGAAGATTATGAGATGGAGTCAGGCAAGGTCGTCATAGCTTCAATCACCTCCTGCACTAATACCTCAAATCCTTATGTGATGATTTCCGCTGGCTTAGTTGCTAGAAAGGCGGCTGCACTTGGTCTGCAAAGACAGCCATGGGTTAAGACCTCCCTTGCTCCAGGATCACAAGTCGTGAGCGCCTATCTCGAAGCATCGGGTCTGCAAGAAGATCTGGATAAAGTTGGATTTAATTTGGTCGGATATGGATGTACTACCTGCATTGGGAACTCTGGACCGATACAAAGTGAAATCAGCCAAGCAATCTCCGATGGCGATCTTGTCGCAACCGCGGTTTTGTCCGGGAATAGAAATTTTGAGGGAAGAATTTCACCTGATGTTCGAGCCAACTACCTGGCTTCTCCACCACTAGTAGTGGCTTACGCACTTGCAGGAACGATGGATATTGATTTGACTAACGACCCGATAGGGACAGACAGTTCAGGTGCGCCAGTTTTCCTGAAAGACGTTTGGCCAACCTCAAAGGAGGTTGCCGAATTAGTGGAAAGTACTGTGACCAGAGAAGCGTTTAATTCAAAGTATGCGGACGTGTTTAAAGGAGATGAAAAGTGGCAATCGGTAGAGACGACAGCGAGTCAAACCTATGATTGGCCTATTTCCTCGACTTATGTCCAGAACCCTCCGTATTTCCAGAACATGGGCAAAGAGCCTGGCGTAATCAATAACATAGAAAAAGCCAGAGTACTTGCTGTGTTGGGCGACATGATTACAACTGATCACATTAGCCCTGCCGGTTCCTTTCAATCGACTACTCCTGCTGGGGAGTACTTAACAGATCGCCAAGTCCCGATTCAAGAATTTAATAGTTATGGTTCACGACGAGGGAATCATGAAGTAATGATGCGCGGTACCTTTGCAAATATCCGTATTAAGAATGAAATGCTCGATGAAGTTGAAGGAGGGTACACAAAGGGACCTGATGGAAAGCAAACGTCGATCTTCGAGGCGGCCATGGCCTATCAGCAAGAAGAAGTTCCCTTGGTGATATTCGGAGGCGAACAGTATGGTGCTGGATCCAGCCGGGATTGGGCGGCAAAAGGAACCGCTCTACTGGGAGTGAAAGCGGTTATTGCTGAGAGTTTTGAACGGATTCACCGCTCTAATTTGGTTGGTATGGGGGTTATTCCCTTCGAGTTCACTGCTGGTGATACTAGAAAGACTCTGGGTCTTACTGGTGATGAATCAATATCGATTTTTGGCTTGGATGAAATTCAACCTCTACAAGAAGTAAGGTGTGAGATTGCTTACCCTGACGGGTCTACTAAAGACATTACAATAAAATGTCGAATAGATACGGCTATTGAGATCGAGTACATAGAGCATGGGGGCGTCCTGCACTATGTTCTAAGAAATCTTGCGAAGGCTTCCTAGTTGAAATAGGAGAGCGTTGAACTGTTTGGTATAAACAAGATCCCAGAAGGGGTTGTTTTTGATCTTGATGGTACGCTGCTTGATACGGAGACGATCGCAAGAGAGCTTTTTATCTCAGCATGTCGTGAAGTTGGCTGTGCCTGTGAAATCGAAGTTTACGAAGAAACGGTAGGGTTAAACGTTAGACAGGCACACGAAGTGTTTCTCGAGCGCCTTGGTCCGGTTTATCCCTACCCTGAACTTAGGAAGCTGAGTTCGAGATGGTTTTCAGAGCGTATTGATCAAGGGCCAGTTGATCTTAAACAAGGCGCGATTGAGCTTCTTGTGTTGTTAGATGCGCTTGAGGTGCCAGTGGGACTTTGCACCTCAACCGGACGCAAAACCGTAGAAAAATCGTTAGCTCATTTGAAATTTGAGAAATTTTTCAGAGCAATGGTTTGTGGTGGGGAAAGTGAACACGGTAAGCCCCATCCGGCCCCCTATCTCAACATCGCTAACAAGTTGGGTGTTGTTCCGAAAAACTCTTGGGCCATAGAAGATTCAAAAAATGGTGTTCAGTCTGCGTATCAGGCTGGGTACAACGTTCTACATGTTCCTGACAACAAATCCCCGAGACCCGGGACTACGAAATATCAGGTATTGCGATTTAATTCTCTGGCTGAGATCGCGAACGAGTTGGAGACGCTACTCCTGTGAATACGCTATTTGAATAGATCGTTCAAAGCTTTCTTGGTCTCGTCTTCCTTTGATTTGACGGAATCATTATCAGAAGAGATGGTATCTTCTTCTTCACCTTGACCAAAAAGAGACTCGAGTTTGGCTCTGGAGTCTGAGCTTTTTATTGCTCTTCCACTATTGAAGGCGTTCGAACTTGGTCTGAAATAGTCACAAAAGTTAGAGTTTTCTTTTTGAATGGGAGGATCTGCGCGGTCTTCGAAACAATAGGTCGTACGTTCAGGGTCGTTATGTTTACAAAGACGACAGCAGTGGAGGTCGTTGAAGCAGCCAGAACACTGACTGTGTCTGCTGATCGGTAGCGGCACGTCGCTTAGCGAAGAGCCGCAATTCCAACAAACCAAACTATTCAAAATTGAACCTTGTCTTCTGTCCAAGACTTAATCAGGTGATGGGCTATCGCCATTTTGCCTGGAACTGCTAATTCGGGGTGTTGGCCGTTGAGTGAGGTGATGACTTCTTCTTTAGAAAACCAGGCAACATTGGCCATTTCTGATGAGTTAACAACAATTTCTGTGGAGTCCGCCAAGCCATGACATCCGATCATCAGTGAGGAAGGAAAGGGCCAAGGTTGAGAAGAGTGATATTGAACTCGACCTACCTTAACTTGAGATTCTTCATGAACCTCGCGTCTGACGGCCTCTTCGATTGATTCTCCTTGATCGATAAACCCGGCAAGTGCCGAGTAAAAGTTGCTCTTTACCATTCGTCCTTTGCCCTGGCCCAATAGACACCTTTCTTCATTAGAAGCGTCAATAATAAGCATGATGACCACGGGATCAGTGCGCGGAAAAATGTGTCTCTCACAGCCTGTGCAGCGGAGAACCTGCCCTCCTCTCTCTTTGCGGTTTTTTGAACCACATACGGCGCAGAACCGGTTCTTTCTATGCCAATCCAGTTGCGAACGGGCCTGCGCGAGTATTCCTGTCTCAGGGCCGCTTATATGCATAGCTGTCGTCCGGCAGTCAGCGAACTGTTTATCTCCAACCCAGGGAGTATCGGAAAGATCTAGGGCGAAATGTGGTTTATCGTCATCGATGCCTAGCAAAGCTGGTTGCTGTGGGAGCGACGGTAGATCGGTCTGGTTGAGCCATTTTAGCTGACCTTCTTCGTCGACATGCACCTTTAAACGATCAAAGACCAAATATTTTCCTTCTTTGGATTTGATTAATTCTTGGATCGCTTCTTCGTCTCTGCGGATATATTCCGCTCTATCTAGAGGATTGCCTGCAAAAGTATGATCTTGAGAAAACACTGTTAGAATAAGTTGGAATAAAAGAAGTAGTGTAACCAAGTTTCAGTTCAAGGCATATCGCATGATAGAAAAACAATTGTTTGGTAAGACTGGTCACCAGAGCTCGAGGGTAATTTTTGGCGCTGCGGCTCTGGGAGCGATGTCTCAAGATCGGGCGGAGTCGACTTTTGAGGTGCTTGATAAGTTTGGAATCAATCATATTGATGTGGCGGCAAGTTATGGGGATGCAGAAATTCGACTTGGTCCGATATTGGAAAGTAGACGATCCGATTTCTTTTTGGCGACTAAGACAGGGCTGCGAACCAAGACTGAGGCTAAAGACCAGTTGAAGCGATCTCTGGAACGAATGCGGGTGGACAAAGTCGACTTAATCCAATTGCATAATTTGACCAAGCAGAACGAATGGAATGTGGCAATGGGATCGGATGGGGCTCTAGAGGGCTTAATTGAGGCTAAGGAAGAGGGGCTGGTTAATAATATTGGGGTTACGGGGCATGGTACGTTTGCTGCCAGCATGCACGTACAGAGTTTGCAGACCTACGATTTTGACTCGGTACTATTACCTCACAATTTTTCCATGATGAGCCAGGAACAGTATAAAAATGATTTTGAAAACCTTTATTCGCTTGCTAGAAGCAAGGGGGTAGCTATTCAAACGATCAAGTCGATCGCTTTGAGACGCTGGGGTCAGGATGACAAGGAGAAGCGATACAGTTGGTATAGGCCTATTACCGATAAGCATCCATTAAAAAGAGCGGTGGACTATACCTTGAGTGTGGACGGTTTGTTTTTAAATTCGTCCAGTGATGCGACGTTGTTGGAAGTTTTGTTAAGTGCAGCCGCCGAACCGGTTCTTGAACCGAGTGGTGAACAGATGCAAGATGATTATAGAGAGCTGGGCATGGAGCCTCTGTTTGTTCGCGGAATATCGGATGATGTATAGAAGGCTTTGAATTAAGGGGATTATTTTGAGTCGAACTGAGTCTTGGCAAGTAAGAAAAGTTGCCGCGTCGCTAGGGGCTGAGGTATTGAATGCTGACCTCTCCAAAATAAACGCCGAAGAAGCGGATTGTATTAAGGGATTGTTGTCGCAACACAAAGTTCTTTTTTTTCCGGGTCAGACAATTACGGTGGATCAACATGTTGAGTTGGGCAGTCACTTTGGGGTGATCGAGTCGCACCCAAATTTAAAAAACCCCTATACCGAGCACGATAAAGTATTTGAGCTAGCAGCATCCAAAGGTGGAATTGCGGACGAATGGCATACAGACCTTACCTTTATGGAAGAGCCTTCGATTATGTCAGTCCTTCACATGGTAACCTGTCCCGAGGTCGGCGGAGACACCATGTGGACCAACCTATGCCAGGCTTATGAAGAACTATCTGAACCAATGAAAGATCTTTGTGAGTCGATTACCGCTCTACATGACGCGTTGCCTCACAATCGAACGGACAAAATGATGGTGCATCCTGTGATTAGGGTCCATCCGGAAACAGGTCAGAAGACTTTGTATGTAAATGAGCACTTTACTCGTCGTATTGTTGAGATGAATGCATCGGAAAGCGAAATGCTTTTGAGCTATCTGACCCGTTGGGTCCAAAACCCCCGATTTACGGTCAGATACGGTTGGACCGCGGGCACGATCGGGATCTGGGATAACCGATGTACGCAACACATGGTGTTAAATGACTTCGAAGGTGAGCGAATAATCCATAGGGTAACTATAATGGGAGACAGGCCAGAGGGAACAGCGTCTCCGAAGTACAAGCCATGGGCCAGGGTTGGAAATAAGTCGGATACGAGTAGGCAGGACCGACAGCTAAAATCTTACTATCGACAATAGCCTCGATTTTCCTACAAGGGATAGTTCGCTCGCTAATTCTCCGGGTTGTGAATATTGACGACCTGTATCTGCTCTTTTTTAAGTCCTTCATTGAGAGAACCTGAACGAAATCCGATCATATCCAAGGTAATGTATCGATAACCAAGATCGCCTAGAGCCTCGTTGATGTGTAGTCGATGATCCATAGCTTTTTCGAGCTCTTTTTCGGTTACCTCTATCCTTGCTAGATCTCCATGATGCCGAACTCGAAACTGGGTAAAACCTAAGGATTCGAGTACTGTCTCTGCTTGTTCCACTTGTGATAGAAGTTGTTCATCGATTGATGTGCCATAAGGGAAACGGCTCGATAAACAAGCGGACTGAGGCTTATCGGCATTTTTTAAACCCAGTTCATTAGCTAGTTGCCTGACGTCAGATTTGTGAAAGCCGGCCTCGACCAAAGGCGAGCAGACTTGATAATTGTCGGCGGCCATGAGTCCTGGTCGATGGTCTCCTAGATCATCAAGGTTTGTCCCGTTAAAAATAACGTCTATGCCTCTTTCTTTACAAATGACATCCAGTGAGGTGTAGAGCGAGGTTTTGCAGTGAAAGCAGCGGTCGACTGGGTTTCGCCGGTAATCGGGTTTGCTCAACTCGTCTGTGACTATGATTTCGTGCGATAGATTCCAATCTTTACCGAGTGTTTCTGCTAGTTGAAGGTCCGATCGCTTCAGACTGGCTGATCCCGAGGTGACTGCCAGGGCATTATTTCCCAGTACCTCTCCAGCCACATAAGCGACCAGGGAGCTATCGATTCCCCCTGAAAAGGCGACCACCGCGCTGTCATACCGATTAATAATCGATTTAAGAGATAGGTATTTTTCTGATATTTGTTCGTTCATGACGGTAGTTCAAATCTGGTTGATCATGTTGGCCAAATAGCCAGCACCAAAACCATTATCAATATTCACCACTGAAATACCAGAAGCACAGCTTGTTAGCATGCCTAGTAGCGCCGCAACCCCTTCAAATGCGGCTCCGTAACCGACGCTAGTAGGGACTGCTATCACTGGGCTTTTGACGAGGCCTCCGACTACACTCGGAAGTGCGCCCTCCATACCTGCGACGACAACAACAACCTTTGCCTTCTTTATTTCGTCTATTCTGGTTAGTAGCCTGTGTAAACCAGCGACTCCGACGTCGGTTATTTGTAGCGTCTTGCTTCCAAAAAACTCTGCAGTCAAAGCTGCCTCTTGAGCAATTTTGTGGTCTGAGGTCCCTGCTGAAACGACCCCTACGAACGATTCTGTAAGCTCTATCTGTTTCATTTTGATGCTCAAAAGTTGAGCGTCGGAAGAGTAGACTGCATGCTTAGGCAGAGACGCTGATAGATCTGAATATTTTTTTTCGTCGATTCTTGTGACCAGCGTATTGATCTCCTTTGACAGCAAAACGTCAACGATCTCGATAATTTGCTTGGCGGTCTTACCGGAACCAAAAACGACCTCTGGTGCACCCGTTCTGGCTTCCCGATCCAGGTCGACTGTAGTATGCCCCACATTTTGATAGTAGCTCTGGTCGATTTGAGAGAGTGTTTCTTTCAGATCGATACGTCCGTCTTTGAACGCGTCGAGTATTTCTTCTCGGTTCACTTAAGCAATCTGTCGGCTAAGCATTCGATGGGTCGGTGCACACCATTTGCTAATTTCGATGCCTTTTGGGCAGGCATTCTGGCACGGCTGGCCGGAACAAGTCAGACAACTACTTGCTGCGTCTCCGAGCAACGCATATTCGTCCTTGGCAAATTCGAGATCTTTGTAATCTATTGCGTACATCCTAGTCCGCATAACGTCGGCTATGGGGACTTGTGCTGGACAAGCGCCTTCGCAGCTATTGCAGACCTGCTTGCAGTAACTCATTCCATTAAGTTTCGCGTATTGTTTAAGAAGATGATTATCAATTGTTGATATTTCTTGCTTACCTGAGGCATCAAGAAATTCGTTAATTTCTTCAATGGATTTCATAGTAATAACAAGTGCGTCTACTTCCGGATTTGATAAAACCCATTTGAAGGCAGCCTGAGCATAGGTTGATCCATCTTTTTCGTAGGGACGCATATCGTTAAGGCGGGCCCCCATGAGAGTTTTCATTGCAACTACGCCTACATCCATGCTTTTGGCTCGGCTTATTGCTTTGGGAAGTTCCTCTTGTGTAGCTATCCAATCTAATCGCCTAGTAAGCCCTTCGTAGAATTTCGGATCCTGTCCAAAGTTGTACGCGGTAAGCATGAGATCGATCATGTCATGGTCTAGTGCATAATTTACGCAGTCAACTAGATATCCTCCGTGACCTGATATCCCAGTGAATCGGACTTTCCCTTGTCGTTTCGCTGTTTCAATAAAAGATTGCCATTCGGGATTGGCGACGACATCGACATCATTAACTGCATGATTCATATAAATGTCGACGTAGTCAGTTTGCAGACTCTTGAGAGATCCCTCTAGTCTTGTCATCAGCTCCGACTCGCTGGTATTAGCATCGATCATAGTTTTAGAGACTAAGTAAACCTTGTCTCGTTTCCCCTTGAGCGCGTTACCCAAGACCTTTTCTGCTTGGCCCCTCGTATAACCCTCTGCAGAATCAAAGTAATTCACTCCACGATCTATCGCATGTTCAATCAAGTGCTCTTCACCGGTTCGCAAGCGACTGGTACCAAAACTAATGTCTGAAATCTCAAGGTTAGTCCGTCCAAGACGTCGATAGGACTTAACTTCCCCTTGAAATGTTTTAGCCTCCGATTGACCGCTCGGCAAGCCCACTGCCGCTGTCGCGAGTAGGCCTGCTTTCAGGAAATTCCGTCTATTGTTCATCATCGCCTTCTTTAATTGGTTTTGGTTGTTCTTTCTCTCGCCGAGGTCAAGCTGCTTCAAATAATCCAGCCGCACCCATCCCTTTACCAATACACATTGAAACTATTCCATAGCGCTGGTTCCTGCGCTTCAGTTCCCTGAGTACTGAACCGGTTAGTCTTGCTCCAGTCATACCAAATGGATGGCCTATAGCGATTGAGCCCCCATTGACGTTATAAATTTCATTCTCAATACCCAATCGGTCTCTACAATAGAGGCATTGGCTTGCGAAGGCCTCGTTAAGTTCAACTAGGTCGATATCGTTTAGAGTGAGCCCGAGGTAATCCAAGAGTTTGGGTATCGCGAAAACTGGTCCTATACCCATTTCGTCAGGCTCGCAACCTGCCACGGTAAACCCTCTGAAATAACCCATAATATCTAACCCCAGCTTCTCTGCTTTCTTCTCGGTCATAAGCAGAGCAAGTGCGGCTCCATCTGATAATTGTGATGCGTTTCCAGCTGTCACGGAGCCATCCTCTTCGAATGCTGGGCCTAGTTTGTTAAGGCCTTCCAGAGTCGTACCCGGACGATTGCATTCGTCTCGATCAACGATGCCTTCGACTATTTGTGTTTCCTTGGTTTGTTTGTCGACGATTTTGCTCCAGGAGACCTCCATAGGGACTATTTCCTCTTGAATAAACCCTTTTTCTTCAGCGGCTGCGTAACGTTGTTGACTTTGGAGAGCATACAAATCTTGCGCCTCGCGGCTCACTTGGTAACGTCTAGCGACCACTTCTGCTGTATTACCCATGGCCATGAAGATGTCGGGTTTCTGCTCCATTAATATTGGATTTTCCGCGTGTTCCCCGGGATTTCCTCTGTCCAAACCAGTAATAGACTCAACACCGCCAGCTAACATTATTTCAGAGCATCCGCTTGCAAGCTGATTCGCAGCAAAAGCAATCGAATTAAGACCAGAGGAGCATGCTCGACTGATGGTAGTCGCTGGTACAGTGATAGGCAGTTTTGATAATGCGACTGCGTGTCTAGCGACATTAGCCGATTGCTCTCCAACCTGTCGACCGCAGCCTAAGATCACATCCTCTATCGCTCCAGGGTCTACTGCAGGATTACGTTCAAGCAGTGCATTGATGCAATGGGCGACAAGATCATCAGAACGAGTTAGGTTAAAGGTGCCTCGATGAGCTTTGGCCAAGCCCGTTCTCACACAATCTACTATAACGATGTTTTCCATGTAATTTCCCTCCTTGACGTGTTAAGAGCTTAGAACAATTCCATTTTTTTTCAAAGAATCCAATTGGGTCTTGTCGAAGCCTAAAGATTCGAGAATTGAATCTGTGTGCTGACCTAATTCGGGTGCCGGTCCCCTTGGCCTGACGTCTGATGTTGCGAATCTCATTGGAATATTTACGGTAGGATAACTACCCATTGAGGGATGTTCGATTTCTGGAAACATACCGAGTTGGAGCGCATGAGGGTCTTTAGGAACTTCGTCCAAGGAAAGGACTGGCCCCCATATAAGGCCCGCCTTATCAAATATTCCCCCCCATTCGTCTCTAGATTTGCGAGAAAGAGCCTCATCGAATAGGGCAATCAGCTCTGGCATTAATTTGTATCTGGCACTCGAATCAATAAATCGCTCGTCTTCAATCAGGTGCTCAAGATTTATAGCAGAACATATTCTTGGCCAATAAGCTGCGTCCGGCATCATATTGAACACTATCCATTTTCCGTCTCCACATGGAAAACGGTTAGCACTGATAGCTAACATATGTTCTCGATCCCGTTTCCTCACAGGGGCTTTGTCAACGGCAGTGACCGCGTAGTCGGACGCTTGAGTCCACACAGCCGTTTCATACAAGGAGGTCTCCACGATCTGACCAGTTTTAGTTTTTTCAGCTTGCCTCAGTGCAGCCAAAATCGATGCGACGAAGGCGAGTCCTGTGGTGTGGTCACCTTGGGCCGGTCGTGCCATTGGAACGATTCCGCCATCCCCCTCTCGCTGCGCGTCGTATAATCCGGATCTGCCAAAAAAAGCGGTTACATCGTAGCCGGGGCGCATGGCGTCAGGACCAGAAGTACCGTAGCCCGTTAGCGTTGCGTGAACCAATGAGGAGTTTTCTCTAAACAAGCTTTGTGGGTCTAGGCTGTACTTTTCTTGTCTTGCTATTAAAAGATTACACATAAACACATGAGCATTAGATACCAGTTGCCGAACAATATTTGCCCCTTCGTCAGTGTCGATAGCTATGGCAATGGAGTTTTTTCCTCGATTATCCACGTCAAATTGAAAGTCGTAGTTTTTTAGATCTTCAGAAAAGCCTTCACCTTTAATCGGTCTGCTCATGTCTCTCATAGGATCGCCTGTTAAAGGTTCTATTTTGATGACTTTTGCACCTAGATCGGCCAGTACAGCGCCCGCGCTTGGAGCTGCCATCCAGTTGTCTATTTCAATTACGGTTATGTCGTCCAACGGAGCATTCATTAAATTCCCTTTAGCCTTGGTTCGATAAGGCAGTTTAGATCGTCTGGTTTATGTTGAACGACTAAGTATATGGCCATTCAGTGTTTTAAATCTTAGATTTTAAGGTTCAGATCTAACCAGTGATAGCATTCAGCGATCGTGTTGCATTTGTTTAGGCGAAGGCTGCTGGCTTTTGACCAACTCTATTTTTCCAGAGCTGTTCTAAGGCTGATACTGAGACTTGAAAAAAACAAAATACCAATAACTTCCCATTGGAGGAGTGTAATAACAGGTTTAGTTGAATTCACTGTGCATCAATTGTAATGAAACAGAACCTATGGTCTGACACTTACGATTGATTAGTTCAAGCAGGACTTGCTCAGCGAGGTAGGGTTCAAAGCTAGCTTTCGAAAAGGGTTCGATGTCGGCAAACTCCAGGTCTAGGGAGAAACCTTCCACTACTGGTAATAGATTAATTGAGCTCGCGTTTGGAAGGGCGTCGACTATTTCCTGACGCAAACTAAATTTGTCTTCGCGTTCAGCGTTGACCCCTTTCACTAGATATTGGAGATGGCAGGAAGTTGGCATTTTATTAGTTTTTTCTTTTTGTTAGCTTTATAACAGGCGACTGTCAGTATGGTTGGCCCAATAGGGTATTTCAATTTTTTGTAAGCGCAATAGTTTAGACGTCGGGGAGTGATAAATAATTTTACTTCTGACTTTGTGGTGATTCGCATAGCCAGAAACAAACAGCCCCCAGCAGAGAAGCCGAAGCCATGAGCGTGAAGGCTAACTGATAGTTGCCGTAATAGTCGTAAAGGATGCCGCAGATAATTGGCCCAAAAGTCATGCCGATCATTACAATAAGAGATGAAAATCCCATTATGGTTCCGAAAAACTTTGAACCAAAATAATCAGCTCGCAGAGCCACCATTAAGGGACCTCTTATCCCCCAGGCTATTCCATGAAGGATTGCGAAGGCAACTACCCAATAGGAATTACTTGCGAACGCGATTGCCATCAACCCGAGGAAGTGACCCAGCATGCAGAATACAACCAACTTCTTTTTGTTGTATTTGTCCCCGAGATATCCACCCAAAAAGATTCCAATCAACTGCAAGCCCGTCATCAGTGAAAAAGCAATACTGGCGTCCCGGAGTGAGTAGTTTAGTGAATTAGTCAGGTGCGGAATCAGGTGGGCCAACATTGAGCTCACCGCCAATAAAGAGAGACTATGCCCGGTCGATAGCAACCAGAACGAACGCTCTTTTATTGCTTCTCGCCAGGTAAAACTGCGGGTTTCTGGTTTGTCTTCGTTTTCGTACTGGTCACCGTCTTTCCTATCGGAGCCGTCGACGGTTAACCCCTTATCAGAGGGACGGTGGTAGATAAGCGAAACTAGTGGAAGTCCTGCAATCAGGATGACTAGACCAGAGATGATACCCATATGGCGCCAGCCAAAATTTTCCAGGCCAATTGCCATTAGTGGCACGCACAATCCCCCTAAAGAAAAACCGAGCTGTGACCAGGCTATTGCTTTCGCTCGATGCTGATCAAACCAATGGACGATAGGGACCATGAGAGTCGCCCAGCCTCCAAGACTGCTGCCCAACGCAATCAATATGAACGCTAAGAAAAAGACTGGAATGGAATTGACCTGGCTAAAGAGAAAAAAGCCGATGGCGAAAATAATCAAGCCGATCGTCAATATTTTGCGCGGCCCAAACCGGTCCACGAGCCATCCCTGAATTGGTCCAAGCAGGCCACTCTCAAGGCGAGTCAAGGCAAAGGCGAGAGACAAAATCGTCATGCTCCAACCAAACTCGGCTTGTAAGAGCACCGTGTAGGCACCATAGGAGTGCATCCAGGTGACAGCAGACAGCCATTGAATAGCTGCACAGGCTAAGACCATTACCCACCCGTAAAAGAGCGTGCCACCCGGTCTGAACACTTCATTGACCCGTGGCTTGAGAGCAGAAAACCATTGGAACATGGTCTTATTCTAAGCCATCTCCTAGGTTTGCTGATATATTTGTTGGGTTCTATTTTGGGACAACGAGAGTTGAAAGCCGAAACGTTACTTCCTTTAGGTAAATTAGATCCAGGGTTGCAAGCTCCAGAGAGGGGGCTGGACTATGATTCTATTGGTTCGGATGCTCAGTTGGTCGATCGCCTTGGTTACTACTCGTTGTTAATGGAGGAGACCAAAGACGATCCTTTTCAAATTCTATCGCTGGCTGCAAGTCAAACCAGCAGAGTTAAGCTTGGCACTTCGGTTGCCATCGCATTTGCAAGGAGCCCGTTTACTTTGGCGCAGTCTGCGTGGACAGCGCACAGAATCAGCGGTGGTCGCTTTGAGCTTGGTATTGGATCTCAAGTTAAGGGACATATTCGCAGGCGTCATGGTTTGCAGTGGCATCCTCCTGGTCAGTGGATGAAAGATTATGTGGGGGCGCTTAGAGCGATATGGCAAAGCTGGCAAAAAGAGGAGCCGCTGGAATATGAATCCAAGCATTACAAACTAAATTTAAGCGTGCCCTTATTCACACCATCTCCAATGGATTTTGCTCCGATACCAATTCATGTTGCCGCGGTTAATCCAGGGATGTTTGAAGTGGCATTTGAAATCGCTGAAGGAGTGAGATTACATCCTGTTTGTAGTTCTAGATACATTTCGGAAGTGTTATTACCTCGGATAAACAAGAAAAAGTCAGACGGATTCGAGGTCTGCCTGAAGCCTTTAATCGCAACCGCTAAGGATGAGGAGGTCCTGGTTGCGCGAAAGGAGGTCGCGAGGCAACGACTCGCCTTTTATCTATCGACTCCTGCATACGCTAAAGCGTTTGACGTCTTTCAGTTACAGGATCTGTGTCAAGAAATGAATCAATTGTCCCGCACTAATCGCTGGGCCGAGATGTCGGAGCTAGTTAGCGATGAACTTTTGGAAGAGATTGTCATCGTCGCGTTATACGATGATCTCGCATCAAAAATTCACGAGCGTTTTGGATTGCTCCTTGATCGCATCGAAGTCAGCATTCCCGTAGACAGCGAGCAGGATGAAGAGGAACTTTCACAGATTATTGTTGATTTAAGGAATACTGATTGAATTCCGAAGACCGCAACGCTTTGGTGCTCTCGGGTGGGGGTGCACGTGCTGCCTATCAGGTGGGATGCCTTCGTCAGATTGCGAGAGAAATCCCTGAGTATCGTCCAAAAATCATAACTGGTGTATCTGCCGGCGCGATCAATGCGGTCTACCTGGCCTCTTATCAAGGACAGTGGTCAAGCGCTGTAAATTCCTTGATCGAAACCTGGCTTCAGCTTGAAACGAGAAAGGTGTATCACACCGATTTACGCCGAATTTTGCAGAGAATTTTTCTCGTGATCGGTCGATTTTTAACGGGAGGACGTTTAGGTGCGAATAATCTGAGAGGGATGGTCGACAATCAGCCTTTAGAGGATTTTTTGAAAAAGGTGCTCGAGCATCAAAGCCTGGTTTTACAAGGAATTGATGAAAATATTCAATCTCAAGTGCTGGATGCAATAGCCGTTATTGGTACTGAGTATTCTTCAGGACATTCGGTGGCTTGGGTCCAGGGCGCTGGGCAAAATATTTGGAATCGGAGTCAAATCAAAGCCAAAGCTACTAAATTATCCATAAAGCATGTCATGGCTTCCTCAGCATTACCGTTTTTTTTTCCAGCAGTGAGCGTTGATGATGTCTGGTATGGAGACGGCGGTATTCGGCTCAATGCGCCTTTGTCGCCGGCGATGCATCTAGGAGCCAGTAAGATTTTAGCGGTTTCACCGAGAGTAATACCTGATTTGGAGAGTCCAAAAATAGTTGAAGAATACCCGTCTCCCGGACAGGTTGCCGGAGTTCTTTTGAATTCAATATTTCTGGATTTATTGGATTATGATGCGTTACAGATGAATCGAATTAATCGATTGCTGGGTGTGGCAAATCAGACTGAAGCAAATGATTTTCGGCGTGTGGAAGTGATGGTTTTAAGACCTCAGCAAGACCTCGGTAAACTCGCCTCGGAGCATGAATTTACCCTACCAAAACTGTTTAGATATCTAGAGAGGGGGCTTGCAGGGAAAGACCGCAGGAGTGCCGATGCGCTTTCGATGGTCATTTTTGAAAAGGATTACATTGATCTCCTAATTCGGTTAGGTGAGGAAGATACCGCGGAGCGAATGGCAGAAATTCGAGAGTTTTTGGTTGGGTCTGACTGACCTGGGTTTTTAAGAGAGCTTGATATCGGATCAGACGTTAACTAGGGTTATGTTTTCAGTAACTACAGAGAACAATCAATGAGTGAAGCAGCGTTAGA
>CAJWGQ010000043.1 GCA_913041025.1 uncultured Gammaproteobacteria bacterium | reverse complement strand
AGCGCTATACCAACCTAATTGGAACTTCTGTCGAGCTCCCGCTTTGCTCAAGAACAATACCGATTATCTCAGATCAATACGTAGACCCAGAATTTGGAACTGGTTGCGTCAAGATAACCCCAGGGCATGACTTCAATGACTACGAAGTAGGCGCTCGACATGATCTCCCCTTAATCAGCATCCTGACAGAAACCGCGCAAATTAATGAGAACGCACCGAAGGCATACCAAGGGCTGGATCGATTCGAAGCCAGAGAAAAGATCATAGAGGATCTAGAAAAAACCGGTTTGTTGGAATCAATTGACGATCACTCATTGATGGTGCCGAGAGGTGACCGCTCAGAATCTATTATTGAACCCCTATTGACTGACCAGTGGTTTGTTAAAATTCAGCCGCTCGCCTCACCAGCAATCGACGCTGTCAAAAAGGGGGAAGTGCGTTTCGTACCAAAACAATATGAAAACGTTTACTTTTCCTGGATGAACAACATACAGGACTGGTGTATCAGTCGTCAGCAATGGTGGGGGCATCAAATCCCAGCCTATTACGACTCCGAAGGAAATATATACGTAGCAAAAACAGAAAAAGAGGCACGTGAGAAATACGGTTTAGAATCGTCCTTACCTCTAAGGCAAGATGGTGACGTGCTCGAAACCTGGTTTTCCTCTGCTCTATGGCCGTTTGCTACTATGGGATGGCCTCAAGAAACCGATGATCTAAAGCATTTCCTGCCCTCCAGCACTTTGATAACTGGCCATGACATTATCTTTTTCTGGGTAGCAAGAATGATCATGATGACGCTTCACTTCACCAAAAAAGTGCCCTTCGAAACAGTCTATATACACGGCATCATACGAGACGCGGATGGGCATAAAATGTCGAAGACAAAAGGAAATGGCCTAGATCCTTTAGACTTCATAGATGGCATCGACCTAGAGGCACTTGTCGACAAAAGAACAAGCAACCTCACTCAACCTCAAATGGCGAAGCGGATCGAAAAATCCACCAAACAAGAATTTCCTGAGGGAATTGAAGCTTATGGAACCGATGCGCTTCGGTTCACGTTCGCATCTTTAGCCACCACTGGAAAAGACTCACGATTCGACACAAAGAGACTAGAAGGGTATCGGAATTTCTGCAACAAACTATGGAATGCAGCTCGTTTCGTTTTAACCAATACGGAAAACTATATCCATAACCAAGACCAAAAGACCGACACGACTGTAGATGGCTGGATCTCCACCAAAGCACAACAACTTGTTCAAGACTGTGAATATGCGTTAGAAACTTATCGGTTCGATATGTACGCCAATCATCTTTATGAATTTATTTGGCACGAATACTGCGATTGGTGCATCGAGTTCAGCAAAACCATTTTGTGGGACGAAAATCAAGATGCATCAGTGATTCATGCCACACAAAGGAGCATGCTGGAGATATTGGAGAGAACATTAAGACTGACACACCCGGTAATGCCATTCATCACAGAAAAAATTTGGACGATTGTCGCTCCGAAATTAGGCAACGAAGAAACGACCATCATGCTTCAAGATTTTCCGGCACAAGCTGATTTTCAAATCAACAAAGAGGCTTATGCTGAAATTGAGTGGTTAAAGAAAGTCGTAACGGGTGTTAGAAACATCCGCGGCGAATCAAAAATAAAACCCTCCACAAAAATTCAAGTACTCCTACAAAACGGTTCAAACAAAGACCGAGAGTTCGTGAACAATTCTAATTCGCTGTTAATAAGAGCAGCTAATCTCGAATCTATTCAATGGCTCGAAGCTAATGAAGAAGCCCCTCCTCATGCGCTTGCTTTGATCGAGGATCTAAAATTAATGGTCCCCCTGTCTGGCCTTATTGATCTTAAATCCGAATTAGCCAGACTCAACAAGGAACTTGACAAGAACAATAAGGAAATAACCCGCATAGAGAGCAAACTTTCAAACCAAAAATTTATCGATAACGCCCCATCGGATGTGGTCGCGAAAGAAAAAATGAAGCTTGAAAAAATGATCTCGGAAAGAGAAGTGTTACGAGAACAAACCACAAAGCTCGAAAAATTAAGTTAGAACTTCCTGATTAATTAGCCAGATACCTCGAGCACCACCTTGCCAAAGGTCTCGTTACCAGCAATCAATTCATGAGCTTTTTCAGCCTCCGTCACAGGTAAGACTGCTTCGATAATCGGCTTAATTTCTCCCGACTCTAAGCGAGGCCAGAGATTTTCTTTTAATTCATCCATAATTCTCGATTTTTCGGCGATTGGCCTCCCGCGCAGCGTGGAACCAATAACGGAAATGCGCTTCATCATCAACAATCCTAAGTTCACATCTGTCTTTTGGCCTCCAAGCAAACCAATAATTACTAATCGTCCTCCCGTAGTTAAACAGGAGAGATTATCCTCCATATAACTAGCACCGACTGGGTCAAGCACCACGTTCACGCCAGCGGAACCAGCCCAGTCTAAGACGGTTTTTGCGAAAGATCCGTTATGTCTTACAAACCCCGAATCAGCACCCAGCTCGACACATCGTCTGAGCTTGTCACTATTGCCCACCGTCACAAAACAAGGGTTATGGGAAAATTTCAAAAGTTGAATGGCTGCTGTCCCGACGCCGCTTGCGCCTGCATGGAGTAACACTTTCTCTCCTATCGAAGCTCTGCCCTCCATGTATAAATTAAGGTAAGCAGTCGCATAAACCTCTGGAACGGAAGCGGCCTCGATTAAGGATAAACCAGCCGGGACTTTTAAAACCTGACCCGCAGGCACTACCACCTCTTCAGCGTAGCCACCTCCAGCTAATAGAGCGCATACTCTATCTCCAACCTTTACTCGTCGTACTTCTTCTCCAATTTCAATAACTTCACCAGAGCATTCCAAGCCTAATATAGGCGACGCCCCAGCTGGTGGAGGGTAACCCCCAGATCTTTGTGCTAGGTCAGCTCGATTCACAGCGGTCGCCGCAACCTTTATCCTTACTTCTCCAGGGCCACATGACTCGATTCCAATCTCTTGCCAAACCAGTCTGTCTTGTTCTACTACTATTGCTTTCATTCCACCCTCACCGATCTGGCCGACCCAAAGTCACCAGGACATGCGGATCTTAAGACCTCGATCATCTAAATAACGTTTGATGCCACTTACACTGTATTCACCATAATGCACCATTGAGGCCACTAACGCCGCATCAGCCTTTCCCTCCTCTAATACTTCATAAAGGTGTGCCGGAGTACCAGCACCACCAGATGCGATAACAGGAATGCTGACTGCTTCTGAGATCATCCTCGTCAGGACGAGCTCGTACCCCTCTTTCGTGCCGTCCGCGTCAATGGAATTAACTACCAACTCGCCCGCACCCAATCTTTGGCCCTCAATCGCCCAAGCTAACGCATCCATATTCATGGGTTTTCTTCCGCCTTCTATGACAATTTCGTAACCTGATGGGCATTCCTTTGTTGGCGTTGTCTGACGGATATCCATCGACAGCACTACGTTCTGGTTACCAATTTTTTCGGCACAATCACTGATTAGAGCTGGGTTCAAAACCGCAGCGGAATTGACATTTATCTTCTCTGCACCGGCAAGCCTCAAATCGGTCGCATCAGCAACAGATCTTATACCTCCACCAACGGACAACGGAATGAACACCTGCGAAGCTACGGCGTCCACAACATCAAGCATGATCTTTCGGTGGTCGCTCGAGGCGGTAATATCGTAAAAGACAAGTTCGTCTAAACCATCTAGGTAGTACTCTCTGGCTTTTTCGACCGGGTCGCCTATGTCTTTGGTATTAACAAATTTAATGCTTTTAGCAAGCTTCCCATCTCGAACGTCTAAACAAGCTATCACTCTTTTACTCAGCATCAGACCTGCCACCGAAGGAAGTTACTCAATAACCGCAGGCCGACTCGCCCACTTTTTTCGGGATGAAATTGAGTTGCTATGAGATTGTCTTTGGCTATGACAGAGGCGAACTGATCCTCGTAGTCGGTTATTGCGTATACGGATTCCTTCTTTGCTGGAACTGCATAGTAACTGTGAACAAAATAGAATTCGTCTCGAGGCTCAATGCCATCAAGAACAGGGTGTTGCTGAAGAATATTAACGGTGTTCCAGCCCATATGGGGAATTTTCAACCCGGTTTCTTTCAAGCTAAATTTTTTGACTTCGCCTGAAACCAAATCCAATGTCTTGGTTTGGTTCTCCTCTGAGTAATTCAACGAAATTTGCAAACCCAAACAGATCCCTAAAATGGGCCTGCCCAAGTTAAAGAACTCCCTGATAGCTTCATCAATTCCTGCCTCTTGCAAACTGGCCATTGCCGCACCCGCTGCTCCAACACCAGGGAAAATGAGCCTACTTGCCTGACGAATCTTTTCAGGATCGCCGGAGACTAGTGCTTCCACTCCTACTTCGGCGCAAGCTCTTTCAACGCTCTTTAAATTCCCAGCCTGGTAGTCAACGATTACTAACACTATTCAATATTTTGATTGTGATAAGAGCGCAAGATATTATCTCACTACACAATTAAGAACTACGAGTACTTTGGAAAAAACAGGCTTTTTACTTATTAACCTGGGGAGCCCAGATTCATATTCGACCAAGGATGTAAGACGGTATCTGGGTGAATTTTTAATGGATCCTTATGTGATTAACCTTCCCTGGCTTGCTCGCAAAATGATCGTAAGTGGTTTCATTTTACCCTTTCGTCCCAAATCAACTTCCGAGGCCTACAAAAAAATATGGATGGATACCGGTTCTCCTCTTTTATTCTTTAGCCAAAACTTAGGTAGAAAACTGGAAGAACAATTTGGTATTAAAGTAGAAGTTGCAATGCGTTATGGTCGTCCAAGCATTTCAGAAGCCCTATCTTCCTTCGAAAGACGAAATGTCCAAAATATCAAGGTCCTACCACTTTATCCTCAGTTCTGCGATGCAACCGTCACCACAACAATCAACAAGGTCGTCGAAGAAAATCAAGAAAAAGCAAATCTGTCGGTAATTCCGCCTTTCTATTCAAACGAGGCATTCGTTAAGTCGTCAGCAAAAGTAATCGCTGAGAATTTACCTGAACAGTTCGACCACCTGCTTTTTAGTTACCATAGCCTTCCAGAAAGCCAGATAAAAAACTCGGACCCTTCCGGCAAGCACTGTCTATCTAGTCCAGATTGTTGTCTTCTAGGGACCAGCACAAACGGCAACTGCTATCGCCATCAGTGTATTAAAACCTCTGACCTTATTTCCCTTGCTCTGAATATTTCAAAAACGAAGTACAGTACGAGCTTTCAATCAAAGCTCGGTCCAGTCCCTTGGCTTACGCCTTCTACAGAGAAAACATTGATTTCTTTAGCTAAAAACGGAGTAAAGCAATTAGTCGTGGCTTGTCCTAGTTTCGTCGCTGATAACTTGGAAACCTTGGAAGAAATCGGTGATCGCGGACAAGAAACTTTCATCAAGGCCGGCGGTCATAATTTAACCTTAGTACCCTGTTTGAACGACCGAGCTGATTGGATAGACGGCCTGGGCGAATTACTGATTGGTCATTCCAGTGACGAAGCGATCGAAGTGACCTCCGCATAGAAACTTTTCACTAATTCCTGGGAAAAAATTGATTTTCTAGCCACAAATCTAACCGGTCGCGTCAGCCTTGAACCGCTCAACTTAAACAGTCTCTTATCTGGGACTGCCAAAGTTCTTGCGACTCCAACCGGGACGAGACCATGCCCAAAACCAGCAATCGCCATCTGAGCAACAGAGAAAAAAGATTCTAAAGAGGACACTCTCTTCAAATTCAGATTCTGCATGGACTCTTCAATCGAAGCCCAAGCGCCACTGCGCGATTCGATGGTGATGACATCAAGCGAATCTCCCACCTGATATTTAAACTTCTTTAATGCGGACGGGATAATCACCATTTGCTCTTCCATTATTAGTTCACTGACCAAATCAAGATCAGAGTCCGAACTACCGGTGCAAATCCCCACCATATACTCGCCGGATCGTAGACGATCCAAAACCACCGGCGATCGCTGAGCATGAAATTCAAGCTCAATACTAGGAAGTCTCTCCCTGACCTTTGCAAATAAATCCGCTCCCCAACTGGTTAATATAGCTTCTGACACACCGAGAATCAGTTTGCCTCTCCTAAGTGTATTGTCTTCTAAAAAAACACTCCTTAACTCTGACAACAAAGGAGTCACTCGCTCTATCAAACGAGTCCCATGATGAGTCAAAACGACCCTTCGCCCATGCCTCTGTATTAGTTCTCGATCATAATAAGTCTCTAATGCGGCAATTCGCTTACTCACCGCAGATTGCGAAATATTCAACGTTGTACTCGCTTCAACCATGGTTCCTTCTTTCGACAATGTGATCAGCGTCTCTAAGTTCTCAAGCATAGATGTTTTCTATTTTTTCATTTATTACAATCATTCTAGTAGTAATTTTCACAAATTCAAAAGACGACTCATTGATTTACATAGCGACACTGGTAACGATTTTTTTGACCAGCGTGCTTTCCGGTGTTTTCGGGATGGCAGGCGGTTTGGTTTTGATGTTCGTATTGCTGTCCCTCTATTCTGTACCAGTTGCCATGGTACTTCACGGCTTGGTTCAGCTTACCGCTAATGGCTCGAGATGCTTCATTCTTAGATCACACATTATCACTGAGATTAATCTGTACTATTTTGCGGGTTCTCTTGTAGCACTTATTACCTTCACATTGATTAGCTTCGCTCCAGAAAAAGCCTATGTCTTGATAATGCTAGGTCTATTTCCTAACCTCATGAAATTGGCATTGAAGTTTTGGCACCTCGATATTAGAAACAAAAACTCGGCGATAGGCGCTGGATTTATGATGACCAGTCTGCAACTGCTAGCGGGTGTTTCAGGCCCTGCTCTTGATGTTTTTTATCAAAACTCAAAGCTTTCTCGGTTTGAAATAGTCGCCAATAAAGCTCTGTCTCAAACGATAAGCCACTTGTTCAAGTGCATTTTCTACATCTCACTCGTTAGTATCAATAATCACTTTCCCAGCTGGTTACTCGGCGTAGCAGCTATTCTTGCGATCATGGGCACACGGATGGGGACAACAATATTGGCTAACTGGAACGAAACTTCATTTACGAGGTATACAAATAAACTGATAACAGGAGTTTCTTTCATCTGCATAGTGCAAGGCACGTACTTGCTAGCTGTCTGAATAAAGCTTTTGTTACCTAAAGATCTCAACCCTCGGGATTTTATGTCTTCTATAAACGATCCACGCAATTGGAAACTCGATAAAAACTGTGAGTGCAGCCAACGCCAACCCTATATAGATTGCCAACTTGCCAGCAAACAAGTTCAAAGGCAACACAGAGCAAAAAACAAACAAAAACAGACTCGTCGCTATGAATCCTGTGCCACTTACATACAGAAATTGTCGTCTAGTATTTTTCTGAGAATCCAAGTCGAACAACAGTGGAGAAAATAGCGAGGGCGCCGGGTGCACCACTGCTTTCGAAAGATAAGCGCCCAACAAATGACCCCACTCGTGGAACAAAAAAGCGCAGAGCCCAGCTAGTAGCCCAGCTATGCTATGAAAAAGATAGGTATCGCTTAGGTTCTGCCAAAATAGCAGCGTGACTAGAAAAATCACCGAATCTCTGACTGCGAATGCTCTGAAAGATTTCATCCTCTAAACAAGTCAATCTTAGAAACAATTAAGAACGGATTTCGAGCAACTCGTTTACTGCTCAATAGGACGAATAACAAAGAGTAAATCTCCCGGATTAACTTGCTGACCGGATCTAATATTAATGCGAGTTACTTCATACTCTACAGAAGGATCATATAGCTGACTACCTTGGTTAAAATCACCCAGTTTCAAGGGCGAGAATATCTTCATCGCCTCGAGCTGGCATAAAGTAGTTTGTAGCTCTATCCGATCCCCCACATTTATATAGTCTGGTTCCGATGGAGAGGGAGTACTATAGAAAATTGCGCTAGAAGGCGATAGCACTTTAAGTTCGTTCGTTCCTTCGATCACTATGTTCTCGCTACCAATAGCGCTTTCAGACGCGCCGGCAGCATCTACCGTCTCAGAGATTAGCTCCTCCACATCAGTACGTTCGAGCAGCTCTAACAAATAGCCCGTATCATAATTCCCGTCTCTAAAAACCTTGTCCTTTAAAACCAATTTCAACAGAGGAATATTCGTGCTTATCCCAGTCAATCTAACTCTTTCTAGATAATCGATGAGTTCAACGATCGCATTTTCTCGAGTATCCGAATGGACTATCACTTGAGCCAATAAACTGTCGTAATAGGGTGAAACTTCCTTCCCCGCTCCGGCGGTGGAGATGACTTGTATGTTTTTTTGATCAGGAAAATTGCAATCAGAAATCCGGCCCGGTTGTGGTTTAAAATTCAAACTTCCTTCAGAATCTTTTTCTATTAATTCCGCCGTTACTCTGACCTCTATAGCATATCCTTTCTGTTTTTCTTGCAAATCAGCTATTGATTGCCCGCTTGCTATACGAAACTGTTCGCCAACAATTTCCACACCAGAAACTAACTCGGTGACCGGATGCTCGACCTGAAGACGAGTGTTCATCTCCATAAAATAAATCGCTTCTGATTTCAAATCGTAGATAAATTCGACCGTGCCAGCCCCTATATAACCGACCTCATCCGCAATTTTTCGGGTCGATTGTATAACCGACTCCTCTAGATGAGCGGGCAGCATCGTGGACCCAGATTCCTCAAGAACCTTTTGTTTATCTCTCTGGACGCTGCAATCTCTTATTCCCAAAACTTTTGTCGATCCTTGAGTATCCCTCAACAATTGAACTTCTATGTGCCTGAGAGAAGTTACATATTTTTCTATGTATACGTCGCCATTACCGAAGGCGCTTCTAGCTTCTGCCGCAACTCTATGGAAAAGCTCAAACAATTCCGCCTCTTCCTCGACGACCTGGATACCCTTTCCCCCTCCTCCGTGAACAGCTTTTATAAGTACGGGATAACCAATTCTATTGGCAACCTCTGATGCTTTTTCTACGCTGGTCAATATTCCATGACTACCTGGTACAACAGGCACCGCCAAGCTCATTGCTGTGTTAATCGCATTGGATTTATTGCCCATCGTTTCCATGCTAGAAACAGGTGGCCCAATGAAATTTATCCCATGACTTCTTATCAATTCTGCGAAAGAGGAATTTTCAGAGAGGAAACCAATCCCTGGATGAAGCGAATCAGTTCCTTCATTTTCGGCAACATTTAACACACTCAACGCATTCAAATAACTTTCGTCTGGCGTATTACCACCAATGCATACAACCGTGTCTTCTTCGTTAAGCAAATCAACCGCAACCGACTGCATGTCAGGATCACTTTGGACTAATACGATTTCTAGTCCCATGTTATGAGCTGCTGTAATCAATTTGACTGCGGTACAACCTCTGCCGTGTATCAAGACTCTTTTTGTAGGCCGAATCAGTTCTGCGTCGGTGTAACGATTTTGATGGGCAACCACCACAGGCCTAAATTCTGCAACTCCGCCCGAGAGCACCTTTTCAACAACAGTCTCCACGCTTTCACTAGGCAACGGGATCGTTGGGTCTATTTGTCGCATCACCTCATCTAATCCGTCTTGGAAAGGATGCTCAACAAGTCCTTGCATACTGCCTTTATTTAAAAACAAATAATTTGATAACGTCGACTTTAAAGGCAAGTTTGACGGGACCACAATTTGGCCAGCAAAAGGCATATTTGTCCCAGAAAAATAATAAGTTTGTACCAGAGGATGAGTCACAAAGCTCGCCTGGGCCCCACCGGTACAATCACCATACCCAAACACGATAACAGGAAGATCATGATCTCTAACAAATCGAGTAATACGGTCGTTAACGGCTGCCATTGAAAACAGTGCCCCGGCACCCTCTTTCGTCTGCATACCGCCAGAAGATATAAAACACACTACGGGCATATGCTGCTCGGCACATTCGACCAAAAGCTTGCAGAACTTCTCTGCACTCGCCATATCGAAGGAGCCTGCTTGGAAGGAAACGTTAGATAACAAAACCCCGACCTTCACGTTTTTCGAGGATTTAAAATCCGCTATCCCTGCTACAACCCCACAAGGCGGCACCTCCTTATTAAGCGCCGATTCGATCGATTGACGAAAACCTGGAAAAGAACATGGGTCCGTACTTAAGAGGTCTTCATAACGATCTTCCCAGTTATCAAAATATCTATCAATTATGTCTTTGTAGGAAAACGGATTTCGTCGTCGTTCTTCCACTAGTCGTTTTTGCATCAATAGATCACTATATGCAATGTTCAAGCGATTCCAGAAATCTTTCCTGCGGCCAATCAATCTTGGGGCAATCCGGCCTTGATAAACTTTGTTTTCACGCTCAGATTGGATATATGAGGTGACCAAATTCTGAAAAATATGCGTAACCACAACGAATAGCGCGTCTGCAATGTGCGGAAAATTAGCCTTCTTCCACTCCTCTACCCCAGTAAAGAATAACGAAGCCTTCGGCATTTTTAGTAAACGTTCATACCAATCAAAAAAATGGGCCAACGCCGAACTATTATTAGGTGCTTGATCATCACCCTCTGATTCAGCTACTGCCGAGCGTATTAGCTGCGCCAGAGCCTCTTTCGATAAACTCTGGGCACTTTGTGCTTCAGAGGCAATATCGTCCAAATTCGCAACGACCTGGTTATAAACCGAATCAAATATTAAGAGGTTCCTACATTCGGCAACAATGTCCTCTCTTAGCTCTTCATCTAACAAAACATCCAGAACGTTAACTGCAGACTCATCTTCACCTTTAGTTGCTTCATCAATCGATCCAACTAGATGAGGAACTCTCTCATTTAAAAGAGCCCTGTTAGACTGAATTGATGATTGCAATTCGTTGGATACAAGAGAAAAAACCGAGCCCGTTATAGCAACATTAAGTTCTGAAGCTAGCTGTTTAGCCAACTGATTTTCACCTCGATCTTCGAGGTCTTCAGGGTTTAAAAGTGCTCTGCCTTGATAAGAAAATCGCTCACGCAGCTCTTCCCGCAGATCATCCTGAGCACAGATGCTCTTAATTACCTCAATAGGGTTTTCAATATCACTGACCTTCAGTATTAATTTTGTATCTTCAAAATTTCTCAGATAATTAATCAGTACCTCAAGGTTACTGCTCGCTTCGTTCTTCCAACGGTTATACAAAAAAGCGAGCAAACAGGAGATCAATTCAAATCTGGCCGTTTCGTAATTCTGTCTGGGCTCTCCAAATATAAGTAGCTTTATGCGTCCGCGATCTTCATTTAGGGCTTGTTTTTTATCCTGGTAATTCCGCCAGGCCTTTAACAAGGTGTCATCGTAAATCACCTTGTCCGGGTCTTGAATCCAGCTTAGAAATTTTTGCCTGCGTTCAAGATCTGTTCTTCTTTTAAGATCTCCCGCAGGCAACTCCAAGGCCGCTAGACGACCATACTGCGAAGTGCTAGTCGCCTTTATCCTCTTCCGGACTTGAAGATACCGTAAATATCTATAGGCAACGCCGAACACGTTGAGGTACTCGGTAGGATTCTTAGTTAATTTAAGCGAAGCGCTTGTTTGCATTGCGAGCAAACTTTTAGAGGGGTTGAGGTAACGAGTCAGGCTTTGCCTATAATGGTCAAGAATGTAAGGATTCTCTGAGACAAATTCTTTCACCCTACCTTCTACATTTGAGATAGATCCCACAATTGCTAAACGCAAATTGTCTAGCGTCGACGGCTTCTCCGCAGGACTATAATCTACCACTCCATCAATATTACCCTGGCCATACAATTCATATGCAGACAAACCAACGTATTGTGCACACTCTTGCCAAGACAGATTCAATCGCCTGACAATGTTGGCTAACGCCCCAGGTTGAATAGTACTGAACACAGCGTCTTTTAGTGACAGGATCGTATTACTTGACGCTAGCGGTATTGCCCCACCTGAATATCCAAGACCATATATAACCCCGATATTGGGAACATCCACGTTACTCATTTCCGCTATCAGTCGAGAAATACTGTGCGCTTGGTTTTGTTCGTTTGCTTCTTGCTTTGCATCTGCTCCTGGCGTGTCCATAAATGTCACAATAGGTATTGACTGTGTAGAGCAGATCTCCACAAACTTAGCGGCCTCAAGATGATGTTCTGGCATCCAGACCCCTAGATCTTTAGATCTATCTTGAGCCATAAAACCGACTCTACGGGTCTCTCCTTCGGGAAAGGCTAAGTCGAGTATCGCTTGATAGTAAGGACCCAAACTCTTCTCTTCCAAGACACGTCCGAGTTGACGAATTATTTTCGGCGCGGCAATCCGCGATTGATCTTCTGCATTAGCAAGAACACGTTGTATATAGGAATCAATATCTATCTTAGATAGTGACTCTATTTCCCCTCTGATCACCGAATCGGACAGAAGTCCGGGCACGGGTTCGGTTTCCCTGGACTGTTGAGGGAAAAGAGAGAAATCTTTCGCTAAATTTTCGGCTATTAAGAACAGCCGATCCCCTTCTATGAGCTGTTTCTGCAACGTTTCTAGAATGAACAAAACAAAACGCTACTCTAGCCACTTGCAGCCTGATTATCAATCCGACAGTTAAAATACAGATCCTCTAAAACGTAACGCTTAAATTGTTGTATGATGACTTAGGTATAACCCATAACCTGAGAATCTCAATTGGATCTTAATTCCCTTTCAGTCGCCTTACTGACGATTTCAGATACCCGCAGCATCGAAGAGGACAAGTCTGGCTCTATCTTAGAACAGCTTGCCATTTCTGCTGGCCATTCGATAAACGAAAGACAACTAGTAAAGGACGATATTTACGAAATCAGATCTAAAGCTTCGCTATGGATCGCAAACCAAAGCATACAAGTCATCATTACGACCGGCGGTACAGGTTTTACGGGTCGGGACAGTACCCCAGAAGCGTTGGAGCCCTTATTCGATAAAACAATCGATGGCTTCGGTGAGCTATTTAGACAAATCTCTTTTAAGGAAATCGGCTCGTCGACAATCCAGTCTAGAGCTGTCGCCGGCATTGCAAATGGTACTCTGATTTTTTCCCTGCCAGGCAGTTCAAACGCTGTCAAAACGGCGTGGCAACAAATACTGAAAAATCAACTGGATATCAATTTCAAACCTTGCAACTTCGCCGAGCTGATTCCACGGTTTAAAGAGCACCGTTTAAACTGAACAACTCCAGATGCTGGCTCTTCATGGCATAGAACATTAGAATCTAATCAATACAGTTAAACTAAGAGGTGAACCTTGAGTAAACAGGTATATATCGCTAGTGCAGCAAGAACACCGGTGGGGAGTTTTCAGGGCGCACTGTCTTCTTTAAGCGCGCCAGAACTCGGGGCACATTCTATAAGAGCCTCTATAGAACGCGCTTCAGTTCAAGATTCACAGATCGATGAAGTAATTATGGGCAATGTGGTGAGCGCCGGACTCAAACAAGCTCCCGCGAGACAGGCCATGCGAAATGCAGGATTACCTGACTCGTGCGGCGCGACGACGGTCAATAAGGTTTGCGGCTCTGGCATGAAAGCCATTATGTTGGCTACCGATCTGATTAAAGCTGATAGTGGCACCACAATTATTGCAGGCGGTATGGAAAGCATGAGCAACGCCCCCTATTTGGTACAAAAGGCCAGATCAGGTTTACGAATGGGTCATCAACAAATGCAAGACGCGCTTTTCTTAGATGGTTTAGAGGATGCCGAGACTGGCGGTTCAATGGGCTCTTTCGCCCAAAATACAGCGGATGAATTTCAGCTCACCCGAAAAGATATGGACGATTACGCAACAAACTCGGTAATCAAAGCAAGAGACGCAATCGAAAATAAATTATTAGAATCTGAGATCGAACCGATCTCAATCGGAGAGAACCGAATAACAAATGACGAACAACCAGGCAGAGCAAAACTCGAGAAAATACCATCCCTGCGCCCGGCGTTTAAAACAGATGGCACGATAACAGCGGCTAACTCCTCATCAATATCTGATGGGGCTTCCTCGTTAGTCCTCACCTCTGATGAACAAAATCTAACGGTGGAGCCCTTGGCAAGAATTGTTGGGCATTGTACTCATTCAATTCATCCTTCTGAATTCACCATTGCTCCAGTGGGCGCGATACAAAACCTCCTGACGAAAATTGACTGGAACATCGATGATGTCGAACTCTTCGAGATAAACGAGGCCTTTGCGATGGTAACGATGCTTGCTATTCAAGAGTTAAACCTCGATCCAGCTAAGGTAAATTTATATGGTGGCGCCTGCGCTCAAGGCCATCCTATAGGATCCACCGGCAGTCGGCTGGTAGTCACTCTCGCACACGCGATGAAGCGATTAGATAAGAAGAGGGGGGTAGCGGCGCTCTGTATTGGAGGCGGCGAAGCAACAGCCATAGCACTGGAGAGGTCTTGAAAAATCTCAGTAGCAATTCCCCTCTCCCGGTAATGGTGGGCTTCGGAGGAGTCAACCCTGCGGGTCGGGCTTCCTTTCATCACGCTTATAGGCGTCTTGTTATAGATAAACTTGGTCAACAAAAGCAGGATACAACTTTTGCTAGTCTGGCCAAACTAATGAGACTGGATGGTAATAGTCAGGACTCGACCGTCAGACAGCACATAAAGGATCACACATTAATTAGAAAGATCGAGATTTTTGATCCTGATGCAGTTCATTGGCAATCCTCAGCAACATTAAAAGATACTGACGCCAAATCAATTTCGTTCAAAATACCGACGAAGCAGCTCCCCGAAACCATCCCCAACAATTGGTCTCTTACAAGGATTAATGACAAGGAAACCCAAATAGTTTGTGCAGAATCATTGAATGTCCTGCTGCCCGATGAAAGGGTTTCAAAAGTTACGAGTGCAGGACAAGTTCCCTCTGGGTTCGATCCGGCCGCGCTATATGCTAGTAGAAGCCATCCCAGGGGACTGCAGTTGACCGTTTACGGCGCTTCAGATGCTATCCAGTCAACTGGCTTTGAAGTGGAAGAAATAAGAAATTTAGTTAAACCCGACGAAATAGCAGTTTACTCGGGAAGCGCCATGGGTCAGCTCGACAATGACGCCTATGGCGGTCTTTTACAAAACCCACTTGCCGGCCGTAGGCCAACATCCAAGCATTGCGCCTTGGGGCTCCCCGAAATGCCTGGGGATTTCGTTAATGCTTACGTCTTAGGCTCTGTTGGAGAGACAGCAGGCATCATAGGAGCTTGCGCAACTTTTCTATATAACGTGAAACGAGCTGTCGAGGATATCCGTTCTGGGAACAAGCGAATTGTTGTTGTGGGGAACAGCGAAGCTCCAGTCGTTCCGCATGTCATTGAAGGCTACCGTGTCATGGGTGCTCTAGCCGAAGACGAAGAGCTAAAGGCCTTGGATGACTCGGATGTTTGTGACAATCGCCGAGCTTGCAGACCATTTTCCTCGAATGCTGGATTCACTTGCGCCGAAGCATCCATTTGGCTGGTGCTAATGGATGATCAGTTAGCTCTAGAATCTGGAGCGAGAATACTTGGTTCTGTCCCTGATGTTTTCGTTCACGCAGATGGCTACAAAAAATCCATTCCGGGACCCGGCATTGGTAACTACCTAACTGTGGCAAAAGCCATGGCATCTGCCAAAAATTTATTAGGAGAGGAAGTTCTTAAGAACGGATCTTTTATGCAAGCTCATGGGACAGGCACACCCCAGAATCGAGTGACCGAATCTCACATACTCAATGAGTTGGCCAAGACTTTCGGCATCGAATCTTGGTTAACAGGAGCGGTTAAGTGCTATGTAGGCCACTCAATGGCGCCAGCCGGTGGAGACCAACTAAGCGCGATACTAGGAACATGGGAGGATGGACTATTCCCTGGAATCAAAACGATAGACCACATTGCGGAAGACGTACACGATAGTCACCTCCAGTTACCCTTCGACGATATCGAAATCGATCCATCGTCTATGCCAGTTGGATTCGTAAATTCAAAAGGATTTGGAGGAAACAATGCCACCGGATTTTTTGTATCCCCGTCAAAAACTGAAGAGCTTCTTAAAAAAAGGTGGGGCACAAAGGATTTAACCGCGCACAAAAAACGGTCAGAAAAAATACAGGAAGCCGCAGAAAACTATAACCTGAGAGCTGATGACCTTGACACCAAGCCAATCTATCAATTTGGCGAGGGCGTAGTGGATGGCGAGGAACTATCTATTTCCCCTAAGGAGATAGTCATACCAGGGTTCAGAGAGAGCGTCAGCCTAGATATAGATAACCCCTACGGCGATCTATCTGACGCATAACTCAATGGACCACTTGTTCAAAGTTTGAAACTGATATCACCCGAGCTTCACATTGTTCGATAAACTCTTTGTCGCCACTAAGCCGAGCTGCCTCTAAAAAGTTTTCTCGGGCCATCAAGTAAACTTCCATTTTTGTCCAGAACTCTCCTTTTTCAAACATCAACGAAGCTTTCAACCGATCATTTCCCTGAGAAACACTCAACTGCATATCTACCAGCTCTATACACTCAGCCCAATTCTGATCGCGAGATTGCAACGCTTTAAGGTTGTTCAACATTCTTAAAAACGTGACTACCGGCGCAACGGGTGCTAGTAATCCAGTCTGATCTTGAGACTTTTCATCCATTTGCCCAGGATCTAATTTTCTTAGACTTACCGGATCGACCAACTGCTCGTTTATGTGTACAAGATAATGGCCGGGATAGTTCACTCCTTTAGCAGTAAAGCCACAACGATTTGCTGTTTCGATCAATAACACGCCAAGACTAATTGGTATTCCCTTTTTGTCCTCAAAAACACGCACAACATCGCTGTGCCAAATTTGCATTTCTACCGATTGCTCCTGGACAAAACCAGTCTTGCCATACTCTTCCAAGAATAGATCTAGAGAACTAGTTCCATCGATTCTTTCGCGAACCATCGCAGTAAATTCCGAATATTGCGTTAAAAAAACCTCGTGATCAGAAGCCGGTTCGATGAAACGACTGACAATAAGCGCCAATTCCATCTCAGTTTTTCCTGCGACATCAATAATATCCATAACAAAAATATTCCTCTTCTTACACTAAAACCCAGTAGTTAGTGTTCACGTGTTTCCAAGAATCTCACATCCGGCCAGCGCTCCTCAGCCAACTGTAAGTTAACTTTAGAAGGCGCTAAATAAGTCAGATAGCCACCACCATCAACCGCCAAGTATTCAGAGTTAGCATTCTTGAATTCCTCTAATATTTTAGAATCCTCACAGAATACCCAACGGGATGCCTGAACAC